>NZ_VSLZ01000001.1:1033539-1378052 GCF_010747475.1 Halorussus sp. MSC15.2 | reverse complement strand
AACCCGTGCAACTAGCATGGCTAAATCGGATTCCGATAGCAATGGCCTCCGGCAGGATCAACCGGAATGGTTGCCGAGCGCGTAATGGCTCGGTGGGTTTCTGGCGGAGACACATATATCGTGTCTATCTTCTAGGTCCGTTAGTTCGACGACACTAATCGTGTAATCGACCGAGTATCACCGAACTACCAGGGCTAACATCAGATTCCATCGTGTACGGCGGACCGCAGGGGTGGAATCCTCATTTCCTTCGGACCCGAACGTTGGTGTCGATGGGTCATAAACCCATCGAACCTCGGCCGGGTCCGAGACTGCGAGACGAGTTGAACGTCTCGCGAATCGCACTGCGTCTTTTGCTGCATTTGGTTCGAGGTGCCCGTATCAGTTAAGGGCGTCGAACCGTGGTCGGCCTTCGGTGGGAAGACCCCCGAAGGCTCGGTCACGTCCAATCCGAGTGGCCTTATACACTTAAGGGCACCGGATTGGACGTGCGGTCGCCGTCCCGAATCGCGGGACGACGAGGACATCCACTCCGAGTAGCCGTAGACGTTTAACGGCATCGGATTGGAGCGTCGTGCGAGAGGCGGCCGAGACGTCTGATAAAGACGCCGATTCTCGCCACCTCTCGGAGGCCCAAACCACCGGACCTCGTTCGCATTCAAACGAATGGCCGGGTTACACTTAAGCCCGTCGAACCAGAACGACAACGGGGAGAGTTTCCAAGGGAATCGTTCGCAGCGTCGTGTGACGAGATAGGTGATTCTACAAACCGACGGAACTGCACGGCTAACGATTGGTGATTTTGATGCGGGCGGGCGGACATGCATAGATGGCTACTCTCGATACTGCCATCTTCCACTCCTCATTACTCCCCCCATCAACCGATACGGTAATGGGAACGGATTTCGAGATTCGACACCGTCTCGAAACGAGACGATTCCATACCAACGACAGCTAAGTAGTGAGTGTACACAAGTTTCAACGGGAAAACACGTTATGACTCGGAACAGGTCCCTCGTTACCCGCCGTCGAGCGCTGGCAGTCGGGACCGGTGCGACTCTCGGCGCTTTCACACTCCCCTCGGGGTGGTTCCGAAGCCCTCCCCGGCACGCTACGAAGATAGCTGACGGCACGTGGCCGATGCAACGGCGAGACCCCGCACGAACGGGTTACGTGCCGGACGTGGACGGACCGAGAGAGCGGTCGGAAGTCCGCTGGCGGGCCACGCTCTCGGACGACCGCGCGACGCGGACGTGGCTGGTCTGCTCGGCCGGGACGGTCTACGCCGTCTCGGACCGCACGATACACGCCTTCGACGTGACCACGGGTGAACTGAGCTGGCAGACGAGTCGCCTCGGGACGCTACCGTGGAGTAATCGACCGATGCGCGTAAAGACCAGTCCAGTCCTCGACGGGGAACGTCTACTCGTCGGGTCGTCAGTCAGTTTGTACGCGCTCGACCGGGCACGCGGGCGCACGCGATGGGAGTACAAGACGAACAGTAGCCTCGACGAGACGCTTCGCGCCGGCAGTACGGTCTACGTATCGTCGTTCGTGGGAACGGGTGACCGACTCGTCGCCATCGACACCCGGTCCGGTCTCGAGCGCTGGAAAACACCGCCGGATGAGGGTGTTCATCCGAGCGCGTACGCGGAGGGATACATCGTCGGACCGGTTATAGAGGGAGACGGGTCGTTCGGTGCCGTTGGCGCGACCACCGGCACGACGGAGTGGGTACGCAACCTGCACCTCGACAGTGGTCGGCGAGGTGGTCCCTGCATCGCAAACGACACTGTCTACTGTGGGACTGACCCCGTGTATGCGCTGAACCTCGACGATGGGACGACTCGGTGGTCGAGGTCGCTGAGTGCTGCGGGTGAGGAGGTCCGACCGATTTCCGACGGGTCTAGGGTCTACCTCTCGTTCGGTGAGACGGGCCGCGTCGTCGCACTCGATGTGGACACCGGCGAAACGTCTTGGAGTGTCGAACTCCGGGACGGAGTCGAAGAGAGTACGCCTGCTCTCGCAGGTGATACGCTCTACGTCGGTCTCGAAGACGGTGTCGCGGCTTTCGACGCGTCGTCAGGCGAACAGCGATTCCGTGTGAGCAAACCCGAGAGCGCGAATCGGACGAACTCGCCGATAGTCGCTGGCGGTACGTTGTACGTGCTTCTCGGCCGAACGCTGTACGCCCTCGGAGAACCATGAGCGACGGGGGAACTATCCGGGACGGCGTCGCGGACTTCGCCAGATACGTCTCGCTCTGGTTCGCGTTCGGTCTCGCGACGAACGGTCTCGACGTCGCGTTCGATGCGGCGCTCGTCGGTGAACCCTTCGGATGGTCACTACAGGCGAGCAGTCTCGTCGCAGTGGGTGCCGCGTTCGTCGTCCATACGTGGTATCCGGACGTCCGGTCGGGCACAGTCTGGCGGTTCGGTGCCGCGACGTTCCTCGCCTTCGTCACCTTAGGCACGGTCACGGGGACGATGGACGCGCGTACGAACGGGTCGCTGTACTACGTCCTGAAATCGCTCCTCGTGTGGGTCGCAGCGGTGTCCGTCGGGGTGGTCGTCGCGTGGACCGACGACTAGCGGACGTTGGTGACCGGAGCGTAACATTCACTCTTCACTCCGCACGCATCCTCTCTCGGGACCGAGAATCGTAGGGCGATGATTCGGGGAGGAGAACGTGCGACCGCCCAGATGTAATCGCAGACGAAACCCGCAAACATATGTTGGTTGAGTAACTAAAAGAAATCATGGCCTCCCAACAATCGTTGCCGTCGTTCCCCGCCCTCGCAGTCGCACTCCTCGTCGTGTTCAGTGGCTGCGCCGGGATGCAGTTCGGTGGGGCGGACATGTCGGCCGACGAACTCGGAGAGAAAGTCGAACAGAAGTACGAGAACATCGGTACCTTCACCGGAACGGTCACGACGAAGATAGTGACCGGCAACGAGACGCGGACGACCGAGGCGAACGTCTGGGTCAACCAGTCGTCTAACGAGATGCGGTACGAGTACGTCGCGCCCGAGTCACAGAACGGGACGATTCTCGTCAAGAACGATTCAGCGATGTGGATGTACAACGAGACGACTAACACTGCTCGCAAGACGAATCTCTCGAGTTTCGGTACGCAGGGGATGTCCCAGAACTTCCAGCAACTCGTGGAGAACGTCCTCGAAAATTACAACGTCTCGTATCGCGGGACGGAGACCGTCGGAAACCGGAGTACGTACGTCCTCTCGTTAGTCCCGAAGAACGGGAGTTCAATCGCGAACATCACGCAGAACTTCACGTTGTGGATTGACAAAGACAGTTGGTTCCCCGTCAAGCGCCACATGGTCTCGTCGTTCGGCAATCAGACCTACGAGACGACGACGACGTACTCCAACCTGACGTTCGACGCGAACGTCTCGGAGGACACGTTCGAGTTCCGACCGCCGGAAGACGCCGAAGTCGTCGAGACCGAGATTCCGGACACCCAGAAGTACGACACCGTCAGTGCAGCGGAGTCCGATGTCCCGTTCGACGTCACCGAACCCCGACAAGTTCCCGATGACTACGAACTCGGCAACGTCACCGTCACGTCCACGGACAATTACACCGTAGTGTCGCTGTCGTACCGGAACGACACGGACCGACTGCACGTACGGCAGTCGAACCGAACCGACGCGTCGCGTGCAACGAACGCCGACGCCGAAAACGTCACCATCGACGGACAGGAAGGGACGTACGCAGAGTACAGTTCGACCGGCATCGTCCGGTGGACGTGCGGCGGCGAATCGTACAGCGTCTCCGGGTCGCTCCCGAAGTCGGAACTGCTCGCGGTCGCCGAGTCCATCGACTGCGCGTAGTCGGCAGTAGAATTATTTTCAGCCGTTCCCGATGTCGGTCGCGGCAGTCTCGAACCGGTCAGTAATCTCCGAGGACGCCGAGCCGTCGGGCGCGACGCGTGGCGTACTCGAAGACCGCGTACCCGAGGAGTACGTAGCCGGCTGCGGTTCCGACCAGAATCGCCACGTCGCCGGGCGGGAACTCCCAGAGGCGGGTCCCATCGACCATCGCGCGCTGGAGCATCGAACTGCCGAGCGCCAGCGGGAGGAACTTCGTCCAACCGACTCCGAAGGCCGGGGCGGAGACGAGTATCACGAACCCGAACTGGAGGAGGTTGAGCCAGTTGCCGACGCGCTTGTAGAGGACCGTGACGCCGCCGGCCGCGAATCCGAGCCCCAGCACCGAGGCGACGCTGAGGACGGCGACGGGGACCACGGTCAGCACGTCGATTCGGAGGGTCGTTCGGGTCACCAGTAGCATCACCGCGAGGATGACCGACGACGTGACGAACGTCCGAACCAGTTTCGCGACCCCCTTGACGAACGCGACGGGCGCGAACCCGAACGGCGTCATGACGTGGCGTTCGAGCGTGCCCCACTGGACCTCCGCGCCGATGTCGTTGGAAATCGCCGAATAGGCACCCACCGAAAGTGTCCACAGGAAGTAGCCGACGATGATTCCCTCGATGGAGTCGGTCAGCGCGCGTCCGGCTATCATCCGGCCGCCGTAGAACAGCAGTCCGAAGAAGAACAGCGAGACCACGATGCCCCCGACCGCGTTAGCGGGGTAGCGAACGAAGACGAGATACTCCCGGTAAAGGACCGCGCGGGCGAGTTGCAGGTAGCCCGCCCGCCGCGGCGAGTCCTCGGACCCGCGAGACGCGTCGGCCGAGTTCCAGTCGGTCATCGTGACTCACCGCCCGTCATCTCCACGAAGACGTCCTCTAGGTCCGCCTCGACCGTCTCGACCGCATCGAGTGTCACGTCGTGGCGGCGGAGAGACGCCGCCAGCGCGTAGAACCCGTCGCTGTCGGTCGCCACCTCGACGCGGGTCCGGTCGTCGAACCGTTCGACGTCGGTGACCTCGAATCGCTCGCCGATTTCGGCCAGCAGTGACTCGTCGAAGTCCGGACTGGTGATTCGGTACCCCCGCGTGTCGAAGTCGCGAAGCAGATTCTCGACGGTGTCGTCGGCGACGACCCGCCCGTCGTTCATGATGACCACCCGGTCGCAGATGTCCTCGATGACGTCCATGTCGTGACTGCTCACGACCACGGTCAGGTTGCGCCGCTCGACGATTCGGCGGAGTTCGCGGCGGAGCGTCAGCGAACTCTCGACGTCGAGACCGAGAGTGGGTTCGTCGAGAAACACGACGTCCGCTTCGCTCGCCAAGACGCTGGCCAGCGACACCTTCTGTTTCATCCCGCGGGAGAGACTTCGCACGGGTTCGTCGGCTTTCGACGCGAGGTCGAGTTTCTCGAGCAGTTGGTCGTGACGGTCGGCTATCGAGTCGGGGTCGACGCCGCTGATGGTGGCGAAGTACCGGAGGTTCTCCCGGACGGTCAACCGCCAGTAGTCGTTGCGAGCACCCTCGAGCATCGCATCGACGTGGGCGTAGGCCGCGCGCGGATTCGCGGCGACGTCGATACCGTGAATCCGGACGGTCCCCTCGTCCGGCAGCACCATCCCCAGAATCGACTTGATGGTGGTCGTCTTCCCCGCACCGTTCGGTCCCAGCAGGCCGACGACCGACCCCGGTTCGACCGCGAACGAGACGTCCTCGACCGCCGTGACCGCGTCCCCACCGCTTCCGAACTGCTTGCGGAGGCCCTCGACGGCGAGTGCGGCCGACGAGTCGTCGCTGTCCGCGACGCGGGCCGTCTCCGCGGACTGCCCGTGGTCCACTCGGTTCATCTGCAGGGTCATTACGAGTAGTAGGGGCCTGAAGAGTAAAAGGACAGTTACCGGCCGCCAACACCGGCAGAGCGACAGTATGGACTCGTCGAAGTATCGAAATGTCGCCCGGAACACTAACCTCCAGCGTCATTCCGTGGCGGCGTGCCGAGTCTGCTGGCAAACCCTCGTGCCGGGCGGCGCTGTTACCAGCGCCGAATTTCGGGCCGGTGAAACCGGCGAACGAGTGCCGTGCGGTGGCACCAGACACTGTCTGTCGCGTACCCGGGTTCTCCGTGCTGTCATCGCTCCCGTGTGGGACTGCTCGGACGGGGACTTGAGGTACGCACTCGTCGATAGGCGCTCGTGGGGATTAAGGGTTTCCGACGACGGTTGCCCGAGGTCGATAGTTTGTGCATTGAGTTCACGTAACGTAGTATTTCCGTTGTTTTGCGCTGGTTTCCCGCTATAAAGTGGGGACTAGGTGACAGTACTCGTCACTCCCTAATCGTTTAGGTACCGTGCTTTTTGTCCCGGAGTATCCAGTAAGCACTGTATGATGAACACGGACGCTCCGGACGTGACCGACAGCCACGTCGGAGGGGGACGGGGTATCTCTCCGACGCTCGACGCCACGCTCGACCTCCTCTCGAACCGCCGCCGCCGATACGTGCTGTACTACCTCCGAGAACAGGGTCACTCGGTAACGCTCGAAGAACTGGCCGAACAGGTCGCCTCGTGGGAGCGCGACAACGGCGACTCCCCGGACGAAGAACGCGTCCTCGCTGACCTCTACCACAGCCAGATTCCACGTCTGGCCGACGCCGACGCAGTCACCTTCGACGCCCAGGACGGCTACGTATCGCTCGACGACGACGACGCGCCGCTGGTGGAGTACCTCGACCTCGCCGCCCGCGAGGAGAACGTCGTCTAACCCCGCACGAGTCGTCGCTGTCGTCCACCATCCGGAACTCGGCGGACCGAGGCGTTCCGTGCGAACCGCCACACTCCGTACTGACCTTCGGCCCTCCACGGGACCGCTTCGGGGATGGGGTCGCTTCGAACGGGGGATTCGTTTGCGGGAACGCGACTTCTTCGAGAACGGAACTGGTCCGGGAGTGAGCGACGTTTTCGCGGACGAGACTACTTCGAGGCGGACCGCTACAGGGGAGTCACTTCGCCGACGGAATCGGTGATGTCTTCGTCGGCGCGCCAGAGGTAGAGGCTGGCGTAACTCCGGTAGGGTGCCCACCGCTCGGCGGCCTTGACCATCTCGGTCCGGGTCATGTCGGCGTCGAACAGCGCCTCCATTCCCTTTCGGATACCGAGGTCCCCGACCGGGAACACGTCCGGGCGGCCGAGCGAGAACATTAGTTGCATGTTCGCGGTCCACGCCCCGACGCCTTTGATAGACGTGAGTTCGGACAGAACCTCCTCGTCGGTCATGTCGGCGAAGTACGCCTGCGAGTACCCCTCCTCGACGAACGCTTCGGCGATGTTGCGGACGTACTCGGTCTTCTGGCGCGAGAGTCCGACGTCGCGGAGCGTCTGGGGGTCGGCGGCGAGGACTCCCTCGGGCGTCACGGCCACCGCTTCGAAGAGGCGCTCGCGGGTCGCCGCGGCCGAGGCCATCGACACCTGCTGGCGCAGGACGGAGGTCACGAATCGCTGGAAGAAGTCCTCCGCGGGTTCGATGGTCAGCGGGCCGTACTCGGCGACTAGCGGTCCGAGGAGTTCGTCCTCCCGGAGTGCGGTGATAGCTTCGTCGGTCATTCGACACGGCGTAGGGACTGGAGATAGATTAGCGTGTGGCTTGTGAATCACTGGTCGGCTTGTCGCTCTCCAACGACACCGTAGAACGAGTCCCCGGCGCGCGGGAACAGCGCCGCCGAGAGCGCGCCGACGACGAGGGCGAACCCGGCGGCCGCGAGCGGTGACCACCGTCCGGCGAGCGCGCGCCCGCCGTAGGCCGCCAGCGCCAGCGTCGCGTTGTAGTAGACGAGTCGAAGCGCGACCAGCCACGGCGTCATCGCCACCCAACCGAGCGCGTCGGTCGCCAGCGGCGAGACCCATCCGCCGCGAATCAGCGCCGCGCCGCCGACCATCGTCAACCACGCCACCAGTCCGAACGCCTTGAGACCGAACCACTCGGACGCGTCGGCCATCAGCAGGACGGACAACACCGGGAGACCCAGCGCCGACACGTCGCCGAACGTGTACGCGACGTCGTCGAGGAACACGCCCACGCCGTCCTTCTCGTCCACACTGCCTTCCCCCCCATCCGGACCACGACTGTCGCCGTCGAGTCGTCGCGGCGCGGGTCTGTCTGGCGGGGCGGTCGGCCATGACTGTCGGTTCGACGACGCCGACCGTCAAAAATGTGCGGTCGCGCTATCCGGAGTTGCGGGTCGCGGAGTCGCGAGGCCGCCGACTCACTCTTCCTCTTCTTCGGTCTCCTCTTCGGCGTCCACGCGCTTCTGGACGTTGACCTGGTAGTGTTTCAGGATGTCACGGCCGAGCAGGACCGGGTAGTCCATGTGGCCGCGGTCCTCGATACTGGCGGTGACCGTGTGGCGGTTCCCGCCGACGCCGACCACCACGTCCACGACGGGTCGGGAGCGACTCGACTTGCTGCTGCCCGACTTGACTTTGGCGATGCTCTTGATTGGACCGGCACCGATTTCGGCCGCGAGTCTGGTGTCGATGCTGGTCCGAGTGGCCCCCGTGTCCGACTTGGCGATGACGGTTTCCGAACCGCTCGTGCCGCTCAGGATGACCTCTTCCGTGTAGCCGATGACGATAGGTTCGCCGGATGGCGTGTCCTTGGGCCGGGGCTTACAGGCGGGAACCGAGTCGTCCAGCGAGGCGGTCAGGTTCTCCACCGTCGCCTCGTCCACGGCACCGCCGGCTTGCTCGATGGCCAACTGAGCGATGTGCGGCGCGGCGCTCCGGCCGGTCGCCTTGAACAGGCCCTTGAACCCCGCGGTCGGGTTGACTTCGAGGACGTACCAGCCGTCGTGACCCTCGATGAGGTCCACGCCCGCGCAATCGAGTCCGATAGTGGCGGCGGCGTCCCGCGCGATGTTCGCCGCGTCCCGCGGGAGTTCGTCGGTGGCGTCCTCCACGGCACCGCCGAGCGCGACGTTCGTCCGCCAGTCGTTATCGGGCGCGTATCGGTTCATCGCGCCGACGATGCGGTCGCCGACAACGTACACCCGGAGGTCGCGGTGTTCGCCTTCGTCGCGTTCGATGAGTTCCTGAAGGAACGCCTGCCGGTCGCCGACCCGCGGATTGACGAGTTCGTCCGGCCCGACCTTCCACGTCCCGCCGCCGTGGGTGCCGATGGCCGTCTTGTACACTGCTTCCTCGCCGAAGTCGCTTCGGCCGTCGTTGAGGCGGTCGTTCGACAGCGCGAGCAGCGCGTCGGGCACCGGCAGACCCTCGTCGGCGAGTGCTGTCGCGGCCGAGAACTTGTGGATGGCCGTCATGACCGAATTCGGGTCGTTGAGAACCGGCAGTACCGAGTCGTAGATTTTAGCGAGACCGAGCGCCTCGGACGGCTGTTCGGTGTTCGAGAGCAGGAGGCGGTTCACGACGATATCCACGTCGGGTTCGAGGTCGACCTCCCCGTCCCGTAGCCGAACCGCAGTGTTCTCCTCTCTGAGCCACGAGGGGTCGTGGCCGAGGTCCGCTATCGCGTTCAGAATCGCTTTGGTTTCCTTGCTGTTGTGGAGACTAAGTACACCGACCCGCACACTGGACCCGTCTGCAGTCATTGGTAGTCACTAGTTGTACGGCATCGGTTAAAAAGGGAGACACCGAGCGACCGTTCGGGAAAGGACACGTACCGTCTGCCGCGTCTTTATATACAGCCAGGTCCGAATGGGTGGTATGACCGGTTCGGAGGGAGACCCGGACGCGTTTACGTACAGCGACGGCATCGTCGAACCGGGACAGACCGAGAACATCCGATACGGCATCAGCGAGACGTACCTCGGCGACCCGGTTCGCATCCCCGTCACTATCGTCAACGGGACCCAACCCGGACCGACGGTGTTCCTCACGGCGGCGGCCCACGGCGACGAACTCAACGGTATCGAAGTCGTTCGAGAGGTCGCCCACGAGTGGAACCACGAGAACCTCTGCGGGACGCTCGTCTGTCTGCCCGTGCTGAACGTGCCCGGCTTTCTGGCACAGGAGCGCTACCTCCCCATCTACGACCGGGACCTGAACCGGTCGTTTCCGGGACGACAAGGCTCGACCAGCGCCAAGCGAATGGCCTACCAGATATTCCACAACTTCCTCGCGCCGTGCGACATCGGGCTAGATTTTCATACGTCCACGCGCGGGCGGACGAACATGTTACACGTCCGCGCCGACATGGACAACCCCGACGTCAATCGACTCGCCAAGTCGTTCGGGTCGAACGTCATCATCTCCTCGGAGGGTCCCGCCGGGACGCTCCGTCGGGAGACCACCGACTACGGTATCCCGACCATCACCATCGAGATGGGCGAGGCCCACCGGTTCCAGCGACAGTTCATCGACCGCGGTCTCGAAGGCGTCGAGAGCGTCCTCTCGGAGTACGGCGTCCACAGGACCCAGTCGGTGAAGTGGCCGGGATGGCGGACCGTCATCGACGACGCCAAGGAGAAGACGTGGATTCGCGCCGACGCGGGCGGACTGGTGGACATGCACCACGACCGCGGGTCGCTGGTCTACGAGGGCGACACCATCTGCACCATCACCAACCCGTTCAAGACCGACAGCGAACCCGTCGAAGCGCCCTTCACGGGACTGCTGGTCGGCGTGCTGGAGAACCCCGTCGTCTACCCCGGAAATCCGCTGTGTCACATGGTCGAACTGTCCGCCAAGACCCGACGTGCGTTGAAGCGCGAGCGCGGCAGAACCGAGACCGTGGAGACGCCGACGCCGCCGCCCGAGAACGCTGGCGGTCGGTGACTCGGTCGAGGCGGATACGCCAAGACGTGCCCCGAAAACCGGTGGTATCTGTGGACGTCGAGTTCGGCAGTAGGTAGAAACTTCTATTTGCCCACAGTCCAACCTCCCGAACGGACAAGTATGAGTCAATCGTACAATCGAGGCCTCGTCGAAGACTTCGGCCGGTGGCGGGAGTTCACGGCCGGGATGTGGGCCTGGATATTCCACAAGTTCACCGGATGGGTACTCGTCGGCTACCTGTTCACCCACATCGCCGTGCTGAGTACCGCCACGTCCGGTGCGAGCGCGTACACGGACACGATTCAGGGGCTTGAGAGCCTGCTCCTCGTCCGGGTCATGGAGGTCGGCCTGCTGGCGGTCGCCGTCTTCCACATTCTGAACGGCGTCCGCCTGCTGTTCGTGGACCTCGGACTCGGACTCGAATCGCAGGACAAGAGCTTCTACGCATCGTTGATAGTTACGGGTGTCATCGTGTTGGCGAGCATCCCGTCGTTCCTCGAGGGGGCGTTCTGAGATGGCCGAACGCTACTCCTCGTTCCGGAGCGGGAGCCTCTCGTGGCTGCTCCAGCGCGTGACGGCGGCGTTCCTCGTCGTGGTGCTGGCGTTCCACTTCTTCCTCCTCCACTTCGTCCACCACGCCTCCGAGGTGACGTTCGCCGGGACGACCGCTCGCATGGAGCAGTGGGGCTACCTCGCGACGATGATACTCTTCCTGCTAACCGCGACGTTCCACGGCGTGAACGGCGTCTACGCCGCGCTGCTGAATCAGGGCCTGACCGGCACCAAGAAGACCGCGGTGAAAGGCGTCCTCGCTATCGCCGGTCTCGCGCTGGCGGCACAGGGTGTCTACCTCGCGTTCGTCATGTCGGGAGTGATGTAATATGAGCACGCAACTACCAGAAGAAGACCGAGGGAGAACCGAGAGCGCAGAACACGAGGCCGAGTCGTCGGTCGAACAGGAAGGCGCGTCGAAGGGCGACCAGCGACGGGCCGACCGCGACGCCAAGCGCCAGCAGTCGGTGTCCGGCGCGCCCGCCGACGTCGAGGGCGAGAGCTTCCGACTGAAGGTGTTCCGGTACGACCCCGAAGTCGAGGGCAAGATGGAACCGCGGTTCGACGACTTCGCCGTCCCCCGCGAGAAGGGGATGACGGTCCTCGACGCACTCATCTACGCCCGCGACCGCTACGACACCACGCTGACGTTCCGCCACTCGTGCCGACAGGCGGTCTGCGGGTCGGACGCGCTGTTCATCAACGGCCGACAGCGACTCGGCTGTCAGACCCAGATTTCGGACCTCGAAGAGCCGGTCCGGGTCGAACCGCTCCCGCATCAGGACGTGGTGAAGGACCTCGTCGTGGACATGGAGCACTTCTACGACCAGATGCACGCGGTCGAGCCGTTCTTCCAACCCGACGAGGAGTCCGAGGGCGACCTCGAAGAGTACCGACAGACTCGCGAGAACCGCGAGAAAATCAAGATGTCCACGCGGTGCATCTGGTGCGGTGCCTGCATGTCCTCGTGTAACATCGCGGCCGGGGACAACCAGTACCTCGGTCCGGCGGCCATCAACAAGGCCTACCGGTTCGCCATGGACGAGCGCGAGGGCGAGAACATGAAGGAACACCGGATGAACGTGATGGACCAAGAGCACGGCGTCTGGCGGTGCCAGACCCAGTTCTCCTGCACGAACGTCTGTCCGAAAGACATCCCGCTGACCGAGCACATTCAGGAACTCAAGCGGGAAGCGGTCAAACAGAACCTGAAATTCTGGTAAGAGATTAGCAACTATGCACGAACACGACGTTCTGGTAATCGGCGGCGGCGGTGCCGGACTCCGAGCGGCCATCGCGGCCCACGAGGAGGGTGCCGACGTGGCAATCGTCACGAAGCTCCACCCGGTTCGGAGCCACACCGGCGCGGCCGAAGGCGGTATCAACGCGGCGCTCCGCGAGGGCGACGACTGGGAACTCCACGCCTACGACACGATGAAGGGGTCGGACTACCTCGGAGACGCCCCCGCAATCGAAACCCTCGCGCAGGACAGCCCCGAGGAGACCATCCAACTCGAAAACTGGGGGATGCCGTTCTCCCGCGAGGACGACGGCCGAGTCTCCCAGCGACCGTTCGGCGGACTCTCCTTCGCCCGGACGACCTACGCGGGGGCCGAGACCGGCCACCACATGCTCCACACGATGTACGAGCAGGTGGTCAAGCGAGGCATTCAGGTGTACGACGAGTGGTACGTCTCGAACCTCGCGGTCACCGACCACGACGACCCGGCCGACCGCGAGTGTCACGGCGTCGTCGCCTACGACATCAAGACCGGACAGGTCGAGGGCTTCAAGGCCCGAAACGGCGTCATCCTCGCGACGGGCGGCACCGGACAGGTGTACGACCACACCACCAACGCGGTCGCCAACACCGGCGACGGTGCCGCGATGGCCTACCGCGCGGGCGTCCCGCTCGAAGACATGGAGTTCGTCCAGTTCCACCCGACCACGCTCCCCTCGACGGGGGTCCTCATCTCCGAGGGCGTGCGCGGTGAGGGCGGCATCCTCTACAACAGCGAGGGCGAGCGCTTCATGTTCGAGCACGGCTACGCGAACAACGACGGCGAACTCGCCTCCCGCGACGTGGTGTCGCGCGCGGAACTGACGGAGGTCAACGCGGGCCGCGGCGTCGAGGACGAGTACGTCTACCTCGACATGCGCCACCTCGGCGAGGAGCGCATCACCGACCGACTGGAGAACATCCTCCACCTCGCGCGCGACTTCGAGGGCGTGAACGGTCTCGAAGAGCCGATGCCGGTCAAGCCCGGCCAGCACTACGAGATGGGCGGCATCGAGACCGACGAGAACGGCGAGACCCTCATCGACGGTCTCTACGCCGCGGGCGAGTGCGCCTGCGTCTCGGTCCACGGGTCGAACCGACTCGGCGGCAACGCCCTGCCGGAACTCATCGTCTTCGGCGCGCGCGCCGGTCGTCACGCCGCGGGTGCGGACCTCGGCGAGGCCGAGATTACGAAGGGCAAGACGGGCGAAATCGAGGAAGAGGACGGTCTCGACACCCCCGTCGAACCCGGTGCGGTCGAGGCGAGCGACGACGTGGCCGCAGACGGCGACGAAGACGCCGTGGCGGACGGCGGTGCGGCGGTCGTCGAACCCGACGAGACGGTCCGGCGTACCATCGAACGCGAGCGCACCCGTATCGAGCGCCTCATGGAGAAGGACGACGGCATCCAGCACGCCGAACTCCGCGACGAACTCCAGCAGTCGATGACCGAGAACGTCAACGTCTTCCGGAACGAGGAGAACCTGAAGGACGCGCTGGAGGACATCCGGGAGGTCCGCGAGGCGTATCAGGACGTGTACGTCAACGACCCGTCGCGGACGTTCAACACCGACCTCATTCACACCATCGAGACCCGCAACCTCATCGACCTCGCGGAAGCCATCACCCTCGGCGCGCTGGCGCGCGACGAGTTCCGCGGCGCACACTGGCGGCAGGAACATCAGGAGCGCAAGGACGACGAGTGGCTCAAGCACACGATGCTCTCGTGGAACGACGGGTCGCCCGAACTCTGGTACAAGCCGGTCATCCTCGAAGGGCAGGACAAGACCTACGAGCCGAAAGAGCGGTCCTACTGACCGACGCGGCCGTCTCCGCGAGACCCTTTTCACGGTCGTCCGCTCGTTTCTGCGGTCGCTCGCCGACTCGTTTTAGCGAACGCGAACGTCGTTCGGAGGGAGCGATAGCGACGACGTTCGACATCGGTGTCTCCGTTAGTGGCACAGCCCTCTCGGGGTAGTCGGACTGGCGGTCCCACAGTGTGCGTGCACTGCGGTCGCCCGGGACCGCACGAAGCGTCCGGTCCGAGTTCGTCCCGGTTTCGTACGTGAACCTTGGCCGGACCGTGGACGGCCACACAGTTTCGCAGAGAGAACAGAGCCGTCTATCCCGCGAGTCCGAGCATCGAGAGGAGGTCCACGCCCGCGTCGAAGTATTCGACCGTCTTGTAGCCGACGTAGATGCCGACGATGCCGACGACGCCGGGGAGTTCGGGCGGCGCGGGCATCGGAATTCCGAGGAAGGTGAACAGCGCGCCCGTGACGAACCCCGTCAGGAGTGCGAGGAGCGTGAGTGTGACGTTCATGTCCTCCGCGTTGGCGCTGGACCTCAAAAGCAGTTTCTGGTTGCGGGTGTCGAGAACAGTCCCAGAAGCCACGTCCGCTCGTCCGCGTCACCGAGCGAAGCGCAGTTGCTCGGGGCAGTCGCGATAAATAGAACCGAGTCGTGGAAGGGCGGAAAAGCGGGTCGTTACTTCAGCGCCACTGCGAGAGCGTGTTCGACTCGTCGAACGGCATCGCCAGATACGCTTCGTCGTTCGAGATGTCGGCGATGACCGTCGTGCGTTCTTCGTCGCTGTCGTCCACAGCGAACATGACTTCTCCCTCTTCGAACGATTCGTCGAGGTCTGACGTGGGGATTGTCCAACTCAGGGTAAATCACCGTCGTTCGTTTCGACGTACTCGGTTGTAGCCGCGGTAGGTTCTTTAGTATACGCCACCCTCCCGTTCGTAACGGGAGGTTACGGGCGTCTTACTGCCTCCAAAACGGTTGAAACGGAGCGATACACCCGGCGCTCAGCCCCGTAGTCGGCCCGCGAGGAGCGCCGCTCCGAGCAAGGCGACCAGCGACACACCCAGACCGAACCCGGGGACGCCGCCACCGGTCTCCGGCCCGGCATCGGTCGTCGCTCCACCGGCGTCCTGCGCGCTCACCTCGACTTGGACTTCCTCGGTCACCGTCGCACCGTACTCGTCCTCGACGACCACCGTGACAGTCTTGGTGCCCGCCGACCCGAAGCTGTGTTCGACCGACTCGCCCGTCACCGTCGCGCCGCCGAACTGCCACGTCACCGCCACGTCGCCGACGTCGTCGCTCACGTTCGCCGAGAAGCTACTCGCCTTGCCGACCGTCGCGGCGTCCGGCGTCCGGACGCTGACCGTCGGCCGGTCGTTGACCACGAGCGTCGCCGTCGCGGTGTCGCGGAGACCGTTCTCGTCGGTGACCGTCAGGTTCACCGTGCGCACGCCCGGGCGCTCGAAGCTGACGGTCGCCGACTCCCCGGTCGCCGACCGCTCGCCGACGGACCACTCGTAGCTCGCCAGCGTGGCGTTCTCGGCCATCGAACCGCTCGCGGACAGTTCGACGGTGTCGCCCGCCATCACCGCGTCGTCGGCGTCGATGCTCGCGGTCGGCGCGGGCACGGACGTCACCGCCAACGTACTCGCATTCTCGGTCTCGGCCGACAGAATCGCCGTGCCGTTCGCCTCCGAGACCACCGTCGTCCGTCGCAGCGACCAGCCCTCCGCAGTGCGCTGGGCCACGCGGACGTCCGAGAGGTCGGTCCCGACGGCGCTCTTCTGGACCGCGAACTCGACGGTGGCCGACACGTCGGTCACCGCCTCGGACCCGTTCATCGACACCGCGTAGAGGGGGTCGCCGGGCGGCGAGAGCGCGGACAGGTCGGTGCGCTCGGCGACCGCGAGGATTCCCGAGACGTTCGAGTCCGCGAGCGTGACGGCCTGCACCGGCGAGTCCTCGAACCTCACGGTGGTTCCGGACTCGTTGGCGTCGGCGTCCTCGACGGCCGCGACCGCGGGACCGCCGACCCGGACGACCCACCCGTCGCGGTTGTCGCCGTAACTCGTGGACTCGCCGACGGCGAGGTAGCCCCCGCCGTGACCCTCCACGACCGGCCAGAACTTGTCCCAGTAGTTCTGGCCGTACGTCCGCTGCCAGTCGCGTTTGCCAGCGGAATCGGTCTTCAGAACCCAACCGTCAGCGCCCGAGTCTCCGAGGACGTGCTTCGTCCCCGAGACGGCGTACCCGCCGTCGGGGTCGTCGTGGATGCCGAAGAAGGCGTCGGACTTGGGGGTCCCGTAGGTTCGCTGCCACTGGGTCTGGCCGTCGCCTCGAATCTTGAGCAGCCAGCCGTCTTCCCCGCCCGCGCCGCGACTGGCGGTCCGACCGACCAGCACGAACCCGCCGTCGGACGCCGCGGTCGCGTCGTGGACGCGGTCGAACTGCCCGCCGCCGTAGGTCTGTTGCCACTCTAGGTCTCCGCGGCTATCGGCGCGTATCACCCACGCGTCGCCCGGGTCCACGCTGCTGCCCTCGGTGGTCCCGGTCAGGAGGAGTTCGCCGCTCCCGGTCACGAACACCGAGTTGACGTACTCGTCGGCCCCCGAGCGGCGCGTCTCGTAGGTCTCGCTCCAGACCTCGTCCCCGTCCGAGGAGAGTTCCATCAGCCATCCCTCGGCGGACCCGCGGTCGTCCTGCCAGCCCCCGACGTACACTTTCCCGTCCGAGCGCGTGAGCGACCAGAGCGCCGACGGACCGCTGTCGCCGTAGGTCCGTTCCCACTTTTTGTCGCCCTGAGGACCGAGTTTCATCACCCATCCCTTCCACGCCTGACCGGTGGACTCGGTCTCCATTCCGGCGACGAGGTAGCCGTCTTCGACCTGCACCACGTCGTAGATGCGGTCGGTCCCCGGTCCGCCGTAGGTACGCTCCCACTTCGTCTGGCCTGTCCGGTCGAGCATCGAGACGTAGCCGTCGTGCTTCCCGTCGGTCGCCGAACTGTTCGACCACCCCACGACAAGATACCCGTCGTCCACCTTCAGACCGGTCGCTAGCTTGTCGTCGTCACCACCGCCGACCGTCTTCGCCCAGCGCTGAGAGGGTCCCGACGAGTTCCCGGCGTCGTCGGGCGTGCTCGCGGCCGTTACGGGTCCGGTGACCGCGGCCGCGACGACGAACAGCGCGAGCAGCGTCGCCAGAACAGTTCGTTTCACGTTCGGTACCTCCGTTCGGGAGTTGCGTAGTCGTTCCTGAGCATCGTAGTTCACCGTAGTGCGTGTTATTCCGACGTTGAAGCGTTCTCGCCGGACGGGGACCGCCCGAGCGAGGGTTATCGGGGAGGTACCGCCGTTCGGGGCTTTGTTATACGCGAGTTGTCGCCCGCGTAGGCCGCACCTGAACCCGGCTCGTAGCGTTTCGCGAATCGCCGGTCGGCAGCGCCGCGTCCGGCGATTCGTCCTTCGGCCGGGAGTAACGTCGCGTTGTACTCCGACAGTCGGGTGATAACAAAGTAGCAATCCAGCGTTGGCCGGGTGTAATGAGCCGTCGAACTCTCCTCGGTCAGTCTCGGACGAACGTCGCCGCCTCCCCGGACGACCCATGAGTCACGGAACGACAGACGAGACGCTCGTGGACCGCCTCGCCCGCCCGACGCTCCCGCTCGACCTGCTCGCTATCGTCGGGTACGCCGTGGTCGCGGTCGCGCTCCTGTCCCGACCCGGCGTGTACGGGTCGCCGCTGGGGGTCGCAGTCGGTCTCCCGCTGGTGTTGTTCGCACCGGGCTACGCGCTCGTCGCGCTGCTGTTCCCCGGTGCGACGCCGGACGACGCCGCGGTCGGTCGGACGCTCGCCGCCGTCCGTCAACACGGACTCGTCGAGACCGAGCGCGCGGCGCTCGGGTTCGGTCTCAGTCTGGCGGTACTCCCGATACTCGGCGTCGCGCTCGCGGTCTCGCCGTGGGCCATCGACCCGGGAACCGTCCTGCTCTCGGTGGCGGCGCTGACGGTCTCCCTCTCCGCCGCGGCCGGGGTGCGCCG
This sequence comes from Halorussus sp. MSC15.2, assembly GCF_010747475.1. Taxonomy (NCBI): domain Archaea; kingdom Methanobacteriati; phylum Methanobacteriota; class Halobacteria; order Halobacteriales; family Haladaptataceae; genus Halorussus; species Halorussus sp. MSC15.2. Next base: position 1,359,682 of record NZ_VSLZ01000001.1, on the reverse strand, counting down.
CCTCCGGCGTCCGGCCGACCGCCGGTTCGCGCTCTCGATTCGGGCGTGGGCCGACGGCGGTCGGCGGGCCGTCTCCACGGGGTCGCTGGCCGACAGGGCGGTCAACGTCGGTCTCGCGGCCGCCGTCGTCGTCGCCGTGGCCGCCGTCGGCTACGCGGTGGCCGCGCCGGGTGACAGTCAGGAGTTCACCGGCGTCTCGCTGCTCTCCCAGAACGAGACCGGCGAACTCGTCGCGGACGACTACCCGGAGAACTTCGAACGCGGCGAGAGCCGACCGCTGGTGGTCGAACTGGCGAACCAGGAGGGCGAGCAGACGAGTTACTCGGTCGTGGTCGAACTCCAACGGGTCAGGCAGGCCGACGACGGCGGCGCGAAGGTGGTAGAGGACCGGACGCTGGCGACGTTCACGCCGACCGTCGGCGCGGGTCAGGAGTGGCGGACCACCCACGAGGTGACGCCGACGATGACCGGCGAGGACCTCCGACTGGTCTACCTCGTCTACGAGGGCGACCCGCCGGCGGACCCGACCACCGAGAACGCCTATCGCAACGTCCACGTCTGGGTGAACGTGTCCGCGTGACGACTCCCGAGACACTATCACCGATTCTGATGGACAATCACTAATCCATGTGGCCGTGGGAACACCTCGCCGTCGGCTACCTCTGCTACTCGCTTCTGGTCCACGCGCTCTGTCGTCGCGCGCCGCGGGCGTGGCCGGTCGCGGCGTTAGCGCTCGGCACGCAGTTTCCGGACCTCGTGGACAAGCCGCTGGCGTGGACGCTCGGCGTCCTGCCCTCGGGCCACTCGCTGGCCCACTCGCTGTTCGCGGCGCTGCCGGTCGCGGCGCTCGCGGTCACGGTGGCGGCGGCGTTCGACCGTCGGAGCGTCGGCGCGGCGTTCGCGTTCGGTTACCTCAGCCACCTCCCGGCAGACGCCTTCTTCCCGCTACTCGTCGGGAGCGAACCCAGCTACGGATTCCTGTTCTGGCCAGCGATTCCGGCGTCCGGGACCGAGACGGGCGTGGGGTTCCTCGACATGGTCCGGACGCTGTTCGCGCGGTACGTGACCGAACTGGCCAGCGGCGCGATATCGGCGTACGTCGCGGTCGAACTCGGCCTGCTCGCGTCGGTGGTGGCGCTGTGGCTGTACGACGGCACGCCGCCGCTCCGGTCCGTCTGGTCGCGGGTACGGGTGAGTCGCCCTGCCGAAGAACCGCGCTGACCGGCGGCCGACCTCCGGGACTCGACTGGCCCTTGGTCCACTGTAGCACGCTTACTGCGCTCGAAGCGACGGCGTAGCCCGCCTCAGGCCACCTATAACAATGGTTTCGAGGGACGGACCTACCCGCGTGAACGACGACGAGAGTCCGCCGACGAGACGTGCGTGGCTCCGCGCCGCCGGAGCGACCGTCGTCGCCGGGTCGCTCGCGGGGTGCGGCGAGTTCGCCCCCGATACCACGACCCGAGAGACCACGGCTCGACGCACGGAGACGACCACGGGTGCGACTGCCGAGACGGCGACTCGGACGGAGACCGACCCGACCCAGACCACCAACGACCTCGTCGAGGCGGCCGACTACGGGACGGTCGTGAACGTCGCGGAGGCGGGCGCGGACGCCTCGGGCGGAGAGCCGATAAATCCAATTCTCGAAGAGCACGTCGGCGACGACACCTTGCTCTACTTCCCGTCGGGCCGTTACCGACTCGACGAGTGGCGAGTGACCGGCTACCGGAACCTCGGCATCGTCGGCGAGGACGCCGCGCTCGTCCCGCCGAAGGACGTCAACTACTGGCTGATGTGGGGCGACCTCCGCGAACTCCTGTTCGCGGGGTTCACCATCGACTGTCGCGGCGACAACGTCGCGCCGGTGTCGCACATCTCGGTGAGCGGCGGTACCAACGCCGTGAAGGACGTGACGGTCCGCGGGCACCGACGCGCACCTCGGACGGCCTTCGAGGTCGCCGCCGCGGACCCGAACGCCGACCTCCGGTTCGAGAACCTCTCGCTCCCCGACGGCTCTACCAACGGCCACGCCCTCTACGTGTTCCCCGACAGCGTCGGCCGACTCACCTTTCGGGACTGCCGAATCGAGCACTGGCGCGAGGGACTGTACGCGGCGTACCACTCCGGCCCGCTCCGGGTCCTCGGGGGGTACTACGCCAACAACGGCATCGAGCAGGTCCGGGTCGGCGGCGGGACGAACGGCGCGCTGGTCCGCGGCGTGACCGTGCGCGTGGACAACCCCAAACAGCCCCAGCACAAGCCGAACATGCGCGGTATCTGGGCCGAGGAGGGCGGCAGCGTCCGCATCCGCGACTGCGACATCGCCATCACCGACCTCACCGGCACCTACAGTTCCGGCGGTATCGTCGTCGGCCAGCAGTTCGGCGAGGCCGTCGTGGAGAACACCCGGATTCGGACCGACGCCGACACCCTCGCGGTCAACGTCCGGGACCCCATCGAGAGCATGCAGGGCCAGACCGTCCCGAGTATGGGCGCGCTCCCGAAGCGGACGCGGTTCAGGGCGCGGGGTCTCCGCATCTCCGGCACCGCGAGCGACGGGAGAGCGGTGCGCGCCAACGGCCGCGACGACTGCCAGTTCGAGAACGTCTGCATCCAGCACCCTCGCGGGTCCCGTGACGGCATCTCGGTCACCGACGCCGAGGGCTGTTCGGTCAGTAACTCGACCATCGACGTGAGCGGCGAGGCGGTCGTCAGCGAGTCCGCGACGGTGAAGACCACCGAACTCACCACGGACGGGTCCTGCTGAACGCGAGCGCCGTCCGGCCCAGACGCGCCTCCGAACGTCCCGAACTCCGTCGGCGCTCGGCGCAGTCAATATCTGACCCCGCGAGTACGCTTTTCGTCCTGCGCGATAACGGGTCGGTATGCCTCGCGTCGCACTCATCGCCCACGACGACGAAAAGCCAGTCATCGTGTCGCTCGCCCGGGAGTACGAGTCGCTGCTATCGACCTTCGACCTCGTCGCCACGGGCACGACCGGTGAGCGAATCGCCGACGAAATCGGTCTCGACGTCGAGCGCAAGGAGTCCGGTCCCATCGGCGGCGACACTCAAATCGGTGCGGAGGTGGTCGAGGGCGACATCGACGGTATCGTGTTCCTGCGCGACCCGCTGACCGCGCAGGCCCACGAACCGGACATCACCGCGCTCCTGCGACTCTGCGACGTCCACGACGTGCCGATGGCGACGACCCGCGCCTCCGCGGAGTACCTGCTGGACGGGTTAGCCGCCGAGGTGGAGGAAGCGGCGTGAGACGGAGGTGAGGAATCAAGACGGTGACGTAGTGCTGGAGGCCGGAGAACGACGTTCGTAGAACGAGAGCAAGAAGCTGATTACTGCTTGAGCAACTGAAGACCGCACGGCACGGCGATTGCGCCAGCACGCGACGACCGCAGGGAGGCCAGAAGTCGCGGACCGCTCAGATGTAGCCGAGGTCGCTCAGACGCTCCTCGACCGACCCGTCGTCGGCCGGGCCGTCGCCCCGCGAGTCGTCGCTGCCGAAGGGGACCTCGCCGTAGTCGGCCCGCGCGACCGACTCCGAGAGCAGGTCCTCGGGCACCTCGCCGGTCATCCGGGCGGGCACGTCGAGACCCGCGGCAGCCATCGCTATCGGGGCCACGTCGGTGAGCGAGAGGCGGTCGGGGACGGACCCGGCGCTGGCGTCCTCGAACGCCGGACCCGCGGCGAGGAACACCCCGTCGCGCTTGTGGTCGTGGTCGTTCACCGGCACGAACTCCTGTCCGATGAGGTTCGTGCTGAGGACGTGGTTCATGTCGGCTGGCATGAACAGCACGTCGCAGGCGTACTCCGCGAAGGGACCGTCGTACACCTCCTCGCGCCGTTTGACCCACTCGAAGACGGGGTCGCCGTCGGGCGTGCGGAGGTCCGAGAGCGTCCGAATCAGGTCGTCGCGGACCTGCTCGTACTCCTCGGGCGTGACGACGCCCTCGGGTTCGCGGCCCGCCAGATTCACCCGCGCCCCGAGTTCGATGCTCCGGCAGTAGGCCGTCGATTCGGCCCAATCCACGCCCTCGCTGGCGGCCGACACCGCCTCGTAGGAGAGAACGTTCGAGAGGAACCCCCCCGAGACCCAGCCGCGTCGCCAGCGCGTAGGCGTCGCCCGGGGAGACCCCGACCCGGTCGAGCGTGGCCGTCGCGGCCGAGACGACCTGTCCGGTGACCGACGGACCGCCTCCGGACGCGGCCGCCGACCCGTCGCTGTCCGACGCCGTCCCGGTCAGGGTCGCCTTCTCGGTCATCAGGCTCGGTCCCGACGAGTCGGTGGTGGTCTCGACGAACCCGGCGTTCCGGAGAATCTCGTTGACGTAGACGGTGTAGCCGTCCACCCGACCCATGCCGTGGTCCGAACAGACCACGACGTTGGCGTCGTCCGCGGCCGCTCGCACCCGGCCGAGGACCTCGTCGGCGCGCTCGTACGCCCGGCGGAACGCCTCGCGGTCGTCGAAGTCGTGGAAGACGGTGTCGGTCTTCTGGACCTGCACGACCGCGACCCGCCAGTCGTACTCGGTCAGCAGGTACTCGGCGGCCTCCCCGCGCATCCGAATCAGGTCGAGCGAACTCCCCTCCTTGTCGTCGCAGTCCTCGCTGGTCTCGGCCTCGGAGTAGATTCGGTACTCTTCGCCGATGGCCTCGGAGAGTTCGTCCCGGACGCCCTCGGGATAGCCCGCGTCCTCCTCGTGGGCGAGATACCCCGGGACGAGGACGCCCTCGACGGGTTCGGCGGGGTGCGTGACCGGGACGTTCAGCACGACGACGGGTTCCGATATCGCGGTCAAATAGTTCCAGATGGCCGGTTCCCGGACGTGGTCGCGCGTGACCAGCACGTCGTCGCTTGGGTAGCCGTCGGTGTGGTGGAAGAAGCCGTAGGTGCCGTGATGGCTCGGGTCGGTCCCGGTGTACATCGACGGCCACGCGCTCCCGGTCCACGGCGGGAAGGTCGATTCCAGCGGTGCCTCGACCCCCGATTCGCGCAGCGACGCGAAGTTGGGCAGCGACGACTCGAAGGCGTCGAGGTAGTTGAAGTCCAGCGCATCGAAGCCGAGGACGACGGTGTTGTGGTTGCTCGACATCGGTCTCCCGCGGTCGGGTTCTCCGCGACCGCTCTCGGCCGGAGTATGCGTTCGCGGCGTATTGTTGTCGGGCGCTTAGGCCGACGACACAGAACGGTTAACGAGTCAAGCAGTCTGTGATTTCCGTCCGGACCAACGTCTCATCAGCCGAAGCGTCTGGTTTCGGGTGACGAGTCTCCACTTCCGGCTGTCGAAGTGCGCTCGGGGACCGAGTCCGCTTCGTCGGTCGAGTCGCGCTTCGGCGAACGCCAGCGCTACCGCCGAGTCGTCGGGTTAAGCGACTGCTGTACGCGGTAGCAGGTCCGAACTATCCGCTACCACGGTGCGGGGACCACTCCGAAGTGCCAGAGGGCGAGCGCCAGCAGGACGAGAATCGCCTTGGCGAGTCGGCCGCCGGAGTCGGTCACGACCACGAGTTTGAGACCTTCGAGTTCGCCGAGCGTCGGCACGCTCGCACGCTCGACGCGCAGGCGGAGTTTCGCCCGCACGAGGGTCGGCCGCTCGGACTCGGTGTCGGGGTTCTTGGAGGTCATTGGTCGAGTGACTGGGTTGGTTCCCGCTCGATGGTACCCCGCCCGGCGTGACGCCGCCAGAACGACGAGTCGGTCGGTGGCGGAGCGCCTTCGATAATTAAATTAGAGCGTGGAAGAAAATAAGCCCTTCGCCCGTTGAAACTGTTTATCTAAATTTCTTGTAGACGCTCGACAGCGCGTTGGTGACCCGCGACCCCTTCTCCATGGTGTAGTACGACCGGAGTCGCGGGCCGAACTTGGCCTTGTAGCCGCAGAGTCGCTGCTCGTTCGCGCCCACGAGGTCGTAGTTCTCGACGCCGCGGTCCATCGCGTCGGTCATGACCGCCCAGTCCACGAGGTCGTTGACCGGCAGGTCGCGGTCGTGTTTCGCGCCGCCCTGCCACCGATAGGCGGTGTCGCCCGACTCCAGCACGACCATCCCGCCGGCGACCTCGCCGTCGATTTCGCAGGCGTAGGGCCTGACCGTCCCCTCCGGTAGCTTCTCGTAGAGGTCCGTCACGAACGCCGGGGTCACCCCGTAGCTCTCGCCCTGTTCGTCGTGGCGGTCCCGGACCTGCGAGATGATGGTCCGAATCTCGTCGCGACCGCCCTCGTACACCCGGTAGTCGCCCTCGGTCCGGATGTTGTTCCGGGCGTCGCTGGAGAACGACATCAGCACGTCCTCCTCGCCGGGGGTGAGGTCCACCGAGTAGGTGTGGCGCACGTCGATGTCGAAGTCCCGCCACTCGAAGGGCCGCACGTCGCGATACGACGGTGCGGTCCGCACGTTGACGTACTTAGGACCGAGTTCCCGTTCCACCCAGTCGAGACACCCCTCCACGAACCGCCGGTTGCGGCGCTCGCGCTTGCGGCGCTTGAGCTTTCGGTGGTTCAGGAGCGCCGGGCCGAGATACGAGACCCAGAGGCTCGGTGCCGGGGAGAACGCCGTCGTCATCCCGCCCTTCCGGGTCTCGAAGACGGGGAGCAGTCCCACCGGTTCCTGCCCCTTGTAGCCGACGAGCGGGTGGACCCGGGCGTCCGCGTGGTCGGCCTGCGTCGAGAGCGACCCCCGGTAGTGGAAGACGCTCGCTTGAGGCGACCGCTCCACGAGGTCGTCCCAATCGTGGTGGTCCAACTCCGTTGCTCGTCCGATGCTGATGCCGTCGTTGTCGATGATTGTCACGCTCATGCTCTGCGTTATTCGAGGTAACCGAGGTCCGCGAGTCGCGCCTCCACGTCCCCGTCGTCAGTCGTAACCTGTCCGCCCGCGTCGAACGCGGGGTACGATTCCGTGCCGACCGCCCCGACCGCCGGGAGGACCGACCCGTCCATGCGCTCGGCCGCCGGAACTCCCATCGTCGCCAGAATCGTCGGGGCCACGTCGAAGAGGTGCGCGTCCGAGAGGTCCGCGCTGGGATTCACACCGTCCCCCGAAATCGCCACGATGCCGTCGCGCTTGTGGTTGTAGGGTTCGCTCGGCGGGGCGAACTGGCCGTCGCCGACCCTGGTCGAGAGGAACTCGTCGTAGTCGCGCGGGACCGTGACCACGTCCGGAGCCTCCTCGACGTAGGGACCCGAGAAGACCTCCTCGCGCCGGGCGACTCGCTCGAAGACCGGTTCGCCCTCGGGCGTCTCGACGTCGGAGAGCAGGTCCACGAGGTCCTCGCGGAGGCGGTCGTACTCCGCCTCGGAGACGACGCCGTCGGGTTCGCGACCCGCCAGATTCACCCGGACGCCGAGTTCGATTCGGTCCCGCATGTAGGCCTGCGAGTCCGGGAAATCGACCTGCTCGGACCCGGCGCGGGCCACGTCTGCCGGGACGCGCTCGGCCACGAAGTCGGCCAGACCAACCGCGTCGAGGGCGGCGTGGATGCGCTGACTGGTGAGTCCGACTCCGGCGAGTCCCGCCACGACGCGTTCGAGCGGGGTCGGGTCGTCGTCCGCCACGGTCTTCCCCGCCTCGCCGTCCTGCAACTGGTTGTCGGCGATGGTGGACCACGTGGGCATCCCCTCGCCCTCGGTGGTGGTCTCTACGAGACCCCGCTCGCGGAGTAACTCGTTTGGCCGGAACTCGTGGCCGGTGTACTCGCCCATGCCGTGGTCGCTGGCGACGACGACGGTGTCGGGGTCGCACTCCTCCAGAATCGACCCCAACTGCCGGTCCACCGCCTCGTAGACGGCCCGGACCTTGCCGTGGTCGCCCGGGAACTCGTGGAAGACGGTGTCGGTCTGCTGGAACTGGACGAAACCGAACTCTGGGTCGAAGCGGTCGGCGAGGTGGCGGAACGCTCGGCCCCGCATCCGCACGAGGCGCTCGTACCACTCCACCGCCTCCCGACCGTCCGCGTCTCGAGGCGCGTACACCCGGTACTCGCCGATTTCGTCGCGGAGTTCGTCGAGCAGTCCCTCGGGGTGGCAGTCGGGGTCCTCCGGTGCGGTGTAGCCCGGTACCACCGCGCCGTCGATTTCGCGCGGCGGATGCGTGACCGGCGCGTTGACCACGACGCTGGACTTGTCGTGACCGTCGAGGAGTTCCCAGAGGGTTCGCTCCCGGACGTGCGTCGCGTTCACCACGTCCCAGTCGTAGCCGTCGAAGGTGAGGAACCCGAACACCCCGTGCTTGCCCGGGTTGACGCCGGTGTACAGCGAGGGCCACGCGCTCGGAGTCCACGGCGGAATCTGGGACTCCAGCGGCCCGGCCGCGCCGGTCTCGAACAGCGACTCCAAGTGCGGCACCGCACCGGCCTCGAAGAGCGGGTCGAGGACCGACCGACACCCCGCGTCTATCCCGACGAGGAGAGTCTGCAAACTCGTCTGCGGGCGGTCAGCCATGTACCGTCCATCACCGTTCGTTCGGCCTTTGTTATGGTCCGTCTGTCAGGCGTGAGATACCACCTATCGGCGGAAATACCGGGTTAAGCCGCCGTTACTCGCTCGAAACGGTCGGTTTCGGTGTGACCGTCCCGACCGTTCCACCGGCAGCCATAACACTTAAATCAGTAATGCAGCATTGAACGGAAGTCGGAACCTTTAAGAATAGATAGTGTCGCATTGAGAATTACATGGCACGCGACGAGACGGCACGCGAACGCGGTTCGGAAGACTCACTCCTCGACCGACGGTCGTACCTCAAGTTGGCGGGTGCGGCGGCGGCGTCGGTCGCGGCGGCAGGCGCATCGAGCAGGTCCGTGGGGGCGGCGTCCTACGACACCATCGAGGTCTCGGCCGGAGAGACCAAGGTCATCAACGTGGACGCGGGCGAGACGTTCGAGAACAAACTCATCGACATCACGGCAGACGGCGCGCACGTGAAACTGATGACGAACGGTAGCGGGTGGACCGTCCGCAACGTCGGCGTGAAAGGCCAGAACGACAGCAAGAGCAACACCTACGCCACGTTCTACCTCCGGTGCACCGACGAGGGCGAGGCGCTGGCCGAGAACATCTACATGGGCGACGGCGCGGTGGACCGCTGCGGACACGCCGCGGTGTCCGACTGGGCCAACGCCGGAACGGTCACCATCCGGAACATCCACGTGGCCGGATGGTCGGCCGACGGGATGTACATGTCCCACGCGGGCAACACGGTCAAGCAGACCATGGGCGTCACGCAGATAGAGAACGCCTACCTCAAGAACAACAACATCGAGAACTGTCGGCTCGGCACGCCCGGCAGTTACATCAAAGACAGCGTCATCCACGTCGAGAGTCAGGACGCGGTGACCTCGAACGAGTCGGGACAGGTCAACGCCCGCGGTCTCTGGTTCAAGGAGCAGTCCGGCCTGAAGGCCGTCAACTGCGACATCTCGGTCACGGGGTCTCACGCCGTGTTCGCCAGCGACGGCGGGTCGGGCACGCTGGAGAACTGCAGAGTCGAAGGGCCGGTCACCGGGTCGGTCGAGCAGGTGAACGTCTCGGGGAGTCCCGACGTCTCGGCCCCCGACAGCGTCCCGATGTCGGCCGAGGAGGCCGCCTCCGGCCAGATAGACTCCTCGTCGAACACCTCGTCGTCCACGGACACGACCTCCTCCACGAAGGACGACGGACAGCAGTCCGGCGACGGGCAGGGCACGCTGCTCGAACTCGTCCCGGACGACAGCGCCGCCAGCGTCACGTACGAGTTCACCGTCGAGGGGAGCGTCCGCAAGCGCACCTCCGGGACGGGCCACACCGCCGAGGGCGGCGACAGCGTGACGGACAACGGCGACGGCACGGTGACCGTCTCCGGCGTCGCGGGCAACGGGTACGGCGACGCCTTCTTCGTGGACGGAGCCATCACGTCGATGAATCTCGACGAAAGCGTCTGGACGCTCAAGCACGGCGGTAGCGAGGTCGGCGTGGACGACCTGACGCTCCCGAACAAACTGGTCATCGACGGCGGCAACCGACCGCGCTCGTCGGCCGATTACACCTTCGAGGTCAGCGGCGCGGTCCGCAAGGACACCGCCCTCGGGTCGGTCCAGCAGAGCGACAGCGTCTCGGACGGGACGATAACGGGCGCGGTGTTCGGCGGCAAAGACGGCTACCGGTTCTCCGGCGAGATAACCGGCTTCAGCCTCGACGGTCCGGCGAACGTCCGCGTCGAGGACGGGTCCTGAGACGAGGCGGTCGGTCCCCACTGACGCGTTCCCGAACTCGTTCCGGTCGCCGACTGCTCGGCGAGTCGAGACGGGAGGCCCCTCCGCTATCGGCGTCGCCCTCTCTGCGGTCCCCGTCCTCCGGGACTCTCCCTTCGCCCTCCCCAACTCTCTCCCCCTCCTTTTTCTCCGCGACTCCACTCCCCTACGAGACCACCTCGACTTCCGTTCCGAGCGACCGTCGCGTTTGCGTGACGGTAACTGAGTCGAGTGTCCCGTCGAACAGGGGGCGTACATGTCTACGCAATCACTGTTGCACACTGTTCCGTCGGTAATCGACCGCTGAAAGACGAGATTACCGGACGGAGTGTACGGAGTTCAACTTATACTCGTGGAGCGCTTTCCGGTAAACGGGCCGCGAGAGGGATTCGCTGCCGACCGACACTGCACAAGAGTATTACTTAAATTGATAACCAGACATTGAACCCAAGTCGGTACCTTTTTCAGGTGGTAATCACGCATTGAACATTGCATGGCACGCGACGCGACGGCACGCAACTCCGAATCCGAGTCTTCCCCTCTCGACCGACGTTCGGTTCCCAACGTGGCAGGTGCAGTCCCGGCGACGCCCGCCGGGGCGCGACCGACGATTCCGGGGAGGGCGTCCGACGAGACGACTACGGTCTCCGCCGGGGAGAGACACCGCGTATCGGCCGAGACCTCGTTCGCCGACCGTCCCGCCAGCGGAACGGAGGGTCACGATGGCTCCTAAGAACGCGCAGGACACCGGCGAGCGCTGGCGCGAAGCGCCCCGCGACCCCGAGCCGTCGGACCTCGGCTACGAGATGGACGACTGGGAGGTCATCCGCGCCCGGAAGGACGACCGAGGTCACCTGATGTTCCTCCCCGAAGAAGAGGACATGCTCCGCGAGGAGGCGTTCATCGTCGCCGACTCCCGTTCGGTCTGCGACGTGATGGACCGCATCTAACACGCGTCTCGTTCGACCGCGTCTGGCGTACGTTCCGTCCGACCGCCCTCGTTTCCGTCCCAGTTCGACTGCTTCTCCCCTTCGGCGTCTATCGACTCGCGTCCTCGACCAGACCTCTGGCTTCCGCGAACAGTTCGTCGGTCCGCGCTTCGCTTCTTGCTTCCGCCGTCACTCGGACCAGCGGTTGGGTCCCGCTGGCCCGCACGAGGAACCACCCATCGTCGGTCCCGACGCGCACGCCGTCGAGTGTCGTCACGTCGTCGTACGCCGCGAAGGCACGCTCGCGGACGCGCTCGACGACCGCCTCCTTCCGGTCGGTCTCGACGTTCCCGCGTCGGAGCGGGTAGCGCTCGACTTCGCCCACGAGCGCGTCGAGCGACCCCCGGCGCGAGACCAGACCCGCGAGCCGACACGCCGCCAGCGGACCGTCGGGGCAGAGAGTCTCGTCGGGCCATATCCACGCGCCGCTCGGTTCGCCGCCGAAGGCGACCCCGGGGTCGGTCGCGCGCTCGGCCACGTAGACGTCGCCCACGCGCGTCCGCGAGACCGACACGCCCTGCGTTTCGAGCAGGTCGGCGACGGTCAGACTCGTGTCCACCGGGACCGCCACCTCGTCGCCGGGGTTGGCGGCCTCGCGGGCGAACAGCGCGAGCAGGAGGTCGCCCGACACGAACTCGCCGCGCTCGGTGACCGCCCGCATCCGGTCGGCGTCGCCGTCGTGGGCGATGCCGAGGTCGGCGTCGAACCCTCTCGGTGCATCACCGCCCGTCCCCGAGGCGGTTCCCGCCCCGCCCGCCACGAACGACGAGAGCGCCCGGCAGTTCTCGGCGGTGGGTTCGCTCGGCCGCGCCGGGAACGAACCGTCGGGCCGCTCGTTGAGCGTCACCACGTCGTGACCCAGTCGCCGGAGCGCCTCGGCCGTGACCTGTCCGACGCCGTTGCCCACGTCCACGACGATAGAGAGGTCGCCCGACGCGGCCCCGCGGACTACTTCGGCCGCGTGACGTTCCGCGGCGTCGTCCCGCTCGGTGACACCGCCCAGTTCGTCCCACGACCGGAGGTCGAAGTCGTCTTCGCGCACGCGCGAGGCGATGGTCTCGCGTTGGCGCTCGTCGAACGCCTGCCCGGAGGGGTTCCAGAGCTTCAGTCCGTTGTCCGGGGCTGGGTTGTGGCTCGCGGTCACCATCAGGCCCGCGTCGGCGTCGAACCAGCCGACGCTCCGGGCCACGGTGGGGGTCGCGGCCTCGCCGAGGCGGACGGCGTCCGCGCCGCACTCCCGGAGACCGGAGACGGCCGCGTCCGCGAGCATCCGGCCGCTCTCGCGGGCGTCCCTGCCTACGACGACGCGGTCGTAGCCCTCACTGGCGAGCGCGCGCCCGACCGCCAGCGCGAGGTCGCAGGTCACTTCGTCGCCGACTCGTCCGCGGATACCGCTAGTTCCGAACATATCAGTTGCCCTCTCCGTTCGCGTGATGCAGTTCTGGCGGCGTGCCGACAGTGCCGCCGCGCCTGTACGACAGGAAGTGGACGACCGCCGACACGCCGAACACGACGAGAATGAGCGTCGCCAACAGGAGTCCCGGAATCGCGCCGAAGAGCGGAACCTCGAGCCACACCGCCGCGACGAGGACGGAACTGGCCGCGACCAGCGCGAGGTAGTATCGGTCCCACGGGAACTCCTCGCGGGAGACGTCGCCTAGATAGATGTCGAGGTCGGCCGCCCGGTCGCCCAGACGGACGATACCCGCGTCGCGGTCGTACTCCACGATGTTCGCCTCGTCGAGTTTCGGGAGGTGGGTCTGGTAGAGCGAGATGTACACGCGCTTGCGCTGGTCGGTCGATAGCGCCGCGGGCGTCGTCTCGTTCTCCCACGCCGCGACCTGCTCGGTCAGGTCGGAGAGTTCGGACTCGCCGCCCTCCCGACGGAGGTAGTACAGCGCGTATCGACGTCGTGGACTCTTCAGGACCTCGAAGACCTCGTCCTGAGAGAGTTCGTCAGCGCGAGACATGCTCCCGTCGGTATCGGCAGGTCGTCGGAGGCGATACACGTTCAGAGCCACCGGGTTGGGAGGATGTCCGCAGGTAAGACCGCCGCATACCCTTGAAATTGGCACGTTGGCACTTTGTTACCCAGTTGCTGTCGGGGGGTAACGTCACGGTACGGTCGCTCGGACCGCCGGTACGACCCAGTTGTCCGCGTCGGTGTCGGGACACGGGGTGCCTGTCGTTCGCGGCCGAAACCGGCGAGGCGCGAGACCGGATTCCCCCGACGGTGGCCGGATAGGCCGCGGATACTCGGTCTCAAGGTGCCATATAACAAAGAGGTCAGCAGGTCATTGAGTCGATAACGCCCGGCCCGCCGTCCGGCGATACGGCCGGGCAGAGCGACTGACCTACTATGATTCCGCTACCGACTACGAGCGTTCGAACGGTTCCCCGTTCACGCGCGGAGGTGAGTACACCGTGACCGAAGCCGACACCCGGTCCGAGACCGACGGTCGAATCGACCCCCGACTCGGCGACGACTGCCACGTCTCCCCGGCCGCCACGGTCGGCCACCGCCACCGCGACGGCGCGTCGCCGCCGGTCGTGGGCGACCGCGCCACGATTCGTTCTGGGAGCATCGTCTACGCCGACGTGGAGATAGGCGACGACTTCACGACCGGCCACGACGTCCTCGTGCGCGAGGATACCCGAATCGGCGACGACGTGGTGGTCGGCACCGACACGGTAATCGACGGGACGACGACCATCGGGTCGCACGTCAGCCTCCAGACGGGCGTCTACGTGCCGACCGACACCACCATCGGGAGCGAGGTGTTCGTCGGTCCCCGCGCGGTCCTGACCAACGACCCCTACCCGATTCGGAAGGACGTGGAGTTGGAAGGCCCGACTCTCGAAGACCACGTTTCGGTCGGCGCGAACGCCACGCTCCTCCCCGGCGTCACCGTCGGCGAGGGGTCGTTCGTCGCGGCCGGAGCGGTCGTGACCGAGGACGTCCCGCCCGAGACGCTGGCGATGGGCGCGCCCGCTGAGCATCGCTCGCTGCCCGAGGCCCTCGACGGGGGGAACGACATCGCATGACCGACGTTCCCATCGCCGCCCCCGAGATGGGCGAGCGCGAAATCGAGCGCGTCCGCGAGGTCATGGCGTCGGGGCGAATCGCCGACGGTCCCGAAGTGCGGGCGTTCGAGGACGAGTTCGCGGCGTTCTGCGAGACCGACTACGCCGTCGCCACGAGCAACGGCACCACCGCGCTCCACGCCGCCCTCGAAGCGGTCGGCGTCGGCGAGGGCGACAAGGTGGTGACCACGCCGTTCTCGTTCGTGGCCAGCGCCAACGCGATTCGACTCGCGGGCGCGGAACCCGTGTTCGCCGACATCGACCCCGACACCTTCAACCTCGACCCGACCGCGGTCGAGGAGGCGATTCGGCGCGAGTACGACGTGGCCGCCGTCGTGCCGGTCCACCTCTACGGACTCCCCGCGGAGATGGACCGCCTGCTCGACGTGGCCGACGAGTACGACCTCGCGGTGGTCGAGGACGCCGCACAGGCCCACGGCGCGGCGTTCGACGGGCGGACCGTCGGGTCGTTCGGCGACGCGGCCTGCTTCTCGATGTACCCGACCAAGAACATGACCACGGGAGAGGGCGGGATGATAACCACCGACCGCGAGGACGTGGCCGAACGCGCCGCGAGTTTCGTCAACCACGGTCGGCCGCCCTCGGGTGGCTACGAACACGTCCGGGTCGGGCACAACTTCCGGATGACCTCGATGGCGGCCGCCATCGGCCGGGTCCAGTTGGACCGCCTGCCCGACTTCAACGAGGCCCGGCGGTCGAACGCCGCCGCCCTCACCGACGCGCTGGCCGACGCCGACGTGGTGACGCCGACCGAACCCGACGACCGCCGCCACGTCTACCACCAGTACACGATTCGGACCGACGACAGGGACGGACTCGCCGACCACCTCGCCGACGAGGGCGTCGGCACGGGCGTCTACTACCCGACGCCCATCCACGAGCAACCGGCCTACGACGGCGTGAGCCACACCGCCCCGGTCGCGGAGCGAACCGCCGAGCAGGCGCTCTCCCTGCCGGTCCACCCGAACGTCTCCGAAGACGACCTCCGAACTATCACCGCCGCTATCCAAGAGTATGAACGTTGAACGCAACCCGACGAACGCCGCGGTCGTGGGCGTCGGAAACATGGGCCGCCACCACGCGCGAGTGTACAGCGAACTGCCGAACGTGAATCTGGTCGGCGTCTTCGACGTGGACGACGAGCAGGCCCGGGAAGTCGCCGAGGACCACGGCACGCGCGCGATGGACATGGACGCGCTCCTCGACGCCGCCGACGTGGCCTCCATCGCTGTCCCGACCCAGTTCCACGCCGACATCGCGAGCGACTGCATCGACCACGGCGTGGACGTGCTAGTCGAGAAACCGTTCGTGGACGACCCCGCGGTCGGCCGCCAACTGATAGAGCGCGCCGACGACGCTGGCGTGACGATACAGGTCGGCCACATCGAGCGGTTCAACCCCGCGATTCGGGCGCTGGCCGACATCGTGGCCGACCTCGACGTCATCGCGGTCGAAGCCCACCGACTCGGACCGCCGCCGGAGGACCGAGGGGTGGACGAGAGCGCGGTGCTGGACCTGATGATTCACGACGTGGACGTGGTGCTGGCGATGCTCGGGGAGGCCCCCGAAAACGTCACCGCGAACGGGGTCAAGAACAACCAGTACGCCACCGCGTCCCTCGAGTTCGGCGACGGGACCGTCGCCTCGCTCACCGCGAGCAGGGTGACCCAACAGCGGGTCCGCAAACTCTCGATAACCGCCGAGAGCTGTCGGGTGAACGTCGATTACATCGACCGGTCGGTCGAGATTCACCGCCACTCGCTGCCCGAGTACATCGAGGACAACGGCGACGTGCGCTACCGCCACGAGAGCATCGTGGAGCGCCCGACCGTCGAGACGGGCGAACCGCTCAAGAACCAACTGGAGTCGTTCGTCGCCGCGGCCACCTCGGACGCCGACCCGGTGGTCTCGGGCGAGGACGGCCTGCGCGTCCTCGAAGTGGTGCGGCGCATCGACGACATCGCGGCCGACGAGCGACGGCCCGCGGAGGTGAGCGCCCGGTGAGCCTGCAGGAGGTCGTCCACCTGTACGACAGCGACCTGCCCGAGTCCGACCAGCGCGAGGCGTTCCGCTCCGGGCGGGTCCCGGTCGCGGTGTACGGTCTCGGCAAGATGGGACTCCCCCTCGCCGCGGTGTACGCCGACGTGTCGGGCAACGTCGTCGGCGCAGACGTGGACCCCGAGGTGGTCGAGACCGTCAACGACGGAGCGTGCCACGTCAAGCGCGAACCCGGCCTGCCCGAACTGGTCGCCGAAACGGTCCGAGAGGGCGCGTTCGAGGCCACCGACGACCCCGCGGAAGCGGCGGACCGCGCGGCGCTGCACGTCGTCATCGTGCCGACGCCCATCACAGACGACCACGAGGCCGACCTCTCCATCCTGCAGTCGGTGGCCGAAGACGTCGGGTCGGGACTCGACCCCGGCGACCTCGTCGTCGTGGAGTGTACGGTACCGCCCCGGACCTGCGAGGACCTTCTCGAACCGATGCTCGCCGAGGCGGCGGGCCACGACGAGTTCGGTCTCGCGTTCTGCCCGGAGCGGACCGCCAGCGGGCGGGCGCTCGAAGACATCCGCGGCGCGTACCCGAAGGTGGTCGGCGGCGCGGACGACGAGAGCACCCGAGTCGCGGCGTTGGTCTACGGCGAAATCACGGACAACGACGTGCTCGCGGTCTCGGACGCCACGACCGCGGAGGCCGTCAAGGTGTTCGAGGGTCTCTACCGGGACGTGAACATCGCGCTGGCCAACGAGTTGGCGACGCTGACCGACGAACTGGGCATCGACGTGAACGAGGCCATCGAGACGGCCAACACCCAACCGTTCTGCGAGATTCACACGCCCGGTCCCGGCGTCGGGGGTCACTGCATCCCCTACTACCCCTACTTCGTCATCAACGGGTTCGACACCGAGGCCAGACTGCTGGAGACCGCCCGCGAGGTCAACGACTCGATGCCACGGTTCACGGTCGAGACGCTGACCCGCGAACTCGACGCCGAGGGCGTCTCGCCGGAGGACGCCACGGTCGGGGTACTGGGGTTGACCTACCGGCCCGGCGTCGAGGAGACCCGCGCCACGCCCGCCGGTCCAATCGCCGAGCGACTCGCGGACCTCGGCGCGGAGGTCGTCGCGGTGGACCCCATGCTGGACGACGCCGAGGGGTTCGCCGCCGAAATGATATCGCAGGATGAGATTTACGACCGCGGACTCGACGCGGTCGTGCTCGTGACGCCCCACGAGGAGTTCGACGACATCTCGTGGGGTCGGTTCGACCCGCTGGTGGTCGTGGACGGCCGCCAGACGCTCGAACTCGACGGGACCGACCACCGAGTGTACACAATCGGGAGCGGAGAATCAATGGAAACGAACTCGAACGCGACGGACGGACGTATCGACGCGGCCGACCGCGAGGAGGGCCGACGATGAAGGTTCTGACCGTGGTCGGCGCGAGACCCCAGTTCGTCAAGGCCGCCGCGGTGTCCCGCGAACTCCGCCGGAGTCACGAGGAGGTGCTGGTCCACACGGGCCAACACTACGACGAGGAGATGTCGGACGTGTTCTTCGACGAGTTGGGCATCCCGGAACCCGACGACAACCTCGGCGTGGGGTCGGACAGCCACGGCGCGCAGACCGCCGAGATGATAGTCGGTCTCGAAGAGCGAATCGAGACCGAGGACCCAGACGCGGTGCTGGTCTACGGTGACACTAACTCCACGCTGGCGGCGGCGGTAGCGGCGTCGAAGATGGACACCGACCTCGCCCACGTCGAGGCCGGACTCCGGAGCTACAACCGCGAGATGCCCGAGGAGGTCAATCGGGTGCTGACCGACCACGCCGCCGACTTCCTGTTCGCGCCCTCCCGGCGCGCGGTCGAGAACCTCCGCGAGGAGTCGGTCCCGGGCGCGGTCCACGACACCGGCGACGTGATGTACGACGCCGTCCTCTGGGCGCGCGACCGGGCCGAGGAACACTCGACGGTGCTGGAGGACCTCGGCGTGGAGGCGGGCGAGTACGTGCTGGCGACGGTCCACCGCGCGGGCAACACCGACGACCCCGAGAAACTCGCGGCCATCCTCGACGCGCTGGCCGAGGACCCCCGGGAGGTCGTCCTGCCCGCACATCCCCGCACGGTAAACCGTATGCGGGAATACGAACTCTACGAGGACGCCCGGGAGCGACTGACCCTGACCGACCCGGCGGGCTACCTCGACTTCGTGCGCCTGCAGGACTGCGCCGACGCGGTGGCGACCGACTCCGGCGGCGTCCAGAAGGAAGCGTTCTTCCTCGACACGCCCTGCGTGACGATGCGCGAGGAGACCGAGTGGCTCGAGACGGTCGAAGCCGGGTGGAACGCGCTGGTCGGCGCGGACCCGGAGCGCATCCGCCGCGCGCTGGCGAACGCCGACCCGCCGTCCGAGAAGCCCCGACCTTACGGCGACGGCGACGCCGCGGCCCGAATCACTACCCTGTTGGACGATGCCTAACCCCGACGATTCGGGCGCGGACCCGCGACGGACCGGACCGGAAGACGACCCTCACGTCGCCGGCGTCCCGTCGGCGGTCGCCGACGCCGAGTTCGCGCTGCTGCTGACTCACGACGTGGACCGACCGTACAAGACGGTCCAGTCGGTGTACCACGCCGTCGAACACCGCGACCCCCGCCAACTGACTGGACTGCTGCCCGGCGAGAACCCGTGGTGGCAGTTCGAGGAAATCACGGACCTCGAAGCGTCGCTGGGCGTCCGCTCGGCGTTCTACTTCCTGCGCGAGCAGCACGTCCTCGAACGCTCGCCGAGCGACTGGCTGGACCCCTTCTACTGGGTCGAGCATCTGGGTCGGTACGACATCGAGACGCCCGAGATGCTCGCCCTGCTCGACCGCCTCCGGGACGGCGGGTGGGAGGTCGGTCTCCACGGTTCCTACGACTCGTACGACGACAGGGACCGCCTTCGGATGGAGAAGACCGGACTGGAGGCCGCGCTCGGCGAAGAGGTTGTCGGGGGTCGCCAGCACCACCTCAATCGCGGGCCGGAGACGTGGGACCACCACCGCGCGCTCGGCCTGCGGTACGACGCCAGCCTCGGGTCGAGCGAGGAGTACGGGTTCGACCACGGCTACCTGCCGCTCCGGCCGTTCGACGACGAGTTCGTGGTGTTCCCGCTGACCGTCATGGAGTGCGCGCTTCCGGACCCCGGCGAAGACTTCGCGGCGGCGTGGTCCGAGTGCGAGCGACTGCTGGCGGAGGCCGCCGACGAGGGCGCGGTGATGTCGGCGCTGTGGCACCCTCGACTGTTCAATCAGACCGACTTCCCGGGGTATCGGCGTCTCTACCGGCGCCTCGTCGAGCGAGCGCTGGAGATGGGCGCGTGGGTCGGCCCGCCCGCCGACTACTACGACCGGATGGCCCACCCCGTGGACGGCGAGGCGCGAACCGCGGCCGAAGCGGTCGGGACCGACGACTCGGAAACCCAGAGAGCGGAGACGGACGACCCGAGTACCGCCGCGACCGGCCGCGCCGAAAACCGCCACAGGGGACGCCTACACACCGAACAGGTGGACGATAACAAAGTGAAAAGCGGTGCTAACACGGAGTCAACAGGATGAGAGTCGAGCAACTCGAACTGTCGGAGTGGGAGTCTGCGCTGCCGAGTGACGGATTCGAAGTGTTTCACCGACCGGAGGCGCTGGAGGTGGTCGCGCGCCACACCGACGCCGAGATGAAACTGTTCGGCGGGTTCAAGGGCCAACAGCCCATCGCGCTCCTGCCGGTGTTCGTCCAGCGGAAGTCGGTGGGGACCGCGGTCACGTCGCCGCCGCCGAGCATGGGCATCCCGCGCCTCGGGCCGATTCTGATGCCGACGAGTCCGAAGCGCCGCAAGCAGGAGAAGGTCAACAACGAGTTCACCGAGAAAGTGCTCCAGCAGGTCGGCACCGACCTCGGTCTGGACCGGCGACTCGCCGAGGCCGGCGTGGAGTCGCCGATGGCCGAGACGGTTCTGGACCGACTCGACGTGGACTCGCGACTGACGCTCTTCCGGATGGAGTGCAACGCGGCCTACGGCGACCCCCGGCCGTACGCGTGGGGGAACCTGCAGGTCGAACCGAACTTCACCTACTTCCTCGACGTGGCCGACCGGAGCGCCGACGACGTGCGCAAGTCGTTCTCCAAGAGCCTCCGCCGGGAGATTCGGGACGCCGAGGAACTCGACGTGACCGTCCAGACCGAAGGAGTGGAGGGCGCACGCGACGTGTTCGAGGCGACGAAGGCGCGCTACGCCGAGCAGGACGAACCGTTCGCGCTGACGTGGCCGTACGTCCGGGACCTGTTCGAGGCGCTGGCGGAGAACGACCGGGCGCGGGCTTACGTCGCCCGCGACGGCGACGGCGAGTACCTCTCGGGCATCACCGCGCTCTACTCGAACGACCACGCCTACTTCTGGCAGGGCGGCGCGAAGTGCATCTACGAGGGGACCGCGGTCAACAGCCTCATCCACTGGCGACTGGTCGAGGACCTCATCGAGGACCCGCCGGTCGAGTCGGTGACCCAGTACGACCTGATGGGCGCGAACACCGAGCGCCTCTGCCGGTACAAGGCCAAGTTCGGCGCGGACCTCGTGCCCTACTACGTCGTGGAGTCGGAGGGCGCGGCGATGGACGTCGCGAAGCGGGCATACAAACTCGTCCAGTGAGCGTCTGACCCGCCCGGCGCGCGAACCGCAGTAGCGACGAACGCGCCTCGTTTTTAGAGTACTTAACCGACCGTCCGTCGAGTCTATCCTCCGTGACCGCCCGTTGAACCGCTGAAACGGGCGAATTACAAAGGCCGACCCGAGTCAAGTAGCCGAGAAGTGGTTCCTCTCGGACCACGGAGAACCAATGAACGTGCTGAGCGTTACCGCGAACGTCCCCGGATTCTACCGGCGGGAGACGGACGCGCTGGCGGAGTTAGGTGTCGAACGAACGACGCTCGAAGTGCCCGGCGACCCCGAAACCGGCCGGTCGATTCGGGACTACCTCCGAGTCGTCCCGGAGGTGCTGGCCGAGTCCGGGCGCGACTACGACCTCGTCCACGCCAACTACGGCCTGACCGCCCCGGCCGCGCTCGCCCAGTCTCGGCTCCCGGTCGTCCTCTCGCTGTGGGGGTCGGACCTGCTCGGTACGTTCGGGTGGCTCTCGCGGACCTGCGCCCGGCGCGCCGACGAGGTGGTCGTGATGTCCGAGGAGATGGCGGACGAACTCGACCGGGAGACCCACGTCGTCGCCCACGGGGTGAACCTCGACCAGTTCCGGCCCGCGCCGAAGGCCGAGGCCCGCGCCGCGGTCGGGTGGAGCGACGACGCTCGCCACGTCCTGTTTCCCTACGCGCCCGACCGGGAGGTCAAGGACTTCCCGCGGGCCGGACGCGTGGTGGAGGCGGCCCGCGAGCGAGTCGATGCCCCCGTGGAACTCCACTCGCTCGGCGACGCGGACCACGACCGGATGCCCGACTACATGAACGCCGCCGACGCGCTATTGCTGACCTCTCGCTGGGAGGGCTTGCCGAACTCGGTCAAGGAGGCGCTGTGCTGTAACCTGCCGGTGGTCGCGACCGACGTGGGCGACGTGCGCGAGCGCCTGCGCGGCGTCTCACCGTCGTTCGTCGGCGACTCCGACGCGAGACTCGCCGCGGCGCTGGCCGACGTGCTCGCCGACCCCCGGCGGTCGAACGGCCGGGAGTCGGTCGCGGACCTGCGCGTCGAGCGGACGGCGGCGCGACTCGCGGCGGTCTACGAGCGCGCGCTCGGCCGGAACTCCGCGAGTCGGCGAGTAGCGGGAACCGCCGCGAGTCGCGGGACGGAGGAGACGGTACTCGACGCTCGTGCGGTGCAGACTGTCGAATCTCCGCCGTATCAGAAAGAGGAGGGCTGACGCGACTCGGCTACGCCATCTCGTCGACTTCGACCGCCGCGTCGGACTTGAGCCACGCGTCGGTGTTCTCGGTGTCGTAGACCACCATCTCGCCCGCGCCGTCGCTGACGGCGGCGTATCGCTCCGTCTCGAACGCGTCTTCGTCGCGGTTGTTGTCGGTATCGTATTTCTCGGTCATTGGGTGTCCCCCGCTTCTGTTCCGTAAGCGGGTTTCTATGGGTAACTTACCGCCGCGAGTTAATAAGGGTTAGCTAACTCTCAGGTAACCGGGCGACGGCAACCGACTCGGAGGCACGCCGGGGTACCCCGAGGCGGACTGAGTTCGGTTCTCGACGGCCTATCTACTCGCGCAAGCGGCGACCGTCTCGAAGTTCCGCTCTCCGTTCGCGCCCGTCGAATCCCCGTCAGTGACGGGTTTTTCACCGCCTACGGCGGCTCAGGCGGCCCATAACAAAGCCCCGACGCGGGGAGTTCTGGAAGTAGCTACGCGTCCGGACGGGCGCGGTCTGACATTACCATGGATACGGACACGCACACCTCCCGGAGACGGGAGAAAGGCGCACTCATCGTCGGTTTCGTGTCGCTCGCCGCGGCGGTACTCCTCGCCCACGGGTCGCCGCCGGAGACGTACGAACTCTCGATATACGCCGGGACGCCGGTCGCGTTCTGGGTCGGAACGAGCATCGCGCTGCTGGTGGGGGTCTTCGTCGGCCTGCGGGCCGACGGAGTACGGGGACGGTTGGCGCTCGTCCTCGCCGGAGTCGCCATGTTCGCGGTGGCCTCGCTGCCGGTGGTGCGGTCGTACTACTTCTTCGGCGCGGGCGACTCGCTGACCCACCTCGGGTGGGCCAAGGACATCGCCGCCGGAAAGCTCTCGGTTCTGAACTTCCTCTACCCCGGGACCCACACCGTCGCGGTGATTCTCTCGGACGTGACGGGGATGGGACTCCCGCGCGCGATGCTGGTGATGGTGTCGGCGTTCACCGCGGTGTTCCTCCTGTTCGTCCCGCTGACCACGTGGACCATCACCCGCGACCGGCGCGCGACCACGCTGGCGGCGCTGGCGGCGCTGCTGTTCCTGCCGCTAAACAACGTCAGCGTCTTCGACATGCCCCACCCGACCACGCAGGCAATCATGTTCCTACCGCTGATACTCTACCTCGCGGCGCGGTACCTCGTCCGCGCCGACCGCGAGGGCCTGTTCGTCGGGACACCGACGGGGGCGTTGATGGCGATTACCTCGATGGCGGTCGTGCTGGTCCACCCCCAGCAGGCCGCGAACGTCCTCGTCGTGTTCGGTTCCATACTGGGTCTCCAACTCCTCGCCCGCCTCGTCGGGAGTCGCGAGACCGACCACCGGACGCTCGCGCTCCAGACGGTGTTCCTCGCCGGGGTGTTCGCGGTGTGGGCACCCCGTCACGAGCGCGCAACCGGGGCCACCTCCGCGCTGCTCGGCATGCTGTCCAGCGGGTTCCGGTTCGGTCAGGAGACCACGCAGGCCGCGGGGTCGGTGTCGGCGGTCGGCGGGTCCCTCCAGATGCTGTTCGCCAAACTGTTCCTCGTGAGCGTCGTGTTCTGCGCGCTCGCCGGAGTATCCGTCCTCGGCGGTCTCCTCGGCAGGTTCGAGGACGCTCCCGACGTGCGGTCGTTCTCCCGGTACCTCGGACTCGCGCTGGTCCCGCTGTTCGGACTGTTCACCGCCTACTTCATCGTCAGCTACGAGAAGCTGCACTTCCGACAGCTCGGGTTCATCATGGTGCTGGTGACGATACTCGGCGCGGTGGCGCTCGCTCGCGGGATGGACGCTCTCTCGACGCGATTCTCGCCGGGGACGCGCGGAGGGTGGTGGGCGTCGCGGTCGTGGTCATGCTCGCGCTGTCGGTCCCGACGGTCTACCAGTCGCCGTACATGTACCAGAGCTCCAGCCACGTCTCCGAGGCCCAGATGAGCGGGTACGAGACGGCCATCGAACACCGCGGGTCGAGTCCGTTCGTCGGCATCCGGTCGGGCGGCGAGCGGTGGACCGACGGTGTTCTGGGCTACCAGCAGAGTCGGCGGCTGAAACTGGCTGCCGGGAGCCTCTACACCCACGACTCCCATCCCGCGGTCGGGGAGAACTTCACCGGGAGTTACGTGGCGCGTCACTACGACGACCGATACCTCACGTTCACCGACCGGGCGCGCCAGCGCGACCTGCGGGTGTACGACGGCTTCCGGTTCGGCGCGCGCGGGTTCCGCTCGCTCGACGCCGCGCCGGGACTGAACCGCGTGCAGGCCAACGGCGGCTTCCAGATGTACCGGATAAACGGGACGAGCTAACGTGACGCGAATCGCACGCAACTGTCCGAACCCGAACGACGATGCACTCGAACCACTATGGACTTGAAACGCTTCGCGCGCTCGTTCAAGGCGATGCTGAGCGCCCGCGCTCTCCACATGGTCGCCAGCGGCGTGCTGATGGTCGTCCTCGCCAGAGTCCTGCTCACCCAGACGGAGTACGGGTTACTCGGGGCGGCGCTGGCGGTGATGGGCGTCGTCCAACTGTTCACCGACCTCGGCATCGCGAAGGCGGCCGCGCGCTACATCACGGAGTACCGAGAGACGAACCCGAGTCAGGTCCCTCACGTCCTCCGAGCGGCGGTGGTCTACCGCCTCGCGGCCATCGGCGTCGTGGGTGGCCTGTTCGCGCTCCTCAGCGGGCACGTCGCCCGGGTCGTCGGCCAACCAGAAATCGGTCCCCTGCTGGTCCTCGGCGCGGGGTACGTCGCGGTCCACTCGCTGTTCACCTTCTCGCAGGTGCTGTTCCAAGGCTACAACCGGATAACCTACAGCGCAGCGATTCGGGCGGTCGGGTCGGTCGGCCGTCTGCTCCTCGCGGTGGTGTTCGTCCTCCTCGTCGGCGGCGCGGTCGGCGCGCTGGTCGGCTACATCGTGGGCTACGGCGTCGGGGCGGCGGTCGGTCTCGGCCTGCTCTACCGGAAGTGCTACCGCGACGCCGACCGCGACGAACCGCCCGAGGACGGTCTGACTCGGCGGGTCGCCCGGTACAGCGTCCCGCTGACAGCGACCCGCGGAGCCAACATCCTCGACAAGCGCGTGGACACGATTCTGGTCGGCTACTTCATGAACCCGGTCGCGGTGGGCTACTACTACCTCTCGAAGCAGATAGTGGACTTCATCCACTCGCCCGCGGCCTCGCTCGGGTTCACGCTCTCGCCCGCCTACGGCGAACACAAGGCCGAAGGCGAGACCGACCACGCCGCACAGATATACGAGACGACGCTGAAGTACATCCTCCTGCTCTACATCCCGGCCGCCGCCGGGATGGTCATCGTGGCCGAACCCGCGATTCGACTAATCTTCGGCGAGAAGTGGGTCGGTGCCGTGCCCGTCCTCCAAGTGTTCGCCGCCTACGTCGTCCTTCAGGCGGTCTCGTACGTCACCGGGGACGCCCTCGACTTCCTCGGCCGGGCGCGCGAACGCGCCGTCGCCAAAGGCGGCGGGTCGGTCGGCAACTTCCTGTTGAACCTCGTGATGATTCCCGCGTTCGGCGTAGTCGGCGCGGCCGCGGCCACCGTCATCACCCACACCGCGGTGTTGGCGGTGACCCTCTGGGTCATCCACGCCGAACTGTCGCTGTCTGTCGGCGAACTCGTCCGTCACCTCGCGGCGGTGGTCGCGGTCACGGCGGCGATGTCGGCCGCCGTGTACGGGATTCTCGTCCAGATTGCGGGCATCCCCGCGCTCGTCGTCTCGGTTCTGGCGGGCGTGGCGGTCTGGGCCGGACTGTCGGTCGCGGGCGGCCTCCTCGACCTCCGGCGCGTCAGAACCATCCTCACCTGACGACCGAACAGACGATTCGACGAACGAAATCACCCACCGAAACCCATGTCACGAACTAACCTCCCAGTTATTTGGCTCTCCGCGGCGAGGGTCGGAGCATGAACGACGCCGACACCGACGCGTCCGACGACTCCGCGGTCGGAGCGAACTGGACGCCCGACGTGTCGAACCGGACCGTACTGATAACCGGAGGCGCTGGCTTCGTCGGGAGCCACCTCGCCGAGGCGCTGGTCGGGGACAACGAGGTGCGCGTGCTCGACGACTTCTCTGGCGGCGCGCGCGAACACGTCCCCGAGGGCGCACACCTCGTGGAAGGTGACGTCTGCGACCCCGAGACGGTCGCGGAGGCGATGGACGGGACTGACCTCGTGTTTCACGAGGCCGCGCTGGTGTCGGTCGAGGAGTCCGTGGCGGACCCGCCGGAGAGCAACCGGGTCAACGCCGCGGCGACCGTGGACCTGCTCGAACGCGCCCGCGAGGAGGACGCCCGCGTCGTCCTCGCGTCGTCGGCCGCCATCTACGGCCACCCGGAGTCGGTGCCGGTCTCCGAGGGCGACTCGAAGGACCCCACCTCGCCGTACGGCATCGACAAACTCTCGCTCGACCACTACGCCCGGCGGTACCACGACCTGTACGGACTGGAGACCGTGGCGCTACGCTACTTCAACGTCTACGGGCCGCGCCAGAACCCCGAGTACAGCGCGGTCGTGAACGTCTTCTTCCGGCAAGCGGCCGACGGCGGCCCGCTGACTATCGAGGGCGACGGCCAGCAAACTCGCGATTTCGTCCACGTCTCGGACGTGGTACAGGCCAACCTGTTGGCGGCGACGACCGACCGCGTAGGTGAAGCGTTCAACGTCGGGACGGGACGCAGCGTTACAGTCGAGGAACTCGCAGAGACGGTGGTCGAGGTGACAGACTCCGACGCCGAAATTACTCACGTCGAACCGCGACCGGGCGACATTCGACACAGCGAGGCCGACGTCTCGAAGGCGCGGACGGAACTCGGGTACGCGCCGTCGGTTTCGCTGGAGGCAGGTCTCCGTGACTTGGCCGAACTGAAGGAACTCCGGTAATCGGAGTCGCGCGTTCCGTTTTCGCTCGACAGACTGTGTCGACAACTATCGTTCCGTGAACAGTTCTACTCCCGGAAGGAAGATACAATAAACCTATAATTCGTCCATTTCTGTTTACTCACCCGTCTATAAACATTTATATGAATTGTGGTGGATGTATGTGATGCATGTCAGACCATAGCAGGCGGACGTTCCTCAAGGCGGCGGGGAGCGCCGTCGGTAGCGCAGCGCTGGTGAGTGGACCGGTCAGTGCCAGCGGAAGCGGAACGCGAAACACGCGGTTCCTCGTAGACCTGCAGGAGGTTTCGCGCAGTGAGGTCCCGGAGGACGTGGAGATTATCCACGACATCTCGGAAATCGACCTCCTCGCGGCGCGGGGCGACCCGGATGTGGTCCCCGGCGAGGCGTCCACGACGCCGGACGTGACGGTCTACCGAGACGACCAGACGTACGACGGCGGCCCGGCCAAGGAACACGACGCGAACGGCGAGGGCAGCAAGGGTCCCGCGTGGGACAGCGGCGAACCGACCAACACCGAACTCCAGTGGGACAAGCGCAAACAGCGCGTCGGCGACCTGACCGAGAACCCCGGTAACGGTCGGACCGTTCAGGACACCACGAAGGGCGAGGGGAGTCGCGTCGCGGTCGTTGACTCGGGCGTCTACGACGGCCACCCGGACCTCGCGGACGTGGTCAACGCGGAACTGTCGGCGAACTACACCACCGACGACTACGACTTCCGACCCAACGGTGCGGGCGACCACGGGACTCACGTCGCGGGCATCGTCGCCGGGACGAACGCGAACGGCGAGGGCGTCCTCGGTACCGCGCCGGAGACCGAAATCGTCGCTCACCGCGTCTTCTCGGGCGTCCCGGGCGAAGGCGCATCGACCGGCGACACGATTGCGGCGCTCACCGACGCCGCGACCAAGGGCTGTGACGCCGCGAACTTCAGCGTCGGGTACCCGCCCGCGAACCCGAACGAGGACTGGGTGGCCGACGTGAAGGAGGCCTACAGTCGTCTCGCGGAGTACGCCCGCTCGCAGGACATGATAATCGTCAACTCCGCCGGGAACGCCGGCGTCGACATGACCCCCGACGACGTCATCAGCCTCCCGACGGAGGTCGAGGGCATCTTCGGCGTCTCCGCGACGGGTCCCATCGGCTACCTCTGGGACGACAAGAAGGCCAGCCGCGAGGACAAGGGACTCAAGAAGTTGGAGAAACCGACGACCCAACCCGCGAAGTACACCAACTACGGCGAGGGCGTGGACGTGAGCGCCGAGGGTGGAAACTACGACCTCGACGCGTATCAGAAGGGCGTCGAGGGCTGGTTCTACGACCTCGTGTACTCGAGCGTCGTCGAGCACGACGCCGACGGCGAACCGACTCCCGGCTACGGTTGGAAGGCAGGCACGTCGATGGCGGCCCCGCAAGTGACCGGCGCAGTCGCGCTCGCGCGCTCGCTCCGACCCGACATCTCCGCAGAAGAACTCAAGTCGCTGA
Source organism: Halorussus sp. MSC15.2 (assembly GCF_010747475.1). Taxonomy (NCBI): domain Archaea; kingdom Methanobacteriati; phylum Methanobacteriota; class Halobacteria; order Halobacteriales; family Haladaptataceae; genus Halorussus; species Halorussus sp. MSC15.2. The sequence goes on along the minus strand of NZ_VSLZ01000001.1, from coordinate 1,331,018 downwards.
TAAAGGAGACCGCGACGGACGCACCGGGCGGCGAACTGTACCACGGGGCGGGTCACCTCGACCTCCGCCGACTGGTCAAGCGCCTCCGATAACCGGCGCGGACCGTTCTCACTTCTGCTGTTGCGTCCTCGGCGTTCGTTCCGGTGACTGTTTTCGGATACTCCTCGTTCACCGCTATCGAACGACGGTACGCCGATTCAAAATCAGGTTCGCGTCACTTCTCGTTGATGGACTCGCTGGCGATGTTGCGGCCGCGAGTCTTCAGACTCACCTCTCGCCGTTTGCGGACCTCTTCGAGTACGTCCACCTCGATGAGTCGCTCGAAGATACTCTCGACTTCGTCCACTTCCATGCCGAGGAACCCGGGAATCTCGAACGGCGAGACGCCGGAGTAGAGCGCCATCAGTACCTCCTTTTCGACCTCGTCGAGTTCGACTCCGCCCTCGTTCTTGCGTTCGCCTTTCTGAAACAGCGACTCCAGAAGCGCACAGCGGCGGGTCTGTCCCGAGACGTACGTCTGGACGCTGGTGTCGCCCTGCGTGTGTTCGACCTCCAGCACCGTCCGCTGTTCGCCTTTGACCGTCCGGGTCGCGCGTTCGACCGACCCGATGTCGTCGAGTTCGATGCCGACGAAGGTGCCCGAGGCGATGGCGACGTTGACCATGCCGTCGGTAATCTTGACGCGGGCCTTCTCCCAGTTGGTGTCCTGCACCACGCCCCCTTCGACGGCGGGGTGCTTGGTCAGAATCATCTTCTGGTTCAGCAGGGCACCGTAGAGGTCGGTCTCGAACTCCTCGATGTCCACGTTCGTGCCAATCAGGATGACGTTGTCGTCGAACTCGACGCTGAGGTAGTCAGAAACCGAAGCGACCGCCTGATTGACGTCGTAGCGGCCTTTCAGGCCCTTCACGTCGGACAGCGGAATCGACCGCTTGCCCTGATTGCCGGCCAACACGATTCGCTTGTTCGACAGCAGAACGCGGCCGCTGGTCCAGTCGGGGTCGTTGAGTTTGCGGCCGCTCTTCACGACCTGCAAGAACTTCCCCTGCGTATCTGTAATCTTGTGCTCGCCTTCCTTGCTCATGAGTCGTGTCTACGTTCTCGGCGCGGTCGCTCGCGTCGGCGACCCGTCGCCTGATGGGTTCCCGGAGGGATGTGGTCTGTCGGGATTCGATACGGTCATCACAGGGACGGATTGATGGTCAGGACTCGCTTCGCATGTCGTCTACTCGCGCGGCGAGTTCCTCGATGGCTTCGGTCTGTTCGCGGGTCGCCGACACGATGTCGTCGGTCGCGCCCTCGACCTCGCGGGTCTGGTCGCGCACGTCTTCGACCGTCGCCATCACCTGCTCGACGTTGGCGGCTTGCTCGTCGTTGGCCTCCGCGACCTCGGTCACGCCGGTCGCGGCCTCCTCGACCGCGTCGGCGATTTCTTCGAGCGCCACCAGTGCGTCTTCGATTTCCTGTCCGGCGTACTTGACCTGTTCGTTAGACTCCTCGACCGCGACGACGGTCTCGTTGGCCTGCGACTGAATCTCCTCGATACGCCCGGCTATCTCCTCGGTGTGTTCGCGGGTCTCGTTGGCCAGTTCCTTGACCTCGTCGGCGACGACCTCGAACCCGCTTCCGGCCTCGCCCGCGCGTGCGGCCTCGATGTTGGCGTTCAGCGCGAGCAGGTTGGTCTGGTCGGCCACCTCGGCGATGACCTCGACCACGTCTTCGATTTCGTTCATCTGGGATTCGAGTTCGGTCACGGTACCCACGAGTTCCTCGCTCATCTCGATGACCTCGTCGGTGGCCTCGCGAGCGCCCTCGCTGGATTCGAGACCGCTATCGGCCGACGCTTTGGCCTGTTCGGCCGCCGACGCGACCTCGTCGGAACTCGCGGCGACCTCCTCCATGCTGGCCGAGAAGTTCTCCATCTGTGTGGCGACCTCCGAGAGCTGTTCGGTCTGCTCGCCGACGCGTTCGTCGATGGCGCGGGCCGACTGGGAGGCCTGTTCGACCGAGCTTTCGAGGTCGTCGGCCTTCTCGCCGACGCGTTCGGTCAGCGTCTCGAATCGCTCGGCCATGGCGTTGACCTGTCCCACGACTTCGACCAGCGAGTCGTCCACGACGCCGTGTTCGTCCTCGAACGACGCGCGGGCCGAGAGGTCGCCCATCTCCATCGCGGTCAGGGTCCCGATGAGTTCCTCGACCAGCGAAGTGACGCCTTCCTGACGTCGGACGTCCTCCGTCCGGTCGCGGACCGTCTCCACGACTGCGATGAGTTCGCCGTCGTCGTACAGCGGCATGGCCGAGAACTCGATACTCCGCTCGACGCCCTCGCGGTCCACCATCGTACTTTCGTCGGTGTACAGCGTCCGTTCGGTGTCGGCCCTCCCGACGTCGAACTCGACGTTCGCCGACTCCGGGGCCTCGGCTACCTTGTCGGCCAGCGTCTTCACGCGCCGCCCGTCGGGGTAGAACGCCTCGCTGACGTTTTCGGTCCCGAGCGCCTGCTCGGCCGGGACGCCGGTGAGGTCTGCCAGCGCGGAGTTCCACGCCGCGACCTCGTCGCGTTTGGTGTCGAGCATGAACACGGGAACGCCGATACCGTCGAGCAGGTCGTCGTCGTCCACGTTGAGTTCCTCGTCGTCGGCCGATTCGACCGTCCCCGACGACCCGTAGGCGTCGAGTCCGGTCCGCATGTCGGCTAGCGTCGCCGAGAGCGCAGACTGAAGGTCCTCCTCGGCGCGCTGGAGTTCCTCGGCGACCGCCTCGTTGTTCGCACCGAGTCGGTGTCCGAGCTGCTCGAACGCCTCCGAAACCAGTTCCTCGACGCCGACTTCGTAGGTCCCGGCGAACGCCGCGGCCGACACCCCGGCGTCGACGTGTCGGCGGCCGAGGTCGGTCGCGTCCCCGGCCGCAGACCCGGGGTCGTCGAGAACCTGCCCGAGGTGGACCGCCTGCGCCTGGCGGAGGTCGTCGCTCGCGTCGGTGTTCCGATACGCCTCGTCGAGTTGCGAACGCGTGACGGTTCGGCCGCCGGAGACGGAGACCTCACCGGTCTGGGTCCCCCCGTCGAAGGTCACGTTTCGCTGTCGTTCGGCGGGGCTATCACCGCCGCGTAAATTCCGGAGAATTTTCAATAATCTGTCCCTGACCATCTTATGCCTGAAAGAGACACCAACCGGATATAAAGTTTTACGCAAATTTCACGCGCGATAACCCGGTGGCGTGCGCAAGTCGGGCGCCGTCACGATTCCGCCTCAGTTCCGGCGCAGGCGTCCGCTATCCGGCGCTGTATCGCCGACACCCCTACCCTCTCCCACCGAGTTTCGAGAGCGCGGAGAACGCCCGTTCCCGGACCTCCTCGTCGTCGGTGTCGTCGATGATGGCGTCGAGTCGCCGGCGAGCGCGTTCGCCGCCGACCTTTCCGAGCGTGAACGCCGCCTTGGACCGAGCGTCGCTACTCGCCTCGGGGTCGTCCAACACGTCCAGCAGGGCGTCCTCGGCGCTCTCGCCCCCGACGTTGGCGATGCTGGTCGCGGCGAACTGCGCGGTCATCCCGTCCTTGTCGTCCAACACCGACGCCAGCGCCTCGATGGCTGCCTCCCGGTTGCGCTCGCCGGTCACTCTGCCGAGCAACCACGCCGCGTTCCGACGCTGGTGGGGTTGGGTCCCTTGGTCAAGGATGTCCACCAGCGAGTCCACGACGCTCCGGTGGTCGGTCGCGCTCAGTTTCTCGACCATCCGTTCGCGCAACTGGTGGCTCTGCTGGCCGGGCGCGTTCGAGAGGAGTTCGATGAGCGAGAACACCGCCGCTCGCCGGACCGCCTCGACCTCGTCCGACAGTAACGAGACCAGCGCGTCCAGCGGTTTCGCGCTGCCGAAGTTACCGAGCGAGTTGGCCGCGATGCGCCGGACGGTCTCGCTCTCGTCATCGAGCAGGTCCAGCAGCGCTTCGAGCGACTCCTCGCCGCCGATGCGACCGAGCGAGTCGGCGGCCTCGCGTCGGACCTCGACGCTCTCGTCGCCCAGTCGCTTCCGAAGCGCCGAGACGGCCCGCGGGTCCTCGATGCGGCCGAGCGCGCGGGCCGCCCGCGCTCGGACTCGCTGGTCGGGGTCGCCGAGACGGCCCACGAGCGCCTTCGTCCCGGCTTTGTTGCCGATGCGACCCAGCGCGTTGGCCGAGGCCATCCGGAGTTCCGGTTGGTCCGCCGAGAGGGTCTCGACCAGCGCCTCCGCGCGCGCCCACTCGGCTCCTTCGGTCGGAACCTCCTCGCCGGTCAGCGCGGAGACCAACCGTTCGACGGCGTGACGCTGGTCGAGAGCGTCGATGGCCGCGGCGCGAACCACTTCGCTGTCGTCGCTCTGGGCCGCAGTCACCAGCGGGTCCAGCACGTTGCGGTCCTCGGCGTCCACCTCGCCGAGGATGTCGGCCGCGCGCTGACGGACCGGTTCGCTGTTGCTGTTGGTCAACAGCGTGGTGAGTTTGTCTACGTCCCCCGTCTTTTCCAGTTCGAACAGCGAAGTCACGACTGTCCAATCGAATCGGTCCGAGAAAAAACGTGGTGGTACTCGACTGAACGTCGAGAGGAAGGTCGGTTAGCGAACTGTGCGCGTTAGACCGTGACTGCGCTCTCCTGCGAGAGCGACTGCGGGACGTTGGCGCGGTAGAGCGTCACTGCCCCGTACTGCGTGGTGAGCTTCAGTTTGACCTCTTCGCCCTCACCGAGCGGACTCGAAATCTGCTTGGGAGTCATCTTGATTTCGAGGCGGTCGTCCTGCGTGTTGAGGACGGGCTTGGAGCCGTCAGGGTCTTTGATGGTGTTGACGGTGAACTGCGTATCGTTCGCGCTGTCACCGTACACGAGAGTCTGGGCTTTCTCCGGACCAATCCACTCTATCGTGGCGGCCGAGAGATTGATATCGTCGGACCCGGACCCGCGCATGACCGTCAGGCTGATGTCGGTGACCTGTTCGTTTGCGACACTACCGAACGCACTCACGACCTGCACGCGGTTCGAGACCTGCGCGCTGGACTCCTGACCAGTCTGCTCGGACTTCGTCTGGAGGAATCCCGCCGTGTTGATGAGAACGCCCGCCGCGATTGCGGCGACCAGCACCATCGCGATGAACACGATGAGTGTACCGATACCCACTTGACCTCTGTCAGTTAACCGCTCTTTGATTTTTTCTTTCATTTTCTCACGTCCTGTCCGAACGTCAATGTGACATTGACCACGGACTCTATCCGGAACGATACAAACCTCCGTAATAAATCTACGGCCACGATTATCAGACGTGATATTGGTCGATGCGACGGGTCCGGAACCAGACAGATAGCGTATACTCCGGCAAAACACTCCGAGCGGTGGAATTTCGGCCGACCCGACTCATCTGTGCGCAGTGATACTGTAGATGACGAAGAGGTAACCGACGGTCGTGATGAGGTAGTTGACCGAGAGTAGCATCCGAGTCTGTTCGAAGTTAGTCGCAAACGCACTGACCGTCGTCGCTATCGCCGCCGCGACGATGAGTGTGAAACCGACCGACAGATGGAACATCGCCTGCCGCGACGTTCGATTGTACGCGCGAACCGCGAATCCGACCATGGAGAGACCGGCGACTGCCAGGGTCAGACTGAACACCGTATACAGCAGTTCTATCGTTTGCATGGGTTCTCTGTTTGAGAGACCGCCGACCTGCGCGACGTGGTCGGGCCGGGAGCGTGCGCAAGCTACCGTCCCGGAGAGCGATTGCACTCACTCCGCCTTGAGGTCGCGCCACACGTCCGCGAGCGCGTTGTCCACTTCGGGCCGGTCCTCGGCCGACACGTCGATAGCTCCGTCCTCGAACGAAATTTCGAGTGCATCGACGTTGCGTCGGTAGACTTTCGTGCGTCTCCCTTCGTCCGAGAACTCCCGGCCCGACAGTTCGAGGAGTTCGGCCTCGGTGAGTTCCTCGATTCGGCGGTAGCTGGTCGCTATCGGGATTTCGAGTTCGTCGCTCAGCTCCTGGGCCGACTTGGGTTCGTTCGTGGCCCGGAGTATCTCGGCGTTGTACTTGTTGCCGAGTACTCGGAGGAGTTCGACGGCCTCCATCAGTTATCGCGTTTGAAAACGTGGGTTAAAAAGGTACCGTAGCCGATTCGTCAGCCGGGACCGAGTAGTCGGCGCCGGAACAGTAAAGTGGTCCCCGCGGGTCGCATCGAACATGCCAGAGACCGTCGGCGACGTTCAGGTCCTCGAATTCAGGCTCGAGGACCGGAAGTATTGCATCGACATCGCGCACGTGGACGAAATTGTCGACAAGGAGGAACTGACACCCCTCCCGAACTCCGAGCCTCGTGTCGAAGGTGTGATGGACCTCCGCGGAACGACGACCACCATCATCAATCCCAAACAAGTGCTGGACTTGGAGACGACCGAAACCGGCCAGCGCGTCGTCGTCCTCGAAGGCGACGGCGATGGCGAGAACGTCGGTTGGCTCATCGACGCGGTGAATCAGGTCGTCAGCATCGACAGCGGCGAGGTAGACGAGAGCGTCGAGAGCGAGTCGGTCCGCGGTATCGTCCGACAGGACGACGACTTCGTGGTCTGGGTCAAGCCCGAAGAGATAAACAACTGACCGGCCGACGCCGATAGCCGACCTCGCCTCCACTATCGGTCCCGCGTGACCGTCTCGCCCGGCGGAACGCCCACGCCCGGCGAGAGCTTCGTCCCGACGTTCAGACTCGCGTTGATGCCGGTTTTCGCGCCGTCTCCGGCGACGACGCCGAACTTCCGGCGGCCGGTCGAGACGCGCTCTCCCTTCACTGTGAACGTTACCGGCTTGTCGTCGTGGCGGAGGTTGGCGACGTTCGTGCCCGCGCCGAAGTTCACGTCGCGACCCAGCACGCTATCGCCGACGTAACTGAGGTGTGCGACGTGCGTGCCTCGGCCGAGGACGCTGTTCTTGACCTCGACGCTGTGGCCGATTTTGGCGTCTTCATCGACGAGCGTCGCGCCGCGGACGTACGCGTTTGGCCCGACGCTCGCGCCCGAGCGCACCAGCGCCGGACCCTCGATTACCACTCCCGCGTCCACGGTCGCTCCTTCCTCGACCACCACGTCGCCCCGGATGTCGGCGTCCTCGTGGACGGTTCCCCGGAGGTCGCGGTCCAACTCGCCGAGTTTCCACTCGTTGGCTTCCAGCAGTTCCCACGGACGCCCCACGTCGAGCCACTTGTCGAGTTCGACCGCCGAGACGTCGTACTCCTCGACGGCGCGCGCGAGAACGTCGGTTATCTCGCGTTCGCCGCGCTCGCTCTCGGGCACGTCGAGCCAATCGCGGGCCGCCTCGGGAAACAGGTACGCCCCCGTGTTGGCGAGGTCGGTGGGTGGGTCGGTTGGTTTCTCGACGATGTCGGTGACGGTGTCGCCGTCCGTCGAGAGGACGCCGTAGTTCGAGGGGTCTTCGACCCGCATCGCGCCGACCGCCGGTCCCGCCTCGAACAGCGCTTCGATATTCTCGGAGTCGTAGAGGTTGTCGCCGTTGAGGACCGCGAAGGGACCGTCTAACAGGTCGCGGGCCGCACGCACCGCGTCGGCGGTGCCCGACTGGGACTCCTGCACGGCGTAACGCACCGGGATACCCGCGTACTCCTCGCCGAAGTAGTCACGGACGGCGTCGGCCTCGTAACCGACGACGACCACGAGTTCGTCCGCGCCCGCGTCCACGGCGGCGTCGGCCGCGTGGGCGGCCAGCGGTCGGTCCGCAACCGGCAGCATCGGTTTGGGGAGCGACGCCGACAGTGGCCGAATTCGCGTTCCCTCGCCCGCCGCGAGAACGACCGCCTGAATGCTCTCGGCTGTCATCGTGGGAACGACTCGGGGCGAGACCTTTGTTACCACCTCCTTGTACGCGGGTAAGTGTGAGGTACCGTACCGATAGTGACCACTTCCCTCGAATAACGCGGTGCCCGAACGGGGGACCGAACCGCGGTACGCTCGGCGAGAACGGACCGACGAACGGCGATAAGTCGGCCCTACGCCCGACGTATTTTGCCCTACCCTGCGGTCAGCGAGCGTATAACAAAGGGGTCCGGTGGCAATCTGTCGAACAGCACCCGCCTCGCACGTGAGGGCGGTCAGGACGGTACAATGCGCGATGGATTGGACGGCGCGAACGATAGGCGGAGGTTACGTGACGGACCGTACGACACCGTCCCGAACGACTATCGCACTACGATGCTCTAATCATGATAGCTACCAATACGACGCAAGCGACCGAGACGACGGGGGTGTGCCGCTGATGTGTGGCATCATCGCCCGAATCGGCGGTGACGACGACGCCGTCGACGAACTGCTCACGGGACTCGAGAATCTGGAGTACCGGGGGTACGATTCGGCCGGAGTCGCCATCAAGAACGGTGGCGGTCCCGAGGTGTTCAAGCGCGAGGGCGAGATTTCGCACCTGAAGGAGGCGCTCGCCGACGAGGTACCGGACGGCGGTCTCGGCATCGGGCACACCCGATGGAGCACTCACGGCCCGCCGAGCGACGCCAACGCTCACCCCCACACCGACTGCACGGGCGACGTGGCCGTGGTCCACAACGGTATCATCGAGAACTACGACGAACTCAAGTCCGAGCTACAGGCCCGCGGTCACGAGTTCGAGAGCGACACCGACACCGAGGTCATCCCGCACCTCGTGGAGGAGGAACTCGCGAGGGGTGCCGACCCCGAGACCGCGTTCCGAGCGACGCTCGACGAACTGTCGGGAAGTTACGCCGTGGCGATGATAACCGAGCGCGACCACGCGGTGTACGCCACGCGACGGGGGTCGCCGCTGGTGCTGGGCGTGAGCGACGGCGAGTACTTCCTCGCCAGCGACGTGCCCGCGTTCCTCGACTTCACCGACGACGTGATATATCTCGACGACGGTGACGTCGTCGTCGTGGAGTCCGACGACCACCGCATCACGGCCGCCGAGGGCGAGACGGTAGAGCGGTCGGTCCAGACGGTCGATTGGGACCCGGAAGACGCCGGGAAGGGCGGATACGACCACTACATGCTCAAGGAGATTCACGAGCAACCCGCCGCGCTCCGTCAGACCCTCCGCGGGCGGGCCGACCCCGCCACCGGCGACATCGACCTCGAAGACTTCCCCGCCGGGACCTTCGCGGACGTGGACCGGGTCCAGTTCGTCGCCTGCGGCACCTCGTACCACGCCGGGCTGGTCGGCGCGCAGTACCTCTCGGCGGGCGGCGTCCCCGCCCAGACGTTCCTCGCCAGCGAGTACGCGACCGGTCAGCCACCCGTGGACGAGAACACGCTGGTCGTCGGCGTCACGCAGAGCGGCGAGACCGCCGACACTCTGTCCGCCCTCCGGCAGGCCAACGCCTCGGGTGCGACCACGCTCGCGGTGACGAACGTCGTGGGTTCGACCGCGGCCCGCGAGTGCGACGACGCGCTGTTCATCCGGGCCGGACCCGAAATCGGCGTCGCGGCGACCAAGACGTTCTCCTCGCAGGTCGTCTCGCTCGCGCTGCTCGCCGAGCGTCTCGTCCGCGACGTGACCGGAACGTGGACCGACGATACCCGCGAGCGACTCGGTGCCCTCGCGGACCTGCCGGGCCACGTCCAGCAGATTCTCGACTACAGCAGCGCCCGGCGAGTCGCCGAGCAGTACCGCGACAGCGACGCGTACTTCTTCATCGGCCGGGGGTCGGTCCGACCGGTCGCGCTGGAGGGCGCGCTGAAGTTCAAGGAGATATCCTACGAACACGCCGAGGGGTTCGCCGCGGGCGAACTCAAACACGGACCGCTCGCGCTCGTCACGTCCGACACGCCGGTGTTCGCGGTGTTCACCGGACGTAACGACGAGAAGACCCTCGGTAACGTCAAGGAGGCCGAGGCACGGGGCGCACCCGTGGTCGCGGTCGCCAGCGACGGACAGGACTCGGTCCACCAGTACGCCGACGAGGTGCTGACGATTCCCGATACCCACCCCGACGTCGCGGGCGTGTTGGCGAACGTCCAGTTGCAGTTGGTGTCGTACCACGCGGCAGACCTGCTCGAACGAGCAATCGACAAGCCGAGAAATCTCGCAAAGAGCGTGACCGTCGAGTAGAAACCCCCGATTACCGTGCAGAACGCTCCTGAACGGTCGGTCCGATTTACTCGCCGACCCTCCGATAGCTACGATACGATGGGTTCTGTCGTACTCTCCCTCGACGCCGAACTCGCGTGGGGGTTCCACGACCGCGAGAGGATGCCAGCGGACAGGGTCGCCACGGCCCGCGAGTCGTGGCTCCGTCTGCTCGAACTGTTCGACGACTACGATGTTCCGGCGACGTGGGCGGTCGTCGGCCACCTCCTGCTCGACTCCTGCGACGGCGACCACGCCGACCACCCGGTCGCAGACGACTGGTTCGAGCGCGACCCCGGCACGTGGGAGGGACGGGACGAACAGTGGTACGGGTCAAAACTCGTCGACGCGATAGAGAACGCCGACGCCGACCACGAGGTCGGCTGCCACACCTTCTCGCACGTCGAGATGCGGTCGGTCTCGCGGGAGGTAGCGTCGGCCGAGATGCGCGAGTGCGTCGAACGCTCCGAGGAGCGGGGTCTCTCGGTCGATTCGGTCGTCTTTCCGCGGAACTACGTGGGCCACCGCGACGTGCTGGCGGCCTACGGCGTCAAGTGCTACCGGGGAACACAGCCCCGGCGGTGGTACGACCGCGGCGTTCTGGGGTCCGCGGCGAAGCTTCTGGGCTGGCCGAGCAAGGCGGTATCGCCGACGCTGGTCACGCCCGAGGAGGACGAGTACGGACTGGTCAACGTCCCGGCGTCGCTCTACCTGTTCTGCTTCGAGGGCCGCGCGCGGGCGGCCGCCGAACGAGTCGGCGACGACCCGATAGTCAGCATGGCCAAGCGAGGTATCGACCGCGCAAGCACCGAAGACGGCGTGTTCCACATGTGGCTCCACCCGAACAACCTGACCGAGGAGCGGGACTTCGAGCGCATGGAGGCCATCCTCGAACATCTCGCGGCGGTCCGAGAGACCACCCCGCTGTCGGTCGAGACGATGGATTCGGTCGCGGCCGACATCAAGGACGACGAACCGCTCCCGCGCGAACCCATCGGGCCGCGCTAACGGGGGAATCGACGCGGCCGGGTTTCCGGGCGAGGCGGGCGCTTTCGTTTTCACTCGATTCGACCCCGCCAGCGACCACTAATACCTGTACAGACGTTCGAAGACAGCCAAAATCGACGGGTGGACCGTCCGCCGGAGGCGTTCCCCGACACGACCATGGGACGCGCCGCGAGCGCGTTCGTGCGCTCGCAAGCGGGGAGGCACGGGGCGCGGTCGCGGTGCAGGGCGGTGGCTGTGCGGTCGCGGCGACTCCTCGGCTCAAGCAGTAGCTAGCTTCTGGTCGGCGTCCGCGTCTGCGTTGAACAGTGAAACGCTGATACTCGGAAATCTGCTGTACGGTTCACGAGGAAGCCAACAGGGGAATTGCTCACCGCTCCCGCCATTGCCGACGCTCGACGACGAACCGTCTCGCAGAGAAGTAGCGTGAGCGGAAGGGGCGGGAGTCGAACCCGACGAGACGTTCCGGGCGTGCGGCGCAAAGCGCCGGTCCGGGCCTGCGACTCGTCTGCTCGACGCCCTTCCGAACTCTGTTTGCGACTCACGAAGTAGCGAGCGCACGAAGCGCTCGCCGTGATGTTCGTCGCAAAAGCGGAAGGGGCGGGAGTCGAACCACGCGAAGCCTGTAAGGCTGCCACCGGGGAAACCGGTGGTACTCTACCACTGAGCTACCCTTCCACGTCCGAAGTTCGGCCGCGTCCGGCCTCGTTGTGGTCGTCGTGAGCGGCCACAATCTGACTCTCAGATGTGGAGCGCCATCAACGTTGTGCAGACTCGTCTTCGTGGACCGACACTCGCGAGAACTCGAAACGGGTGCCGGTCGAGTTGGGCCGGTCCTCGTCGGCGATTTCGACCGTCCAACCGTGGGCGTCGGCGATGGACTCCACGATGGCGAGCCCGAACCCGGTCCCTTCGTCCTCGGTCGTGAACCCGTGGTCGAAGACGCGGTCGCGCAGGTCCTCCGGGACACCCGGCCCGTCGTCGGCGACGTAGAAGCCGTCGCGGTCGTCGAGGGGGCCGACTTCGACCCGGGCGGTGCGTTCCGCCGAGTCGGAGTCCGACGGCGGACTGCCGGTGGTCCCGTGCTCCACCGCGTTGCGGAAGACGTTCTCCAGTAGTTCGCGGAACCGCGCGTCGTCGGCCTCGACCACGACGTCTTCGGTGAGACGGAGACCGGCATCCTTCGTATCGACGGTCTCCCACGCCGCCTCCGCGACCGACGACAGCGAGACGGGGTCGGTGGCGTCCACGACCTGTCCCTGTCGGGCCAGCGTGAGCAGGTCCTCGACCAGCGAGTCCATCCGGTCGAGCGACCGACCGATGGGCGCGAGGTGTTCGCTCTCACACTCCTCTGCGAGGAAGTCGAACCGGCCGAGAGCGACGTTGAGTGGGTTGCGTAGGTCGTGGGAGACCACGCTGGCGAACTCCTCCAGTCGCTCGTTCTGGCGCGCGAGTTGGCGCTCGCGTTCCTTCTGCTCGGTGATATCGACGTAGATGGCGAACGCCTCGGCCTCGCCGTTGCCCGCCGGGGCCGTGTGGAGCAGAAAGTCCCGACACCCGTCGCGAGTCCGGCGATTGACCTCCTCGCCCTCGATTCTGTCGCCGCGTTTCACCCGTTCGTTGAGCGACTCCCCCTGATGGTGCTGGTCGGCGGGCAGGATGTAGTCGTCCACCTCGTCGCCGATTATCAGGTCCTCGGGCCACCCGAACACGTCCTCGAACGCCGGGTTCACCGACTTACAGATGGCGTCGACGCCGTCTATCTCGTAGCGAACGACCGAGTTGGGCACGTTCTCGAACAGCGCGGCGAATCGGTCGCGCTCGGCCCGAAGTTCGGTCTCGGTCCGGACGCGGGTCAGCGCCTCCGAGATGTGGGCCGCGAGGAGTTCGGCCAGTTCGCGGTCGTCCTCGTCGAACCCGTTCGGTTCCTTCGAGACCGCTTGAAAGACCGCGAAGTCGCCGATGGGAACACTGAGCGCCGAGCGGTACTCGCTCTCGGCGGGCACCACGTCGGTCTCGCGCAGGTCGCCGACCAGCGACGACTCCCCTTCACGGTACGCCCGGGCGGCGAGGTTCCCCTCGGCCTCGACGGGCGTCTCCTCGTAGTAGCCGTCCGTGGAGACGACCTTCGAGACTGTCTTGGTCACGAGCACGCCGTCGTCGTGGGCGTCCACGGTGCAGAGGTCGAAGGCGAGTATCTCCTCGGCCGTCTCGATGGCGAGGTCGTAGATGGCCTGTTCGGTCTCGCAGGCCACCGCCCTCGCGGCCACGTCGTGGAGCGCCTCTATCTTCTGCTTGGTGTCGCGCAGTTCCAACTGGGCCTGACGGCGCTCGGTCACGTTCCGGAAGTACACCGACAGACCGTCCTCGGCGGGGTAGATTCGCACCTCCAGCCACGTACCGGGACGGAACACCGACTCAGCTTCGATTGTCACCGGCTCCTGCGTTTCGAGGGCCTCGCGGTAGGCGTCGCGGAACTCGTCGCCGAGACCGACCGAGAACGCGTCTCGTATGTCCTCGCCGAGGACGTCGTCGGGGTCGCAGTCGAAGAAGTCGGCGGCGCGCTCGTTGACGTAGCGAAACCGCCACTCGTCGTCCAGTGCGAAGAACGCGTCCGTGATACGCTCGAAGATGCGCCGAATCTGCTCGTCGGCCTCCTCGGCCTCGCGTTCGGCGCGGTACTGGGCGACCGCGTTGCCGACCCGGTTGGCCAGCACCGCGTACTGGTCGGTTCCGGTCTCCTTCTGGAGGTAGTCGGTCACGCCCGCGGAGATGGCTTCGCTCGCTATCTCCTCGCTCCCCTTTCCCGTGAACAGGATGAAGGGGAGCGACGGAGCGGTCTCGCGCACCTCGTCCAAGAACGTCAGGCCGTCCATCTCGGGCATCTCGTAGTCGCTAACCACGCAGTCCACCGCGCCCTCGGTTACGTGGGCCAGCGCGTCGGTCGGGGACGTCTCGACGACCGTCTCGATGCGGTCGCTCGCCCGCTCTAAGTACGTCGCGGTCAGGTCCGCGATGGCCGAATCGTCGTCCACCAACAGGACGCGGATGGCGTTCCCCATACTATGTTTATATTTACCAAGGTGCGGTATAAAAATCCACAGGAGAAATGCAGTGTTTTATACTTCGGAATAAATCCCCCAAACCCGGAGATGACGAGGAGGTCACGTGTTCACCGTCTCGATGCGGTCGCTGACGAGGAGTTGCCCCTGCGCGGTCAGCGAGAGTCCCTTCTTGCCCTCGTCGACCAGACCCTTCTCGCGGAGGTCGTTGAGCAGCATCGTGACCCGACTCGAATCGACGCCGAGCGTTCCGGCGAGGTCCCCGCTTCGGGCACCCGAGTAGATGGCGACCAGCGCCTCCATCTCCGCTTCTGAGGTCGTCACGTCCTCGACTTCTTTGGCTATCTCGGAGTATTCGAGTCGCAGATAGCGACCCAGTAGGTTGAGTTTACGGTCGCTCTCGATGGCGAACTCCGAGGTCACCGACTGACCCTCGTCGGCGTGACGGACGAGCAGGACCGGCCCCGTCTCGCGACTCTCTTTCTTGAAGTAGGTGACGTTGGCGAGTTCCACGGTCACCGACTCGTCCCCGGCGAACTGAACCGCGCCGGACTGTATCTTGAGTTTCGCCGGCCGGAACGACGCGTCGGTCACCCGACCGCCGATTCGGGTCGGGTGCTTGATTCTCGCGTCGGCCCCGTTGAGTTCTGCCTTGAACAGCACGGTCTTGAACCGAGAGACCTCCTCGCTCCCGGCCTCCACGACGGCGACTCTGCGGCGGTCGTCCTCGCGGTAGGCGATGGTGATGGTGTCTTGGAAGAACGACTCCAGTTCGCCGGGAACGTGACCGACGTTGATGTCGAAGATGGCCGAGAGCGGCACGGTTGTCTTCGACTCGTCGGTGGCTAACACGAGACGCTTCCGACTGAGGACGATTCGGCCCTTGACGGGTTCGGGCGAATCGAACGTGTCGAGAGTGAAGCGTGCGACGAAGTCGGCGATGACCTTTTCGGACATGGATTGGCGAGAGACGCCCGTTTCGGCGTGCTCCTCTTTGAAAAGCAATTCTCAGTGAGGGTAAATATTTTTTCGGTCCGTCCGGGCCAGCTAGAACCGGACGAGCGTCACGCGAGTCGGGCCGAGAAACCTAACTGTCTCTCGCGCGTTTCGTGGCGTAGATGTCCACCGAAACCTCCGGCGAGGTGTTCGACCGGCGCACCACCATCAAAGTTATCGCCGGGTTCGCCGTGGCGGCGGTCCTCCTCTACCTCTTCGGTCGGGTCATCGGGTGGCCGGAAATCCTACGCACCTTTCGGAACGCGAAACCGGTCTGGATTGGGTTCGCCTTCGTCTCGACGCTGGTCTCGCTCGTCGTCTGGGCCAAGTCGTGGGACGTCATCCTCTGTACGGTCGGCATCGACGTCCCCTTCCGGAAAATCGTCGTGACCTACTTCGCGGCCACCTTCGCCGACTACGCCACGCCGTTCGGGAAGGCCGGCGGCGGTCCTTTCATCGCCTACGTACTGGCGGCCGACACCGAGGCCAACTATCAGGACAGTCTCGCCAGCGTCGTCACCGCCGACCTGCTGAACCTGCTCCCCTTCTTCACGTTCGCGGGTCTCGGGACGCTCGCGCTCCTGATACAGGGCGAAGTTCCGAAGCAGGCCGAGGTCCTCGTCGCCGGACTCGGCGGGATGGCCGTTCTGCTCCCGCTGGCCATCTACGGGTCCTACCGACACCGGAATTTCGTCGAAGGTCTCGTCGTGAAAGTGTCCTCGCCAATCGCCCGACGCGTCGATAGAATCGACGCCGAAAGCATCCGGAACCGCATCGACGAGTTCTACGACCTCGTCGACCGCATCGCGGCGAGCAGGCGACAACTCGCCTACACGCTCGTATTTGCTTACGTTGGGTGGCTGTTCTTCGCTGCGCCGCTCTACCTCGCAGGGCGGACGCTCGGCGTCCACCTGAGTCCGGTGCTGGTGTTGTTCGTAGTTCCGGCGAGTTCCATCGCGGGTATCGTCCCGACGCCGGGCGGCGTCGGCGGCGTCGAGTTCGCGCTGGTCGGCCTGCTGGTCGCGCTGACCGCGCTCCAGACCGACCTCGCCGCGAGCGTGGCGCTGGTCTATCGAGTGGCGAGTTACTGGTTCGCGCTGGCCGTCGGCGGACTCGCGGCCTTCTCGGTCATCCACCGGACTTAGACGTTCAGGAACGACCCGACCACGATTCGAGTGAACACCGCGATGGAACTGGACCCCCACGTCAGGAAGACGAAGTGCATGTAGGAGTTGACCTTGTGCCCGCCGTCGGCGATGCGGATAATCAGCGAGGACAGCAGGGAGTTGAGCAGGATGATGATGACGAGCAGGTACTCGATGGTCGGGATGTCGTACACGTTGGTGTGGATGATGGTCGTGATGTCGAGTTGGCTGTTGTTGAGACCGACGGACATGCTCGCCAGCACTTGCACAATCTCCAGACCGATGAAGAACGCGAAGGTGGAGGCCGCGGTAATCCCGTAGAGGACGCCGATGAGAGTCACGGTGGACTGGGCGCGGCGCTCGCGTAACTGGATGACCTCGTTCATGTTGGCGGAGATGAGTTCGCCGAGTTTCTTCGGGTCGCCACCCATCTGTCTGCCGACGAGGAACATCTCGCTGAACTTCTGGATGAGGTACGACCGCGAGTCGGCGGTGAAGTGTCGCCACGCCATCGCGGGTTCGATGCGCATGTTGAGCCGTTTGTAGAGGTCGCTGACGTTCTCGCTGAGCGCCCCGAAGTTCTTGCCCCGCAGGCTCTCTAAGACCTTCGTGGTCGTACTCTGTTTGGCGCTCTCGGTCGCGCCCAGCGCCCGGATGAAACTGGTGAACTCCTCGTCGCGCTCCTTTATCCGCTCTTCCTCCTTGCGGGCGACGATGCCGGGTATCAACAGCGGCGTGGACGGAATCGCCGCGTAGAACGGCAGTGGTATCGCGTTCGGGTCGAGACTCGTCCGGCCTAGCAACACCAGCAGACAGCCACCCATGAGGAGGAAGGTCAACAGGAGACCGACCGCGACCGAGATGCGAATGCGCCACTCGGCGTCAGTGGTGTGACCGTCCGGGTGGTACCAGACGGGGTCGTACGGTGCCGTGTTCCGAATCATGACGAGGAACCCGGTCTGGACGAACGCGAACATCACGACGACGGCGCTGACCGTCATCGTCGGGTTCGTCCCCGTCAGAATCGGCAGGACGGTCGCGAACACGAGCGCGAACGTCACGGACAGCACCATCGAGAGGTAGAGGTCCTTCATCACTTCGAGGTTCTCCAACGACCCCTCGTAGATGGTGACGTAGTTCTGGATGACCACGTCCTGTTCGGACAGCAGGAAGTCCTGAATCTCCTGACCAGCGTTGATGGTGTAGGCGAGTCTGTCGAGGAAGTCGGCGAAGGGCTTGCTCGGCGACTTGTTCGCCCGGATTCGCAGCGCGTCGTCGAGACTCTGATTCCACGTGTCCACCAACTGGGTGATGCGGCGCATCTCCTCGGCCAGCGCGCCGTACTCCTCCTCCTCGCCGAGCGTGCGGAACACCTGCACGCGGTCGATGTTGGCGGTCGAGAGGATGGTCATGTGCGTGATGAACAGGTGGAGGCGGTCCTCTATCTCCTTGCGCTTCTGGTCGCGCAGAATCTTGGGGTAGATGACCGCGACCACGAGCGACAGCACGCCGAGCAGCGGAATCGGCAGGCTGATGAGCAGCGGGAAGTCGGTGAGTACGAATATCATCACCGTCAGCACGAGGAAGACGACGGAGGGAGCGACGACGAGTCCGAGGTACCGGGCGACCGGCGTCTCCATGTGCTGGTAGGACTCGATGGTCGAGGACGCGAAGCTAGCCAGAAGGTCTTTGGCGTCCTTCGGGTTCTCACCGGACTGTTCGTTCGTCGCCATGGTCGTCGTCGGGCGGCAGGTGTTCGCGGGGTTTTCGTCCCACCTTCATCTCTTTTTCCCTCGGAATATCTGTACTGATACTCGGTGCGCGTGGCCCAACTGCGAGAGTACCCCGTCTCGGAGGCCGTAGTGGGGGAAATCGGCGGAATATACCGACACGTGTAACGAAAACAACTTGAAGGGCGTGCGCAATTACAGACACGCCACATGAACAGGATAGAATTCTTTCAGGTGTTGACTCTGTGGTTCGTCGCAGCGACGTTCCTCCGAAGCGGGTCCGGAAACTCGAACCCGGCACTGGTTGTCATGGCGTTCGTCGCCCTCGGTCTCATATACGGTATCCCGGTCTATCTCCTCGTCGAGTTGGTCGACCACATCGCAGAGTGAGGCTACCGAACCGAACGGGTCGCCGTCAAAAGCCGCCTGTCAGTCGATGGAACGGTGGATGTTGAACGGCAACCCGTCCACGCCGTCGCGCTGGAACGCCTCGATGGTCTCGTTGACCTCGTGGTAGCCGAGGATGTTCTCCTCTATCATGCGCTCCATCATCTCGGCCCGGAAGTCGAGTTCGTTGTAGATGTCGCGAGTGTTCTCGTACCCGAGCAGGGTCGCAATCTGCTCTTCGAGGACGAAGGAGTTGTTCATCCCTTGGAAGACGATTTCGTCTTCCACGGGGTCCCAGTAGAACGCCTGCCGGGTGACGACGCCGCCCATCTCCTTCGAGTAGCCCTCTATCTCTTGGACGGAGGTCACGCGACGGAGCACGTCGTCGCCCTGCTTGACCCGGTTCTGGAACAGCGCCACGTCGGCGTTGTCCATGAACGTCTCGGGGATGTTGATGGGGTCCCCGGTGAAACGCTGAATCATCGAGACGATGTCGCTCGCGTGGAACGTCAGCATCACGGGGTGGCCGGTCTGGGCCGCTTGGAACGCCATCCGACCCTCTTCGCCACGAACCTCCCCGACGACGATGTAGTCGGGGCGCGAACGCAGCGCGGCCGCGACGAGGTCGAACATGTCCACGTCCGTGGAGTCCTCGCCGCCGCCCTCGCGGGTCAAGAGCTGCTGCCACGTGTCGTGGGGCGGCAGGACCTCCGCAGTGTCCTCCGCGGTGTAAATCTTCGAGTCGCGGGGGATGAACGACATGATGCAGTTCAGGGTCGTGGTCTTCCCGGACGCCGTCTCTCCGACCACGAACACCGTCTGCTCGTTCTCCAGACAGAGCCAGAGGTACGCCGCCAGTTTCGGCGACAGCGTGCCCCACTTGGTAATCTGGGCCACCGACAGCGGCGTCCCCTCGCCCTGACGGATAGTGAGGCTCGGTCCCTTCAGGCTCACGTCGTCGGAGTAGATGATGTTGATACGCGACCCGTCGGGGAGAGTGGAGTCCACGATTGGGTCGCTGTCGCTCACGGGGTCGCCGATTCGCTCGCCCATGTTCCGCAGCCAGTTGTCGAACCTGTCGGGCGTCCCGAAGTCTACGCTGGTCCCGAGCATGCCGAACGTGCCGTGGTCCACGTACGTCTCGTGCGGACCGATGACGTGAATGTCCTCGTTGGCCGGGTCGCGCATGATGGGTTCCAGCGGGCCGAACCCGACGATGTCGCGGTTCAGCCGGTACCGGATGTTCTCGTAGGTCTGCTCGGACACCTCGTAGGTGCCGATGTTGGTGTAGTCCTTGACGACCCGAACGATGTCTTCGGTCGAGAACGTCCGGACGTTGTGCTTGAAGTCGTTGTACGAGACGTTCTTTATCCAGTTCAGAATCTGGTCGGCCGAGAGGTTCCGGAGGTTGGCGCGACCGCCACCGCCAGTATCGCCGTCGTTGACCAGCACCGTGTCGTCGAGCAGTTCCTCGATGCGGTCGTCGTACTCGCCCTCGTCCTGAGGCGCGGGCTTCTTCACGCTCTTTTCGAGAATCTCGCCGCGAACCTTGCCGAACAGCTCCTGTTCGGTCCCCGAGAGTTCAGGTTCGACCGCGTAGTACTCGGTGTCCTGACCCACGTCGCCGTAGACGTGGCAGTAGATAGGACCGCCGACCGGGTAGATGACGTTGGGCTTGTCCGTCTCCCACTCGTCGTTCGGTTCGTCTATAAGCCGCGGGAACTCCCCGGTGAACTGCTTGAACCGTTTCAGGTAGTCCCGCAGGTGTGGCCGTCGCATGGCCACTTCCCGAAGGTCGTCCTGAATCTGTGCGGTCCCGTGTTCGGTCATAATGTGAGGGGTCGTTAGGCGACGCTCCGACTCTCGATGACGATTCCGGCGTCGGCCCGGACCGAGAACCCGATGGTGTCACCGACCTGTTCACCCATCCCGGCGAACCGCTTGACGGAGATGTTCCGTCGCACGTCGTTGCCGACCTCGACCATCTGGAGTTCCATGAACACGTCGGCGATGGCCCGGAACGGGCCGATGGCTTCCTCGTCCACCGTGGAGGGGTCCACTGTGAGGACGATGACCTGCCCCTGCGAGACCAAGTCGCGGAAGAACGAGATGATTTCGAGGGCGGCTTGGCGCTCCTCATTCTGTCGAATCAGCGCCTCGAATTTGGGGTCGTTCCGGAGGATGGCGTCGAACGTGTCGATGACGATGACGTCGGCCTGCCACATCGCCTCGGCGTTCATGAGTCGGTTGAGCAGTTCCTTGCGGTTGCCCTCCTCGTCCTCGGCGGGCGCGGTCAGGCGACCGCCGCCGGTGTCCACGTCGGCGTGGAGGAAGAGGAGTCGCTCGTCGAGCAGGTGGTCCTCGACGCCGTACGACAGCGAGTGCATCTGGTCGATGAACCCGCCGATGGTGAGTTCGGTCGAGAGCAGGGTAACCGAGTGGCCCGTCTCGCAGAGTCCGTAACTGAACCGCTGGCTGATAGCCGACTTCCCGGCCCCGTAGTCGCCCTCGATGAGGACGATGGACCCGCGGGGGACGCCGCCCCCGAGTTCGTGGTTCAGTCGGTCGTGGTCTTCTAGGCCGAGCGAGTAGAGATTGTCTCGTGTCATGTTCGGAACTGAAGCACCTCTTCGTCACCGTTTACGATTATCTTCACGCGATGGTCGCTGCCCGTGTCGAGTGGCTGGTCGAGACGAATGGTAATCCGGAGGACGTTTCCGACGGTCCACGCCGAACCGTCCACGACTGTCACGGAGACGTTCGTCTGATACCGTCCGTTCAACAACACCTCGATTTGGTCACTCGACGCTTCGAGGTCGCGTGACCCTGTATTCTTGGCTAATACCGTGACGTTCCCGTCTCCCGAGTCGTCGTACACCGCACCGCTGCCGGGGTCGCTGATGAGCGTGATGTCGCTACGGATGTCACTGCTCACGTCCACACTCCTGTCGCCGAGTGCCGACGAGAGGCGCTGGACGCCCTGCGTGAACGTCCCCGCCACGCTGGCGGCGATGAGTAGACTGGCGATGAACAGGATGAGGTGGGACGTGGAGACGCTCGCCATTCAGTTCACCTCCTCGGAGTCCGACACGCCCGGCCCGGTCACGACTTTCACCCGGTCGGGGTTGTTGACGGAGACGTTGGCGTGAAGTGTCTCGCCGGGGAGCCACAGGTCCGTCTCGTTATCGTCGCCGACTTCCAGCCTCACCATGTTGTCACTCGTGTGGTTCGTGTAGGTTCCATCTATAAGAATGTCGGTGTCGTTCACCGACAGCGTGCTCGAACCGGTGTTGTTGACTGTCAGGTTCAGGTACGACTGCCCGCCTTCGTTCGCGACCGAGGCGTTGCCGATGGCGATGGCGGTGTTCTGACGAGTGAGTTCGTCCTCGGAGTTGTCCTCGAACGCTCCGTTCACTCGCTCGAAGCCGTCGTTGGCGGCCGAATAGGCGACTCCGAAGCTGATGAATATACCGAGGAACAGAATCACCGTCGCACCGCTAACGCTGAATCCCATCGCGCCCACCTCTAATCTGCGAACAGTGTTCGACGATTTTGCGCTGGACGGCGTCGCCTGTCAGTTGGCTCAGGAAGGTGAGGCTCTGGACGTGGTCGTCGACTTCGAGTGTCGCGGGACCGGTCTCCTCGGTCTCGACCGACTCCACGTCGGCGAAACCGCCCACGAACGCCAGCAGTTCTTCCTCGACCGACTCGCTAATCCATCCGATGTCGCCGTAGTACTCGATGGTCCGAACCGCGTCCTCGGGTCCGAACTCGCTCACGAGGAACTCCAACCACTCCATCACCACTAGGTCAGAGACGTAGCCGTTCGGGAGTTGGGCCAAGTACGGCTTGCCGCCTCGGCCCGAGTTCTGTGGGGTGGACGTGGCCGGGTCCGTCGGTTCGGGTGCGGGTTCGGTCTCCGCCGGTTCCTCGAACTCGAAGTCCCCGTCGGACGGTTCGTCGGCCGTAGACTCCACTTCGACCGTGGGTTCGGGGTCGGGTTGGCCGCCTTCGGGCGCGCCTTCCTCGCCCTCCTCGGCCCAGTCGGCGTCGCCCGACTCGTACTCCTCTTTGAGTTCCGCGAAGGTCGAACCGCCTGCCTGTCCACCGTCGCCGTCGTCTGCGTCGTCTTCCTCTGGAGCCTCCATCGTCGGCTCCTCGTCGTCCAGCGCTTCCTCGGGCGAGTCGAACCCGAGATCGTCGGCGGCGTCGTCGAAGTCGTCTTCCTCGCCGAACTCGTCTTCCTCCTCGAAGTCGTCTTCCTCCTCGTCGAAGTCGTCGTCGAAGAAACTCTCGGCCTCGGCGTCGGCGACGTCGGAGTCGAGGTCTTCTTCTTCCTCTTGTTCCTCCTCCTCGTCGAACAGACCGAAACTACCGCCGCCGCCGTCTTGGTCGAGGGCGTCGCCGCCGGCCATGCCGCCCTGTTGCACGTCGTCCACGAACGGGTTGACTCCCCGAGTCACCATCTCGTAGATTTCGAGGAGTTTGCGGACGTTCTCCTCTGTCTCGTCGACTTTCGCGCTAATCTGTTCGTTCTCGCTCCGAACCGTGCCGACCGTCGAGGATATCTCCGCGACCTCGTTTTCGAGTTCGTCGATTCGGTTTTCGAGTTCCTGCGTCGGACCGGACCCGCCGCCCATGGCGAACTCGTCGTCGCCGCCACCGCCGTCGGCCCAGTCGTCCATCTCCCCGTCCATCCCCATCCCGTCGTCCATCTCGCCGAAGTCGTCCATCTCACCGCCCGCGTCGCCGCCCATGCCGTCGCCGAAGAGGTCGTCCTCGGCGTCGTCGCCGCCACCGCCGCCGTCGGCTTCGACGCTCTCACCCTCCTCTTCGTCCATGAAATCCATGATTCCCATGCCGACCAAGCCCGTCCCGAGGAGGTGAACGAACTGGTCGCTGAGACCGATAAGTTTCATTGTCGTCAACAGCGAACTTCCGCCACATTAATCTTCCCCCTGAGTTATCAGCTCTGATACTCCCGACGTTGTGAGGCCAGAATCCACGTAGAGCGCGCCTAAATGCGGTTCGGGGGTACCTACGACCTGTCAGGAATGCTGTCTATCTTCCTGTATATACGGAGTCGTCGGGCGATAGGTTCGAAGGCCGGTTTGAGCAGTTCGGGAAGGGTCTCGGTCTTCCCGATGACGAGATACCCGCCCTCCGACAGGGACTTCGACACCGTCTCCAGAATCGGGAGTTTGTGTTCGGTGTCGATGTAGATGAAGAGGTTCCGGCACACGACGAGGTCGAAGTTCGACTTGGGGTCGCCGTTGATGAGGTCGTGGCGCTCGAACGACACCAACTCCTTGACCGCGTCGGCCACGGCGAACTGGTCGCCGTCGCGCTCGACGTACCGCTCGTACTCGTCGAGGGGCGCGAGTTGCTCGCCGATGTCGGTCGTGCGCGTGTTCTCGTAGACGCCCTGTCGGGCCGCCGCGAGTATCTCGCGGTCGATGTCGGTCGCGGTTATTCGGATACGCGAGTCGTCCACCTCCGGGTCGTCTAAGGCCAACATCGACATCGAGTACGGTTCGCGGCCGTCGGAACACGCCGCGCTCCAGAGTCGGATTCGACTGCGCTCCTCCGAGAGCGCCCGGATGACCGACCGCATCTCCTCCCAGACCTCCGGGTTCCGGAAGAAACTCGTGACGTTGACCGAGAAGGCGTCGAGCAGCGCCTCCTGTTCGCGCTCGTCCCCGCTGAGCAGGTCGTGGTACTCCGCGTAGTCGTCGGTGTCCGACCGGCGCATCCGCGAGGAGACCCGGCGGTCGAGATACGCGTCGTCGTAGTAACTCGTGGCGAACCCGAGTTCGGACTCCACGTAGTCGAGTAACTCCTCGAACGCCTCGTCGTCGGGCGTCACAGGTCCTCGACCCCCCGGTGAGCGCTGGTGACTCTGAGCGTCCACGTGTCCGGAACGAGTTCCAGCGACCGACCGTGACCGCCGCCCACGTCTTCGGCGACCACCGAGACGCCGCGGTCGGCCAGTGCCTCGCGCGTCCGTTCGACGTTCCGCTCGCCGACGCCCTCGCTGACGCCCGAGAAGTCGAACATCTGACTTCCCCCGGCGATTTTCGCTTCCACGGCGTCGGGGTCGCCCCCCCTCGGTCTCGACCGCGTCGAGCAGTCGTTCGACGCCGAGTTCGACCGACTTGGCGGGCTTGGCCCGGTCGTCGTCGGTGGCGTCCGGCAGCATGACGTGGGCCAGTCCCGCGACGCCCGCGGCCGGGTCCGCCACTGCGACGCCGACGCAGGAACCCAGACCGCTGGTCGTGAGTCGGGTGTCGCCGCTGGCGACGGCGAGTTCGGCGACGCCGACTCGCACGCGGTCGGGCGCGTCGTCCGTGAGCGAGCGGCACTCGGTTGGCTTACTCATAGTGACCCTGCTCTCGTGGTACGCTCTGCCGTCGCGTCCGGGTCCAGTTCCGCCAGCGCGGCGTGGAGTTCGGACTCGTCGGGCAGCGCGTAGATTTCGCAGTCGAACTCCCGGTCGTCCGCCCGGAGCGTCGCGTCGAACAGGAACGCGAACGCCTGTCGCTGGCCGAGGCGCGCGACGACCGACTGGGCGACCGCCCGACCCATGTCGTGAACGAACTGGGGCGGTGAGATGTCGATGGTGGCGTCGAGGACGTTCGCCCACCCGTCGATGAAACTGCTCGTCATCACGTTGCCAATCTCCTCCATCGCCGACCGCTGTTCGCCGTCGAACGTCGCTCCGACTTCCGTGTCCGAGACGAGCGCTCCTACGACGTCGCGGGCCGACGCCTCGTCGAACAGTATCAGCACGTACCCCCCGAGCGCGCCCTCGAACTGGAGGACCACGCCCACGTACTTCTGGTCGCGCAGTTCCGCGGGCACGTCCTCGACCGGGACGAAACTCAGTTGGGTGATATCGACGCCGGTGTCGATGCCGGTCATCGCCGAGACGGTCCCGGAGGCGGTCCGCGCGCCGGTCTCGGCCATCCGCCGGAGGGTCGCGAGTTTCTCGATGGGAATCTGCTCGTCGCCGCCCGCGAGCATCTCCTGCATCGAGTCGTCGTCGGGAAACATGTGGAACTGGACGTCCAACTCCTCGCCGACCGCGCTGACTCGACTTCGGAACACGAAGGCTCTGTCGCGGTCGAACTCCGCGTCGTCGAGCAGTTCGGCGGTCGTGCCTTCGACGTACTCCGGCGGCGAGATGTCGATGATGGTTTCGAGGTGGTCGGCCCACCCGCCGATGAAACCGCCGGTGACGACGTTGCCGACCTCTTCTACCGCGCCCTCCTCGGTACCGATGTCGGGCACGAGCGTGTCCAGTATCGTCTCGACGCCGTCGGCCGAGAACGTCAGCAAGGTCGTGCCGTCGATACCACCCTCGAAGTCGATGGCGACGCCGACGCGTTCGTCGTCGCCGTCGAGTTCGTCGGCGGACGCTAGCGACACCTCCGTCACGTCCACCGCCGTCTCGATACCGGTCAGTCCGGTCAGGTTCTCGGCGGCGCGTTCGGCACCCGATTGGGCGGTCCTGCTGAACGACCCCAGCGATTCGACGTCGACGTTCATGGAATCGTCCTCGGTTCCGCGTTCATCTGGCCAACCATTATATCTCTATCTTCTGCATCAGCGAGACGAGTTCCTCCAGTTCGGGGAACGTGTACACCTTCACTTCCACGTCGGCCTCGCGTGCGTGTACGCGCGAGTCGAACACCAAAGCCATCTCGTCGGGGCGAGTGCCCACGAGGTTGCCGACCATCTTCGAACCCGCACCGTAGGTGAACTTCGGCGTCGAGATGTCGATGGTGGTGTTCAGCACGTTCGCCCACCCGTCGATGAACCCGCTGGTCATGATGTTACCGATTTCCTGTACTGCGGACCGTTCCATGTCCGAGAACCCCGACGAGGAGTCGGCCTCCTGACCGAGCATCCCCGCCGCGAGTTTCTTGGCACTGCTCGCGCTGAACAGGAACAGGATGTAGCCGTACGGCGGTTCCACGAGTTCGATGTGAGTGCCGACCTGCTTGTTGTGACCGACGTGGGTCTTGATGTCCTCGATGTCCAGGAAGTTAATCTTGGTAATCTCCATCTCGGTCTCCATCCCCGTCATCTGGGTGAGGTGGTCGGCGACCGTGTTCGCCCCCTCCTTGGCCATCTGGTTGAACAGGTTCAGCTTTCGTATGTCCACTTGCAAGTTTCTAGTGTCACCTCGGCTCATAGCTCGTCTCCTCTCATAGCGTCTCCACGTCTAGAATCGTCACCACGTCGCCTTCGCCGAGGACCGCGGCACCCGACAGACCGGGGATGCCCGAGAGGATTCCCTCGAACGGTTTGACGACGACCTCTTCCTGACGGCTCACGGCGTCACAGTGGACGGCGACAGTTCGCTCGGACTCCTTGATGCGGACGAGCATCCCGTCGCCGTTCTTGGTCTGGCCGGGGACGTTCAGCGCGTCGCCGAGTCGCACGAGCGGGAAGACCGTGTCGTCGTGGGTGACGACTTCCTCGCCCTCGACGGTCTGGACGTCCTCCATCCGGCGAATCTCGTCCACGTTCTTGATGGGGATGCCGTACTCCTCGTCGCCCGACTGGACGAACAGGACCTTGACGATGGCCACGGTGACCGGCAGCGAGAGGCTGATGGTCGTGCCCTCGCCGGGCGCGCTATCGACTCGAATCTCGCCGTCGAGACGCGAGACGGTGTCCTGCACCACGTCCATCCCGACGCCTCGACCGCTGACGTCGGTCACCTCGTCGTTGGTCGAGAACCCGGCGTGGAAGACGAGTTTCTGGGCCTCCTCGGTGTCGAGCTTCTCGGCCTCCTCGCGGGTCATGACGCCCTTCTCGACCGCCTTGGACCGGATGCCGTCGGGGTCGATACCGTGACCGTCGTCCTCGACTTCGATGGTCACGCGGTCGCGCTCGCGGAAGCCGCGGAGTCGGATGGTCCCCTCCCGAGGCTTGCCCGCCGCCTCGCGCTCCTCGGGCGGTTCGATGCCGTGGTCCACCGCGTTTCGCAGGAGGTGCATCAGCGGGTCGCTTATCTCGTCGAGGATGGTGCGGTCCAACTCGATGTCGGTCCCCTCCATCTCGAAGTCTATCTGCTTGTCCTGCTCGCGCGCGAGGTCCCGAACCAGTCGCGGGAACTTGTTGACGACCTTCTTCAGCGGGACCAACCGCATGTCCATCACGGTGTCCTGCAGACTCGACGTTATCTTGTCGAGTTCGTCGAGGTGGTCCTCCGCGCTGTCGAGTTGGGCCTGTTCGACCGACCGCCGGAGTTTGATGCGACTGGTGACCAACTGCTCGACCTGCCCGTGCAGGTCGTCCAACTGGTCCACGTCCACGCGGACCGACTGTATCTCCTCTATCTCCTCGGCGGACGCGTCGTCGGACCCGCCGTCTGAGTCGGGGTCGTCCGAATCGGCGGTCTCGACCACGTCGGCATCGGTGAAGTCGTCTGCGTCCGTCGGTTCGTCGGCCGCGTCGGTCTCGGTGGCGTCGACGGGAGCATCGTCAGCGCCTGCGTCGGTGTCGTCGGTATCGCTGACGTCCGCGTCGCTCACGTCAGCGGCGTCCGTCGCCGCCTCGCCGTCCGCACCGGTCTCGTCGCCGCCCGCATCCGTCGAACTTTCGACGTCGATGTCGTCCGCGTCGAGCGGGGTCACCGTCCCGGCGTCGATTTTGCCGACCGACCCGACAACGGCCTCCACGTCGCCAGCGCTCTCGCCGACGACGAAGGCGTCGAAGCCGTCGTCGTACTCGCCGTCGTTGATGGCCTCGACCCCGGGGACCGTCCCGAGGAGGTCGAGGTCCCGTTCCAGTCCTTCGAGCGCGAACATCGCGTCCACGCCCTTCATCTGGGGGTCGCCCATGTCCACGGCCACGTGGAACACGTCGCCGTCGGCGTCGGCCAGCACCGCGGGGTCCTCGAACTCGTCCACCGGAATCTCGTCGCCGGTCGATTCGGAACTCGCGTCGTCGCCCGAATCCGGGGTCGCGGACTCCGCGTCGGCGTCGTCCGAGACCGTCTCGCCGCGCTCGATGACGCCCCGAATCTCCTCGATGGTGTCGTCCGGGTCGATGTCGGACTCGCCGTCGTCCTCTATCTGACCGAGCGCGCGGTCGATTTCGTCCACGCCCGCGAACACGAGGTCCATAATCTCGGGCGTGACCTCCATCCGGCCCTGCCGAATCTCGTCCAGCAGGTCCTCGATGGCGTGTGCGAGGTTGCTCTCGTCTTGGAAGCCCATCGCGCCGAAGTTGCCCTTCAGCGTGTGGGCCGTCCGGAAGATTGAGTCCATCGCGGCCTCGTCGGACGGGTCGTCCTCCAGTTCGAGCAGGGAGTTGTTCAACTCCGTGACGTTCTCTTCACTCTCGCGTATGAAATCCTGTAAGTAGTCGTCCATGTATTATCACCCGTTATCGCGAATCGTGTCCAGAATCGCCTTCCCCACCTCGTCGGCCGGGCGCACGCTATCGACGCAACCGGTCTCGATGGCGCGGGCCGGGATGCCGAACACCGAGCAGGTCTCCTCGTCCTGCGCGACCGTCGCACCGCCCGCTCGCTTTATCGCTTCGATGCCCGCCGCGCCGTCCGAACCCATGCCGGTGAGGACGACGCCGGTCAGCGGCCCGTCTATCTTCTCGGCGGCCGTCTCCATCGTCACGTCGATAGCCGGACGCACGCCGTGGAGCGCCTCGTCCTGCTGGAGGCGAATCCGGAGGCGACCGTTTCCGTATCCCGCGACCTCCATGTGGTAGTCGCCCTTCGCCACGACCGCCTCGCCGCCGCCGATGCGCATCCCGTCCTCGGCCTCGCGCACGTCGTACTCGCTCCGACGGTCGAGGCGCTCGGCGAACCGGCCGGTGAAGCCGTCGGGCATGTGCTGGACGACGAGCACTCGGAGGTCGGCCTCCAGCGGGAGACTCGACAGCACGCGCTCGACGACTCGCGGGCCGCCCGTCGAGGCCCCGACGACGAGCGTCGGACTCTCGACGTAGCCGTGGTCCGTCTCGAGCGTGCTACTGCTCCGGGTGTTCACGTCGTCGACCGACTCGGGGTCCGCCCGCGTCGCGGACGTGACTTTCTCGACCAGCGCGTCGCCGTGGGCCGAAATCTCCGTTGAGACTTCGCCGCCGGGCTTGGCGAGGAAGTCCACCGCGCCCTTCTCCAGCGCCTCGAACGTCGCGTCTGCGCCGTCCTCGGTGTGCGCCGAGAGCATCAGAATCGGGACGGGGTTCGTCTCCATTATCTCCTCGACGGCCTCGATGCCGTCCATCCGGGGCATCTCGACGTCCATCGTCACCACGTCGGGGTCGTGGGCGGTCACGGCTTCGACGCCCTCCTCGCCGTCCCCGGCCTGTGCGACGACATCGATGCCGCCCTCTTCGAGGATGTCGGAGATGACCGTCCGCATGAAGTGAGAGTCATCGACGACGACGGCTTTGGTCATGCTGAGATTACGTCCTCGATTGCGTCCATCACGCTCGGTTTCTGGAAGGGTTTGGTGATGTAGCCGTCCGCGCCCGCCTTGATAGCGGCCTTCATCTTCTCTTCCTGACCGATACTCGTACACATGATGATGTTCGAGTCGGGGTTGGCCTCCTTGATTTCGGTGGTGGCCTCGATGCCGTCGCGAATCGGCATCACGATGTCCATCATCACGAGGTTGGGAGAGTGTTCCTCGTAGAGTTCGACCGCCTCGACGCCGTTCTCGGCCTCGCCAGCGATTTCGAACTCCTCTTCGAGAATCTCCCGCAGTAGATTCCGCATAAATTCCGAATCGTCTACGATGAGTACGTTTTTCGCCATCTGATAGTCACCTGCCGGTTGGTTTGAAACGGGGTGAAATAAATTCTCCCCTCCGATTATCACGACTGATGCTGGTCCGAACTCGCCCGACGACACACCGTTCTCGGTCGGTCGGTGCGAGGCGACTCGAATCGGGACTGACGTGCCGGGTCATTTCAACTGTCCTATGATAGCGTCGATGTCTAACCAGACCACGAGGTCGAGTCCGTCGCCGTTCTGCTTGCGGATGATGCCCCGCGAAATCTGTTCCTCGATGCCCCGCGTGTCGAGGTCCGAGAGGTCCTCGTCGGTGTCTATCTTGCTCTCGGGGTGGTCGGTCACCTCCAGCACCTCGTCCACTCGGATGCCTATCTTCTGCTTGTCGTCCGGACGGTCGAGGACGAGGACGTTCTGTTCATCGCCCTCGGGCGGTTCGCCCTCGATGCCGAGGAACGTCCGGGGGTTGATGATGGCGGTGGTCTCGCCCCGGAGGTCCATCACGCCGTCGATGGAGTTGGGCGTCCGGGGGATTCGCGTCACCTTCTTTATCTCTACGATGCTGTCCACTTCGTCGATATCTACCGCGCAGTAGTCCTCGCCGAGTCGGAACTCCACGACCTGTTTCGTCGGGACGTCTTCG
Source organism: Halorussus sp. MSC15.2 (assembly GCF_010747475.1). Lineage (NCBI taxonomy): Archaea > Methanobacteriati > Methanobacteriota > Halobacteria > Halobacteriales > Haladaptataceae > Halorussus > Halorussus sp. MSC15.2. The sequence goes on along the minus strand of NZ_VSLZ01000001.1, from coordinate 1,300,161 downwards.
ACTTCCGGCGAGTCGGTCTGTTCGGTTCCGTCGTCGGATTCGACGTCGGTCTCCTGAACCTCCATGGCGCTCTCTGATTCGAACATCGAAGCCGAGGTTATAAAACCCGCCCTCGCCTCTCGCAGATGATAATTGGACCGCCGGGGAAACGCACTTGTCGGCGCGACGTGACGACGAGCGTATGGTTCGCGCTATCCGCGTCGCCCTCTGTTGTCTCCTCGTCGCGTCGCTGGCGTGGTCGGTCGTTCCGTCGACCGCTGCTCCGCCGCCTCGACCGCTCTGTGACGCCTGCGGAGAGTCGTTCGAGGCGACCGCCGCCTCGGAGGGCGTCACCCTCTCCGTCGAACGAAGCACCGCGACGCTCACGGTGCACGGGAACGGGAGCGCCACGTGGGTCGTCCGAAACCGACTCGCCGACTCCGAGGGCGTCGAGCGACTGCGCGAAAACGCCGGTCTCCGGACCGACGTGGCCGACCGCGCGATGTGGGACACCGAGTTCCTCGGCGCGAGCGTCTCGTCGGCGGGCGTCCTGACCGCGCGCTACCGCGAACCCAACTTCGCCGAGCGGTCGGTCGGGGGCGTCCTGCGCTCGGGCGCGTTCACCGAGGCGTACGGCTACCGGAACCTCGACGGTCTCGGCGCGGACCGCCTCGTCGTCGTCGCTCCGGACGGAATGCGCGTCGGTCGGACGGTGCCCGGCGCGACCGTTTCGGCCGACGGCCGACGGACGACGCTCACGGAGTTCGACGACGGCGGGTTCGTCACGTTCGTCCCGGCCGACACCGCTCTCGAACCGGTGTCGAGCGCGCTCGCTATCTGGTCGCTGCTCGGTCCGGTCGTGGGGACGAACCTCCTCCTCTACGCGGTCCTCCCCGCTTCGGTGTTCGGTCTACTCGTCGCGGCCCTCGGGGCCGGAATCTCCCGGTTCCGCCGGAACGCCCGCTCGTCGGCGACACCGTCGGTCTCACCCTCGCCGTCCTCGGCGTGCTGGTTGCAGGCCTCGCGCTCCTCGGTGGCGGTCTCTCGCTGTTCGGCGGGGCGGCCCCATTCGCGTTCGGCGTGGGTCTTATCGCCGCCGCGCTCGGCGCGTCACTCTCTCGGAAGTCCCTCCGGGACCGAGCGACCTACTGCCGACTCGTCGCGGGCGCCGCGTTCGGAGTCCTCCTCGCCGCCGGAGCGACGCTCGCCGGTGCCCTCGCGTTCGGCCACGGAGTGACTCGCTCGGTTTTCACCGGGCTTCCGGGACTAATTCCCGTGTTTGCGCTCTTCCCCGCGGGATACGCGTTCGGTCGCGGGAACCGCCGTCTCGCGGTCGCGACGCGACGGTCGGACTCGTGCTCTCGGTACTCCCGTTCGCGTCGTTCGTCTCGCCGACCGCGCGGTTCGGCCAGTTCGTCGCCCTCTTGGGGACGACGTACGCGGTCGTCGTCGCCCTCGCCGGGACACCGTTACTCGTCGCGGGGATGTCGCTCGCGGCGTCTTCCTCGACTGCCGAAACGCCGACGCCAGCGAACTCGGAGTAGGTTTGCTTCCGAGGGTCCGCGAAGTAGGTTCCAGCATTTCGGTCGAGAACGGCGGAGCTAAGTCAGTATCGTCTGGGACGAAAACGGTGTGGACGTCAGTCTCGGGTCGTTTCAGACGTTCTCGGGCGGGAACACCATGCCGCGGTCGTCCTGTACCGCCTCGAAGAGGTCCGCGATGGTATCGTCCGGGCCGAGGTCGTAGGCTTCGAGGATGGACTGGAGACACGACGGCGAGTAGCGAACTCGAACGTTCGATTCGGTGAGCAGGATGCCCAACACGTCTTCGACCGCGGTCTCGGTGGTCAACTGCTGGGCGTACCATCGAAGGAGGCTGTCGAAGACGGTGCCCACGTCGTCGGAGAACATCTGCTGATGGGAGATAGCGTCGTCGGCTTTCGCGCTGACGTGGAAGCCGTACTCGGCGCTGACTCCCTGCAGGTCGTCCTCCAGCCACTGCTTCACCGTGCCGGAGTCCACGTTACCGCCCGACGCGGGTGCGCTTCCGTGTTGGTCGTCTGCCGCTGGACGTTCCGTCGCCGAGGACTCGGCCGACGCCGCAGCCGAGTCGTCCGCCGCACCTGTGCCGGTATCGTTCGCAGGAACGTCGGGCCGGTCGTCGGTTCCGATGACGTATCTGTCTTGGTCCAGCGAGACCACCTGCTCCTCGTCCTCGATGTCGAGTTCGTCTGGCGAGAGCGCCGACCCGTCGTTGGCACTGGTGGCCTCGTCAGGTCGCAGTGAGGCGCGTTCGTCGGGGTCCCGGCCGTCGTCCCGCGGTGGACTCATTGTGGGTCGGTACCGTTCGATTTCACATAAACCCACCGCCTACACCGGCGAACCGTCCGACGAGTCGTACTCCCGTCCTCTCGTGAGGCGACGGTCTTCGAACGACGAGGAGAGGGGCCTGCTCGTCGGTCGCGGCTTTTGGGTCCTCCGTCGGCACACGGACCGACAATATTTGCCGCACGAGGACGGCTCTTCGATGATTTCGACGATTGTTGTAATAGGGATTTATTATCGTCGAACTACTCGCATCGAACACTCAGATGAGCGTTCAACGTCCGACGACATCGACGAGAGAACTGCCGACGGAACTGGAGTCGCCGCGCGCGAAACTGGTGTACCTCTACCTCCTCCCCGACGCGGCGTCGATAGACGAACTACAGACCGACCTCGGCGTCGAGAAGATTACGCTGTACAGCATCCTTCGCACGCTCAGAGAACGAAATCTCGTGGAGAAGCGGGACGGGAAGTTCGCGGTAGACGAGTAGTTACTCTTCGTCCTCTTCGGGACAGAGTTGCTCCGGGGTGCGCTCGTAGCGGGGTGTGGCGACGAACTGCTCGATGCGCTCGCGTTCTTCTTCTGACAGGGGCATACGCGTTGAGACTCACGGCAACACCAAAAAGACAGTGGCTACTGTCAGTGAATCCGACTGCTATACCGCGAATCGCTACGTCGCCGCGGTCGAAACGAGTGCCTACCCCAACAACCCTTTTATCGCTGAACGCCAGAAAACACAGGTGGGGGAGCATGTTTAACAGCGATACGACCGCAGTTAGAGGGGTCCAGTATGGCTGAAGAGGACGACAAGTATCCCGAGGAGTCGGGACGCAGGCGGTTCGTGAAGGGCGTCGTGGGAAGCGCCGCGCTCACGGGCGTCGGCACCGCGGCGGCAGCGAGCATCAACGCGGCGACTGCGCCGACCGGGGCGGGCGGGGGTATCACCCAGTACTTCGGCGTCGAGAACGTCGCCGGCCCCGCACCGCGGGGGATGCCCCAGATTCCGATAGAGATAGACGACGACGGATTCGTCAAGGGAGTGTGGCCCGAACCCGAGACCGTCACCGAGCAGGGTCGCGAGGTGACGGTCGCCGAGATGGAACTGGGCGGTATTACCTACTCCAGTGAGTGGTTCCAGTACTGCGGCGTCCAGACCTATCCCGGCGTCAAACCCGACGCCGACCAAGACAACTTCTTCCGGTACGCGGGGTCGCCGCCGTACGAGTGGCAACAGGAGCAGGTGGAACCCGGCGACAAGGTCAACGTCGAGGACTTCAGCAACTACGTGGACTGGGGGAACGGTATCGGCGAGGCCGGGGCCGGTAAGCCCGCGCTCGTGACGTGGCGTTCGCAGGACGTGCCACCCGGCGGCACGATTCCGGTCCAGCTAATCCGGAGTACGCGAATCGAGAAGATGGTGGACCAAGGCGACCAGTGGCTCGCGGCCGCCACCGAACAGGGGTTCCTCGCCAACATGAACAAGTGTACCCACTTCTGTTGCGTCCCCGGATTCAAGGCGCTCGCCGACAGTCGGCAGTTCGGCGCGGCCAACGAAATCTACTGCCAGTGCCACCAGTCGGTGTACGACCCGTTCAGCATCGTCGAGTTGTCGTTCGTGGCGCTGCCGCGCCCGGAGGAGTAACCGAACGTCCCCGCGACCGCCGGACGTCCACTCCGTCGAGTCCCGAAGACCGCCGACACTGTTCAAACCCGTAACTTGTCAGTTACAGTAGGCGGCAACAAACGTTTTGTACCGCCGGTCAGCATCCACCCGTATTGAAGCGACTCCTCTCCGCAGCCGTCGACCGAGCCAAACGCCTGCTGGGGTCGTCGGCTTCCGATACCGCCGGACGTGACGCGAGCGCCGGAGACGACAGCCCCGACCTGTACGAGTGCGAGGGTTGCGGGACCGTCTTCATCACCGAACCGAACCAGTGCCCGTCCTGCGAGGACGACGATTTCTCGAACGTCGGAAAGTTCGAGTAGCCCGGCCGGTCGAGTCACCCCGCCTCGGCTTCGGGAGTCACGCCGACGTCGAGCGGACGACCCTCCACTTTCGAGACCGCGCTCGACTTAGAATGCGGGCGCTTATCTCGCTCGCACACCGAGTGTCGGGGAAGCACCTCGTTCAGGTGGTTTCCCTATCATGCCTACAGCGAAACGCAATGTGGTTCTGGTCGCGCTCGCAGTCGTCGCATCGGTCGCGGTCGTCGGCGCGACCGTCTCGCTCGTCGCGCAGGACGACACGACCGACTCCGGAGCGACCCCGACGCTCACCGCCAACTGGGTCAGCGACACCGGCAGGAACATCACCGGCAATCACCACGTCGCGGTCGGCGGCACCGTCGGCGACCAACCGTTCGTCTTCGCACCAATCAGCGGCGAGACGGCCGGCGGCGGGCAGAGCCACGGCCACCGTCATGACCACGCAAACGGCGTGACGAACGAGTCTGCGGGATGCGGACTGGTGGCGCTGAACGGAACGAGTGGCGGCGTCCGGTGGGCCTACGAGGTTCCCCCGGCCAACTGCACCATCCACTCCATCGCCGACCCGACGTTGGCTGATATAGACGGCGACGGCGTGACGGAGGTCCTCGCCACGTCGACCGAGAAGACGGTGGCCGCCTTCGACCCGCGGACGGGCGACACCGAGTTCCGACGCAACCTCTCGGCCTACGGCTACACCCGGCCGGTCGTGGCGAATTTCACGGGCGACGCGCGACCGGAAGTCGTCGTCGTGGACGTTCATGGGACGGTCTTCGTCGTCCGGCCGGACGCCAACTCGACCGATAACGACTCGCAGGGCGTGGCCGACGCCGAGACCGTCTGGACGCGGAAACTTCCGGCCGACTACGTCTGGGGACAACCGTACGTCGAGGACTTCGACGGAGACGGCGCACCGGAACTCGCGGTCGCGCTCGGCAACGGACGACTCGTGATGCTCGAGAACGACGGGAGCATCGCGTGGAATCGCTCGGTCGGCGCTGGCGACTCGGTGACGTGGTTCACGACCGGACAGGCCGACGACGACCCGCCGGCCGAACTCGTGACGGCCACCTCCGGCGGGAACGTCTCGCTCCTCGACGGCGACGACGGAGAACTGGTCTGGCGACAGTCCTTCGGCGCGTACGCCGCGGTCGATGCGGTCGGGGACGGTGACGGCGACGGAACCGCGGAGGTGTACGCGACCGCCCGCGACGGGAACCTCCGGGCCATCGACGCGACGTCGGGCGACGTCGAGTGGACGACGAGTCTGACCACGGTCAACCCCCAGATGACGCCGCCGCCGGTCCTCGGCGACGTGGACGACGACGGCGACGACGAACTCGTCGCGGCGTCGAACGACGGGCGCGTTTCCATCGTGGACCCGACTTCGGGAGAGATACTGGCGTCCTACGAGCGTGAGACGCCGCTCTGGACCAACCCGACGCTGGCCGACATGGACGACGACCCGGCACCCGAGATTCTGACGATGTACGGTGACGGTCGAGTCGCGGCGCTGTCGTACGAAAACGGGACCGAGTAACTGAGCGAAAACGTGCGGCGGGCCGCCGAGCGAGGAGAGTGCGCCCGGCGGAGGTCCGTCGCGTCACAGGTCTCGGGAGTCGTCGGGCAGGGTCGCTTCGCGTTTCGACGCGGAGACCGACGGGCAGTCGGAACCGCGTCGAGGCGGTCGGTCACCGCCTGCCAGAACGGAAGACGGTGTATCACTTAAAACGACGACAGACTCCCGACCGTTTCACGGTGCGTAGTATCAGACGGGGAGAGTGACCGTGTCCCGAAAACCCGAAACTGCTGCAACCGGCAAGAGGTTTCTTAAGCCTCCGTGAGAGTGGACTAATCACCGGCACGTACCTCCGGTAGCGTGCCAGCCACTCCACCAATGGACTTCGAAACCGCGTTCGACCTACTGAGTAACGAGTACCGACGCGCCATCGTGGACGTCCTCGACGAAACCGGTCCCGTCTCCCGCCAGCAACTGACGACGCGACTCCTCGCCCGCGGCGTCGGCCCGGCCGACGCTTCGGACCGACCGACCCGGCGACGGCTACGCATCGCGCTCCACCACAACCACTTACCGCGCTTGGCCGACGCCGGCGTCCTGACCTACGACGACGAGCGGGTCGCCCCGACCCCCGAACTGGACGCCACCGTCGAGTGGTTGGAGGAGTCGGGACCCGACACACCGAGTACCGCCATCGACCTCGGCGACCAACTGACGAAGTTCTACGCGTAGCGCGACCCGCTTTTCGTCTCGACGCTGTGATTTTTCGGAGACGTGACGCCTGTACGGGAACCGCAACGAAGAAGACGAGCCGGAAATTCGAAGCCAGGGGTGGGATTTGAACCCACGAACTCCCGATTACAAGTCGGGTGCTTGAACCGCCCAAGCTCCCCTGGCGCGTACAGCGTCGTTCTCGCTACTCCTTTGTGAGCGTATCGCTTTCGACCGATTTTTCCAACTCGACTCGATGCGGAGCGTAGCCGTGGCGTCGGTAGAACCGACGGGCGTCGTCGTTGGCGGCCATCACCTCCAGCGCGAGGGCGTCTGCGCCGCTCTCGGCGAGTCGTCGTTCGGCCGCGCGAAGCAGTTCCGACCCGATTCCCTCGCCGCGTCGCTCGGGCACGACGAAGATGTTCTGGACGACGCCGCGAGTCACGTCCTGTTCGTAGTTGCTCGACTCGGTCCCGAAGGTGACGAAGCCGACGATATCGCCGCCGTCGGTTCTGGCCACCAGCAGTTCGTCGGCGACCGCGCTCTGGGCGATGGCCTCTCGAATCGCCGACCGGTTCGCGTCGGCCGACAGGTGCGAGTCGAACTCGCGCTGCTCGGCGGCCAGTTCGACCCACCGGTCGGCCACCGCGTCGGCGTCAGCCGTGCTCCCGAGTTCGACGGAGACCATTCAGTCGCGTAGCGCTTCGACCGCTGGCAGGTCTTCGCCCGTGAGCATGTTGAGCGCCGCGCCCCCGCCCGTACTCACGTGGTCGAACCCGTCGATACCGTACTTCCGGATGGCCGCGGCCGTGTCGCCGCCGCCGACGATGCTGTAGTCGGCCGCCGTCGCGGTCTCGAAGAGTTCGCGGGTGCCGCGAGCGAAGGTCTCGTCCTCGAAGACCCCCGCGGGACCGTTGAGAACGACGGTGCCCGAGTTCCGGACGACCTCGGCGTAAGCGTCGATGGTCTCCGTGCCGACGTCCATCGCGGCCTCGTCCTCCTTCGGGGGGAGCGAGTCCACCGAGAGTTCGTGGCGTTCGCCGTCGCGTTCGACCGCCACGTCCACCGGGAGACGGATGCGGTCGCCGTACTCCTCGAGCAGGTCGGCCGCGCGGTCGATTTCGTCCCAGTAGCCCTGTTCGTAGACGAAGTCGGCGCTCGCGTCACCGAGGTCGGTCCCGTCGGCCAGCAGGAACACGTTGCCGACGACGCCGGTCGTCAGCACTTCGTCGGCGAGACCCCGTTCGAGGACGCTCTCGACCACCGCCATCGAGTCGGGGACCTTCGCGCCGCCGACGACGTAAGTCCGCGGTTCGGGCGTGCTCTCGATGTCGCCGAGAACGTCGAGTTCCCGCTCCATCACCCGGCCGGCGTAGCTCGGAATCCGAGTCGGGAAGCCGACGATGGAGGGTTGCGAGCGGTGTGCCGCGGCGAAGGCGTCGTTGACGAAGGCGTCTAGCACGGGGACGAGACCGTCCACGAGTTCGGTCGTCCCGGCGCGTTCGGGCGGGAACTGCATGTACTCCTCGCTGTAGAAGCGGGTGTTCTCCAGCACCACGGCCTCACCGTCCCCCAGATTCTCGACCGCGCGGCGGGCGTCGGCCGAGAAGGTGGCGTCGGAGTACTCGACGGGCGCGTCGAGTAGTTCGTCGAGGCGGTCGGCGTGCGGGCGGAGGTCCCTGAACTGGTCTCCCCCGGGACGCCCCTGATGGGCGAGGACGGCCACCCGGCCGCCCCGGTCCAAGAGTTCCGAGAGGGTGTCGAGGTGGGCACGCAGGCGGGCGTCGTCGGCGAGGTCCCCGTCGTCGGTCAGCGGGCTGTTGATGTCGATACGCACTCCGAGCGTTGTCCCTTGGACGGCGAGGTCGTCCAGGGTCTCTATCGGCATGTACGTGACTCCGATAGCCCGAGTCATATATGTGTCGGGCTGGCTGACAAATAAAAATTCGCCTCCGAGTAAACTTTCACCAAAGGGTGTGTTTAGTTCACAAGTTGCAAACTTTTTTATACCCGGTCTGAGACCTTCTGGTAGACTATGACAGGCACGGAAAAGTCGCGGCGCGCGTATCTGAAGACGACGGCAGCGCTCGGTGCTGCAGGCGTCACCGGTCTCTCGGGGTGCATCGGCAGCATCTCCGGCGGCGGTAGCGGCGAGGGCGGTGCCGGTCCCATTCACATGGGTTCGATTCTCCCGATTACGGGTTCGCTGAGCGCCTACGGAGGCGGCATGCAGAAGGCAGTGAACCTCGCGAAGGAACACGTCAACGACGCGGGCGGCCCCCTCGGTCGGACGGTGAAGGTCCACAACAAGGACAGCGAGACCAAACCGAGCAAGGCCCAGCAGAAGTACAAATCGCTGGTCAACGAGCAGAACATCGTCGGATTCGTGGGCGCGGCCTCCAGCGGGGTGTCGGTTCCCCTCGCCAAGAACGTCGCCGCCGACGGCGTGATGCAGGTGAGTCACGCGAGCACGACGCCAGCGCTCGCCGAAATCGGCTACAACGAGGACGAGACGGTCAAGTACTTCGGCCGGACCGCGCCCAACGACGGCCAACAGGGTCTCGTGATGGGCCGTACGATGAACGAGGACAAGTACATCGGTGCGGACAAGGCCGCGTTCCTCCACGTCGCGAACGCGTACGGCAAGGGATTGGCAAAGAAGGCGAAGGAGGCGTTCGACGGCGAGACGACCGCGGTGGTCCCGTACGACAAGAAGTCCTCCGACTACACCTCGACGCTCGACAAACTGTTCGAGGACGACCCCGACGCCATCGGGTTCGTCGGCTACCCCGGCAACGGGAAGACCATCCTCAAGCAGTGGGACGACGGCGGGTACGGCGGCGAGTGGGTCCTGAGCGAGGGTCTGAACGACGAGGGGTTCTTCAACAGTCTGAAGTCCATCACCGACGGGATGTATCTCGCGTCGCCGAGTCCAGATTCGTCGAAGAAGAGTACGACGGCGTTCAACGAGGGAATGGGCGACAAGTCCGGGACGCTGTTCGCGGCCCACGCCTACGACGGACTGTTCCTCCAGGCGCTGGCCATGCACAAGGCCGGGAAGGCGTCCGGTAAGGCCATCGCCAAGAACATCCGGTCGATGTCCCGAGAGGGGACGAAAGTGTACGCCGGACAGTTCCAGAAGGCGAAAGACCTCATCGACGACGGGGAGGATATCAACTATCAGGGCGCGTCGAGTCCCGTGGACATGAACGAGTCGCTCGAACCGCTCAACAAGTTCGCCATCATGCAGATTCAGCAGGGCAAGCGGAAGCAACTCGACACCATCGAACGGTCGTGGTTCGAGGGCAAACTGTAGCGTACTCGTCACCACCGGAGGTGACATCTTTCACTTCGTTTTGGCATCGAATTACGGAACCGTTTCCAGCTCTTCTTCGTCGTTGGCCGGACTCGATTGAACTATCCCGACGGACCGTGGTAAGCATACACAATTGTTTATTGGTACCGCGTCGTGTGATACGTCGGAGATGTCAGAGAACTACCGAACGACGCGACGGGTGTATCTGAAGGGCGCGACGGCCGCGGGGGTGGCCGGGTTGACCGGACTGTCAACGTCCGCAGGTGCCACACAGGGCGGCGCTATCCAGATGGGGTCGATTCTCCCCATCACGGGTGCGCTCAGCGCCTACGGGAGCGGGATGCAGAAGGCGGCGAATCTCGCGGCCCAGAACGTCAACGACGCGGGCGGACCGCTCGGACGACAAATCAACATGAACAACGCCGACAGCGAGACCAAGCCCGCGCGGGCGATTCAGAAGTACAACTCGCTGGTCAACGAGGCGGGCATCATCGGCTTCGTGGGCGCGGCCTCCAGCGGGGTGTCGGTCCCGTTGGCGCAGAACGTCGCGGCCGACCAAGTGATGCAGGTCAGCAACGCCAGCACGTCGCCCGCATTGGCCCAGATAGGGTACAATCAGGACAAGAGCGTGAAGTACTTCGGCCGGACCGCGCCCAACGACGGCCAGCAGGGCATCGTGATGGGCCGCATCATGAACGAGGACAAGTACATCGGGGCGGACAAGGCCGCGTTCCTCTACGTCGACAACCCCTACGGACAGGGACTTGCCGAGAAAGCCAGCGCACAGTTTAACGGCGAGACGACCGCGATGGTCGGCTACAGCAAGCGGTCGAGCGACTACACTTCGACGCTCGACAAGGTGTTCAACGGGAATCCTGACGCCGTCGGGTTCGTCGGCTACCCCGGCAACGGTCGTACCATCCTCAAGCAGTGGTCGAACGGCGGCTACGGCGGCGAGTGGGTCCTGAGCGAGGGCCTGAACTCCAAGGAGTTCTTCAACAGTCTGAAATCCATCACCGACGGGATGTACCTCGCATCGCCGAACCCCGAGCAGACCCAAGGTGCCACGAAGTTCGAGGAGATGATGGGCGAACAGGCGGGAACGCTGTTCGCGCCCCACGCCTACGACGCCCTGTTCCTGCAGGCGCTGGCGATTCAGGCCGCGGGCGAGGCCTCGGGAACTGCCATCGCGAAGAACATCCGGTCGGTCTCGCGGCCCGAAAGCGACAGCGGGCAGGTCGTCACGGTCGACGAGTTCCAGAAGGCCAAGGACCTGCTCGGCAACGGCGCGGACGTCAACTATCAGGGCGCGTCGAGTCCCGTCAACCTCAACGAGCGACTCGAACCGCTCAACCAGTTCGCCATCATGCAAGTCCAGAGCGGTTCGACCAAAGTGCTGGAGACGATTCCGCGGTCGTTCTTCGAAGGGAAACTCTCCGACTCCGGACAGTCCACGACGACCACGACGTAGGAGAGGTTAGACGACCGACGCTGATTTTTCGGTCCGCGAGTCCAGCGACGGTAGGTGAGCGGGAGGCGAACGCCGACGCGAGGGTTGAAGTAGGATGACGGAACGAATCTCGTCCGGACGCCTCGCGCGGTTGCGGACGAGTCAGTGAGACCGTCCCGGAACTGCCAGTCCGACTAACCTGAGAGGGCTGAGCCATACTTACCTGGTCGTGTCCGAACGTGGAGACCTATCGCCGGTTACGAGACGGAACGCCGAAACCGCGGTCGAGAAGAGAGGTTGTTAGTCGTCGGTCGCCGTCTCGCCGGTATCGCCGGCGTCGCCGCCACCGGCCCCGAGGTAGAGTTCGGTCACTTCCTCGTTGTCGAGGAGGGCGTCGCCCGTGTCCTCGAAGCGGTTCTCGCCCATCTCCAGCACGTAGCCCCGGTCGGAGTTCCGCAGGGCCTTCCGCGCGTTCTGCTCGACCATCAGGATGGCCGTGCCCGACTCGTTTATCTCGATTATCTTCCGGAACACCTCGTCCACTAAGTCCGGCGCGAGACCCGCCGAGGGTTCGTCCACCAGCATCAGGTCCGGGTCTACCATCAGACCGCGGCCCATGGCGAGCATCTGCTGCTGGCCGCCCGACATGGTTCCGGCCTTCTGGTTCTGTCGCTCCTCCAGAATCGGAAACCGGTCGAACACCTCTTCGAGGGCGTCGTCCGGCAGTTCGTCGAGGATGTACGCGCCCATCTCTAGGTTCTCTCGCACCGTCAGATTCGGGAACACGTTGTCCACCTGCGGGACGTAGCACATCCCCTCGCGAGTAATCTCGTCCGGCCGGAGGTCGGTGATGGCCGCGCCGTCGAACGTGACCGACCCCTCCCAGCAGTCGATGAGACCGAACACGGCCTTCATGAACGTGGACTTCCCGGCGCCGTTCGGTCCGATGATGCAGACGATTTCGTCGTCCGCGACGTCCATCGAGACGCCGTGGAGAATCTGGGCGTCGCCGTACCCCGACACGATATCGCGGGCTTCGAGTAGTGCCATCGGTTATCCCCCCAGATAGGCGTCCACAACTCGCTGGTCGTTCTGTACCTCTTCGGGCGTGCCTTGCATGAGTTTCTTACCTTGGTCCATGACGATGATGGTGTCCGAGAGGTTCATGATGACCTCCATGTCGTGTTCGACGATGCAGAACGTGTAGCCCTGCTCGCGGAGACTCTCGATTCGCTCCAGTAACTTGTCGGTCAACGCGGGGTTGACCCCGGCGACGGGTTCGTCCAGCAGGATGAGGTCTGGGTCGGTCATCAACACTCGTCCGAGTTCCAGCAGTTTGCGCTGGCCGCCCGAGAGGTTGCCCGCGTACTCGTTGGTGAGGTGGTCGATTTCGAGGAACTCCAGCATCTCCACCGCGCGCTCGCGCACCGCCGCTTCCTCCTCGGCGACCGCACCGCGCCGGAACCACGCGTTGGTGAGGCTCTCGCCGCGCTGGTCCTGTGGCGCGAGCATCAGGTTCTCCAGCACGGTCAGGCCCTGTAGCTCGCGCGTGAGCTGGAACGTCCGGGAGAGACCTTCTTGGGAGACGCGGAACGGACGCTTGTTCTTCACGTCGAGGTAGTCGTTCTTGACCTTCTCCTCGGCCTGATAGAGACCGGCACCGACGCCAGCGCCCACGAGCGCAGCGCCGCCGAGACCGAGCGTGGAGACGCCGGCGGTCGCCGCGGCCGCGAGGCCGACGCCGCCGAACGTCATCCCCGAGGCACCCATCCAGATACCCTGCTCGGTGTCGCTCGGGCGCATGATGTCCTGCAGGTCGGTGCCGCGATACCGAATGTCCCCGCTGTCGGGTTCGTAGAACCCGCTGATTAGGTTGAACGTCGTCGTCTTCCCGGCACCGTTCGGACCGATGAGACCCGTGACGGTGCCCTCCTCGACTTCGAAGGTCGCGCCGTCCACGGCGGTGATGCCGCCGAACGTCTTTCGCAGTCCTTCGACTTCGAGTATCGCTTCGCCAGTTCCGTGCGTCTCGGGTTCGGATTCGACTGTCTCGCTCATTCTTCTGCCACCTCCGCGACGGTTCGTTTCTCGCCCCACAGCCCTTCGGGGCGGTAGTAGAGGATGACGATGAGGAGCGCGCCGATGAACGCGAGTCGAAGCGCCTGCACCGACGAGCGCGCCGCTGTCGGGAAGAACGCGGCGATGTCGGCGGTCGCCTTCTGGAACGCCCAGTAGATGGTCGCGCCCAGAATCATCCCCTTGTTGTTGGCGGTTCCTCCGATGATGAGCGCGAGGAACGCGATGAACGTCACCCGCGGCGCGAACATCGTGTGAACCAGACTCTGGAAGTAGATGGCGGTCAGTCCGCCGGCGAACCCGGCGAGCGCCGACCCGAGCATCATGCTCTGGACCTTGTAGGCGAACGTGTTCTTCCCGAGCGAGGTCGCCACGTCCTCGTCCTCCCGGATGGACTTCAGCACCCGGCCGAACGGCGACTCGACCGTAATCTCCGAGAGGTAGTACAGCATCGCCAGCGACGCCAGCGTGAGTACCAGCAGGAACCGGGTGTAGTCGAACGCGGCGGTCCCGCCCTGGAACTTCAACAGCCAGAGCAGGTTCTGAACGCTGTTCTGCACGACCGCGCTCGCCCCGGCGCGCTGGAACGGGACGATGTTGGCCATCACGAAGTACCGGATGACGAACAGCCATATCGCGCCGACACCGACGATACGGACGAACTCGACGCCGGAACCGAATCGGTCCCAGTTCGACCCGAGGTAGTAGACGCCGTAGAGGAACGCGGCGAGCAGTCCCATCGTGACGAACAGTCCGACGCTGCTCATCGCGTCGCCCGACCCGCCGCCGAGGACGATGAGCGGAGCGAAACACGCGACGAACACGACCGCGAGACCGAGCGCGACGCCGAAGTCGCGGCCCGAGAGGTCGCTGTATCGGCGGACGACCGCGACGGCACCGAACACCCACGTGAACAGCGACGCCGCCGCGAGGAAGACGAACGCGACCATCGGCGAGTCGCCCACGAGGAACGCGACTCCGAAGGCCGCCGTGGCGGTGACGGCACCGGCGAGCGGAGCGTACCGCCGGTTCGCGCCGTAGAAACCCGCGGTGACGGCGGCGAAGACGACGAGACCGAAGACGAAGTCGAGGTTCACGCCGAAGGCCGTCCACCACTCGAACGCTTGCCACGCGACAGCGCCTGCGGCCAGACCGAACAGCGCGCCGGCACCGAGCAGGAGTCGCTGTTCGGAGTCGCTCGTCCGGGTCCGCGAGCGTCGGGCCGCGACGTAGCCGACGCCGAGCATCGTCAGCGCGAGCAGACCGTCAACGACCCATCCGCCGATACCGGGGGTGCCCGAGATGGTGCGGTCCCGGGTCACGCCACCGTCGGAGCGCGCGTCCGACGCGGCCTGCGAACCCTCGGCCTCTCCACCGTCGGCCGCGACGTCGGTCCCGCGCTCGGTGCCGACCTGCGCGAGGAGATACGTCGCGACCGTCCAGAGGACGAGGACGACGAACCCGAGGAGTGCGGCGGCCCCGAGCGTGTCGCCGGGCAGCGGGAAGTACGTGCGGAACGGTTGGCTGAATCCGCGGAGCGAACCCGGACCGTTCGCGAGCCAGCCCTCCGACTGGACGATGCGCTTCAGGATGACCGAGATGCCGAGGACCGCGATTGCGAGGTAGTCCTCCCGCAACCGAATCGCCGGAAGCGCGACCAGCATGCCGAGGAGTCCGGCGGCGAGCGTCCCGACCGCGATGGCCGGGAGCCACGGCCAGTTCCACCCGAGCACGTACGTGGCGAACTGCTGCGTGCTGGGCGGCGGCAGGACCAACAGCGCAGTGACGTACGCGCCGGTCAGGTAGAACGCCACGTGCCCGATGTCGAGCAGGCCCGTGTAGCCGAACTTGATGTTCAGTCCGAGCGCGAGTATCGCGTAGATACCCACGATGATGCCGAGCGAGACGAGGCTGGATGACAGTGCCATGTTAGGTGCCTCCCGTGATTCCTTCGGGTTTGACCAGCAGGACGACGAACAGGATGGCGAACGCGATGGGGATTCGGTAGGTCGAACCGATACCCGGAATCGCGTAGATGCCGACGTCCATCGACAGGCCGACGATGTAGCTCCCGAGAATCGCGCCGTACACCGACTGAAGCCCGCCGAGGATGACCCCGGCGAACATCGGGAGCAGGAGGAAGAACCCCATGTTGACCGTCAACTGGCTGAACAGGACCCCGAGCATCACGCCGCCGACCGCCGCGAACGCCCCGGCGATTATCCACGTCGCCATCATCACGCGGTCGGTGTTGATGCCGGTAATCTTGGCGAGGTCGATGTTGTCGCTGGACGCCCGCATCGCCTTGCCGAGTTTGGTCTCCTGTAGCAGGAAGTGGAGCAGCGCCATCATCCCGACCGCGATGAAGATGACCGACGCTCGCATCAGCGAGAGGCGGATTCTGGTCGAGAACGACGACGATTCGGGAACCGACCCGCCGCCGGCCAGCAGGAACAGCAGCGCGACGAACGTCGCGATACCCGCGACGGCCGCGCTAATCTTCGGGCCAATGGTGTGGCCGGTGCCGTACCCCTCGTCCCCGCCGCTCCGCCAGCGGTAGACCGCGAACGCGGCCCCGAGCGTCAGCGCGACGAGCGCGACCACCGCGAGCCACGAGTAGGCCGCGGTGAACATCGGTTGGGCCGGAGTCGGACCGGTGTCGATGACGTGCATCGTGAGACCGCTTCCCGTGACGTACAGGTCGAAGAACTTCGCCGCCGACAGGCCCACGTCGTAGCCGAACACGCTGCCGACCTGCGGGACGACGTAGGTCCGGACTTCACCGCCGTAGAACGCCTGCGTGCCGAACCGGAGCACGAACGAGAGTCCCAGCGTGACGATGAGCATCGTCGCGAGCGAGGCGTCCTTCGCGCGGAACTTCTGGAAGATGACTTTCTCGAGGAAGGGAGCGACCCACGCCAGCACCAGCGCCGACAGCAACAGTCCGGCCCAGATGGACGGGAAACCGAGGCTCACGACGACGCCGAGGGCCGCGGCCGCGACCGCGTGGACGCCGAGCGCGAGCGCCGGACTGGGGTCGCCGGGCCACCACGACCCCTTCAGCGCGGACGTTCCGCCGAGTAAGTACACGGACGCGAGCGCCGACCCGGCCGCGAGAACGAACAGGACGGCGAATCCGACCGCGGTGAGTTCGCGGGCGCGTCCACCTGCGTCAGCAGTTCGAAGACCGGCACCGTCGCCGGTTTGTTGACGAACAGCGCCATGTACGCCCCGAGCATGAGGAGTTCGCCGTGTGCGAAGTTCGGGACCTCCGCGATGTTGTACACCAGCGCCAACCCGATAGCGCCGAGCGCGACGATACTGCCCGTAACTAGTCCCGTCACGACCGCGTTCGCCAACCCAGTGCTAGGTGGCACGTGCCACCACCTCTCTTGCCATCTTGTCACAACCTACCATATGTCGTATCTCGCAAGCCCGACCTATTTGGGTCTTGCGCTTTTTCACAGTCCGAAGAGACGGGGATACGAGATAGAAGGCGGGTGACAGTTGAATTATCGTGTCAGACGGGCGTACCCAACCACACATTCCGCGTTAAATGGCAGAAATGATAGGAGAGGGGCGATGACCGACAGCGACTCTGAGGCTACACGTTTCGGCAGTTGACGCAGATGAGTTGACCGTTGACGTTGGTGAGTTCCCTACTCAGCGTTCCGCACGTCTCGCAGATGCTCCGGTCGGAGTACTCGTATCGGTGGTCGCCGTCGGCCGCGGCGTCGGCGGGTTCGTTGCTCGTCGGTTCTCTCCCCATCCTGTCACTACCGGCAGGGGTCCCCACGTCGAGGGTGGTCTCCTCGCGCAGCGACGGGACACCCGACAGCGAGGCCGACGCCGAGATTACGTCGCGTTCCGAGAGGACGCCGACGACTTCGGCGTCGTTGGTGACCAGCAGACGACGGATGTCTTCGCGCGACATCGTGCCCGCGGCTTCGGGGAGTTCGAGGTCGGCGTCTACCGAGACTATCGGTTCGGACATCACCGCCGATACGTCCGTCTCGGCCGGGTCGCCCTCCTCGGCGACCAACGCGATGACGTCAGACTCGGTCACGATGCCGACCGGTTCGCTCCCCCGAAGGACGACGACGCACCCGACGCCCTCCTCGTGCATGAGTCTGACCGCGCCCAAGACCGTATCAGATTCGCTAACCCCGACGTACTCCCGGGACATCACGTCCCGGACGGTCACTTCGCCTTCCATGTGTGAACGATTGACACTGGTTCTCTAAAAAGTATCCCCGGCAGTTTTAAGCCTACGAGCGACCTATGGTAATAGTTAGCAGGTGAAAATGCGGGGGACTGCGCGCTCGTAGGGGACGAACCCGACCTCGGGGACACCGCGTGCTACTAGTCGGAGTGGAACCCGGTAACAGGACGTTTCATCGACCGCGATGCGGCGAGGTTTCGAGCATTTCCACAGACGCAGCGGTTCGGGCCAATAGCGAGGCGTAGGTTTCGAGAACGAACGGAGACTCGAACGCCGGTCCTACCCTCGGTCGACACGGTACCGGAGGACGAGTGCTGGCCGAAAGACGACTACCGCGATGGCTCGCCCGGTCAGTCGATGACGACGCGGTCGCCGTCGTCGCGGCAGTCTTCGAGCGCGTGCTTGGCCGCCATTCCCGCGGACTGGGGCGTCGCCGCCTGTCCGACGCCGACTTTCAGTTCAACCTCGACGGTCTCTTGGACGTGCCGGACGGTGTCCTCGTAGGCTGCCGCGTCGAGGTCTGGCGAGACCGCGATGACGTTGTCGCCGCCGACGAAGAACGAGAGACCGCCGTGGGCGCGCCGGAAGTACCGCATCAGTTCGGCGTACCCCTGTTCGATGTGGATGAACGAGTCGAACGCGTTCATCTCGTCGGTGTACTTCCCGGTGGCGTCGTTCACGTCGAAGTGGGCTATCTGGACGTCGTCGTCCGTCCGCTCGTCCGGGTCGAGACAAGTGCCACGGAGAATCTCGGTCCGGTCGGCCTCCTGTGCGCTTCCGGCGTCTTGGATGTGTTCGGTCGCCGTGGAGAGCGCCTCGACCGGACTCGGGTCCGCGCCGACGCCGAAACTGACGGTGACCGGGTAGCGGTTCCCGACCGACTCCTGTATCATGGCGTGGTCGGTCTCGTCCATCCCGTTCGTCACGGCGACCATGTTGTCGAATCGGGTGAAGAAGACGTACCCCTCGCGGTTGCCGACGAGTTGGGAGAGGTCGGCGTAGAGACGCGACTGGAGGGTCTGGAGGTCCACTTCCCGACGCGGTTCTGGCGTCACGGTCCACGGTCCGTAGTTGTCGATCTGAATCAGAGTGACCTGCGCGTTCGTCACAGTTGGGCGGAGATTTGTGGCGGCGGCTTATAAGCTATCCTATTTCTGATAGAGGTTCCAGAAGTGAGAACGAACTGGTCGCCGAGCGGTGCCAACGGGTTCCGAGAGTTTCGATACGAACCGAATCGGTCGCGGAATCGTCCGGGATTACCGGACGAAGTGACTGTACGGTCGGACTTCTTCGATATATCCGGGTTTTCGGAAAATACTCGTCCATCCACGGCCGGAATTACTATACGCACATCACAATACTTATCCCCGTAACCAACATATGTCTAATTGCAATGGCAGAAGGAAACGTTGATTTCTTCAACGACACCGGCGGCTACGGTTTCATCTCGACGGACGACGCGGACGACGACGTGTTCTTCCACATGGAAGACATCGGCGGCCCCGACCTCGAAGAGGGAACTGAGGTAGAGTTCGACATCGATCAGGCCCCCAAAGGCCCGCGCGCCACGAATCTGACGCGCCTTTAAATTACGCTTTCAGGCCGCCTCACGGCGGGTGAATGCGCTTTTCCGTACACTTACTTCCGGCGAGCGACTGCTGGACCGGGGTCCCGGTTCCGCGGAGCACCGCCAGGTTTTCCATATCGCACGAGACTGTGGCCAGCACGCGTCCCCCGGCGTAGCGTGCGCGCGGAAATCTCGCGGTAATCAGACACCTCTAGCGACGAGAGGGAGAAACCAATTCCGAGGGATTCAAACGGGAGTCAGTCCTGCATCTCACCAATGACCATCCCGTCGTTCGTCGTCGGCATCGCGGGGGGCACCGGGGCCGGGAAGACGACGGTCGCCCGCGAGATTACCGAGGAAGTCGAAGACGCCGTGACGCGCATCCCGATGGACAACTACTATAAGGACCTCAGTCACATGGCGTTCGAGGAGCGCGAGGAGGTCAACTACGACCATCCCTCGGCGTTCGAATGGGAGTTGCTCCGCGAACACATGGACGCCCTCCTGTCGGGCCAGACCATCGAGATGCCCCAGTACGACTTCTCGATTCACAACCGGAAGGAGGAGACCGACACGGTCGAACCGACCGACGTCATCGTCTTGGAGGGCATCTTCGCGCTCTACGACGAGGACGTGAACGAGATGCTCGACATCAAAGTGTACGTCGAGACGGACGCCGACGTGCGCATCCTCCGGCGAATCGAGCGCGACGTGGTGGACCGCGGGCGCGACTTGGAGGGCGTCATCGACCAGTACCTCTCGACGGTCAAACCGATGCACGAGCAGTTCGTCGCGCCCACGAAGAAGCGTGCCGACATCATCATCCCCGAGGGCGCGAACGCCGTCGCGGTCAACCTCCTCGAAGAGAAGGTCCGCGCCGAGACTTACACCGACTCGGGGTCGGCGTGGACGCTGAGCGACGAGGGCGTCGAACGCGACGACGGCGAACGCCTCGCGGTCACGGGGCCGGGAACCGCCGAGGCGACCCGAGACGACTCGGAGTTCGGCGATGGAAAGCGCGGTGAGGCGGAACGCAACGACGCGAACGCCGACGCTCACGAGCAGAAGTGGCGCGACGACGCGAACGAGTAACCGAGACCGTCGAGCGGCGACGCAGAAACAGCGAGAGCAGGACTCAGGCGCTCTTCTTCTCGGGGTTCTCGCCCTTCGGATGGTAGTCCCAGAATCCGCCGCGGCGCATCCCCGCGCCCACGGCCTTGTGGAAGTCCACGATTGTCTCGAACTCCTCTTCCTCGACGTGTTCGAAGATGTCGCCGACGCTGACGACGCGCTTGTAGTTGATGCGAACCGGTTCGTCGGCGTGTTCCTCGACGAACTCCCGCTTCGAGAGCGGGAAGTCCTCCTCGTCGTCGAGTTTCTTGGCGAGAATCGCCATGCCGTACTTGCGTCCGCCTTCGCTCCCTTCCTCGCCGTCGGGGTCGTGCGGCCAATCCATACCCGGAACGTGGGACGGGCCGTAAAAAGAGTTTACCGTTCGTCCGAGCGACTCGCAGGGACGGTCTCAGTCCGCGGGGACGCCGCCGCGTTCGACACCTTGTCGAGAGATACCTATTGACTAACGTGAATTTATGGGCCGTCCGGACGCAGGCAGACCCATGGCAGACGTGACCATCACGACGACGGATAGTCTCGACGGCCGCGAAGTGACCGAGTACCTAGACGTCGTCTCCGGGGAAGCGATACTCGGCGCGAACGTCGTGAGCGACATCGCCGCCGGCATCAGGGACGTGGTCGGCGGTCGGAGCGAATCGTACGAGAAGAAGGTCGAGAAGGGCCGGACCGAGGCCATCGAGGACCTCCGCGCCGAGGCGGAGGAACGCGGTGCCGACGCTGTGGTCGGCGCGACGTTCGACTACGAGGAGATGGGCGAGGGCATGCTCTGGGTCAACCTCTCGGGGACCGCAGTCAAGACGAGGAGCGAGTAGGGGAGAGTACTGCTGTTTCCGGTCTTTTCAGCGGTTTGTCCCGGTCGGAGACGCCGAGCGCGTTCCGATAGCGTCTCAGTCGTCGTCGGCCGGACTCGCTCGTTCGCCCAGCAGTTCCTCGCGGTGTTCGTCGAGCAATGGCGCGCGCTCGCCCGGTTTCGGCGGCGTCTCGCTCAACTTGATGGGCGACCCCGCGATGGTCACCTCCTCGTCGGCACCCGGTTGTTCGACCTCGACCAGCATGTCGCGGGCGCGGACGTGGTCGTCCTCGAACACGTCGGCCACGTCCTGCACGGGCGCGCAGGGCACCGACCCTTCGAGGCGGTCGCAGATGTCGTCGGCCGGGAGGGTCGCAGTCCAGTCCGCGATTTCGGCGCGGAGCGACTCCCGGTTCTCCAGTCGGTCGGCGGTCGCGGGATACTCCACCGCGAGGTCCGGGCGGTCCATCGCCTCGCAGAGCGCCCGCCAGTGGTTGTCGCCGAAGGCGGCCACGACGACGTAGCCGTCTTCGGCCTCGAAGGCGTTGTAGGGGAACAGCGTCGGGTGGGAGTTCCCTCGACGGGTCGGGACCTCGCCGGTGTAGGAGTGCTGGTAGACCGCGCGCTCGCACATCGAAATCATGGCGTCGTACATCGCGGTATCGACGTACTGGCCCTCACCGGTCCGGTCGCGATGGCGCAGCGCCGCGAGGATGCCCACCGCGTTCAGCGTCGCGGTGAATAGGTCGCCGATGCCCGGTCCCACCTTGCTCGGCGGGCCGTCCTCCTGTCCGGTAATCTCCATGACTCCGCCGAGCGCCTGCGCGATGAGGTCGAACGAGGGTTGGCCCTGTCGGTGGGTCTCGCCGGTTCGGGGGTCGCCGAACCCGCGGATGGAGGCGTAGACGAGTTCGGGGTTGCGCTCGCGCAGGGTCTCGTACGCGAGGTCGAACCCCTCCATCGTCCCGGCCCGGAAGTTCTCGACGACGACGTCCGCGTCTTCGACCAGTCCGAGGAAGTCTTCACGGTCGGTCTCGTCGGTCAGGTCCATCTCCAGACTCCGCTTGCCGCGGTTGACGCTCTGGAAGTAGCCGCCGTAGGCGTCGTCGTCGCTCACGAACGGCGGGTTCGGGCGGATGAGGTCGCCGCCGGGGCGCTCTATCTTCACTACGTCGGCCCCGAGGTCCGAGAGGAGCATGGTGCAGTACGGTCCGGCCAGAACCTGCGTCAGGTCGAGTACGCGCACGTCGTCGAGCGCTTGCATCGTTCCGGCCATCGCCCACCCGGACCAAAAACCTTCCCAATAAATAATGTGGTTTGTATGGAAGGGACACATACACCCTCAAATGACCTTAAAGGGATTTAATCATGAACAATGATTATCTTTAAGTATTGTTCATTGAAGTTCTACTCGATGTCTGCTACAGTCATCCTCGGCGTTATCGGGTCCGACGCGCACGCCGTCGGCATCACGATACTCGAACAGGCGCTCTCCGCGGCTGGTTTCGAGGTCGTCAACCTCGGCGTCCAGTCCAGCCAATCGGAGTTCGTCAGCGCGGCGGAGGCACACGAGGGTGACGCCGTACTCGTCTCCTCGCTGTACGGTCACGCCGAGCAAGACTGCCGCGGCTTCCACGAAACCATCGAAGCCGCGGACCTCGACCTCCTGACCTACATCGGCGGCAACCTCTCGGTCGGTCAGGAGGAGTTCGACCGGACCAGAGACCGCTTCCGAGAGATGGGTTTCGACCGGGTGTTCGACTCCGAGACCAAGCCCGCGGAGGCCATCGCGGCGCTGAAGGCCGACATGAACATCGCGGAGTCCGAGGCCGAACGAGCGAGGCTCACGTCCTGAACCCCCGTTTTCACCATGTTACGCGATACGAGACTCTCCGGAGAGGACCTCTCACGCATCGACGAACAGATTCGAGCCGGCTGGTCGGTGGAAGAAATCGACTTCGAGGAGGCGGTCGCCTACCACGAGTCGCTCCCGCGGAGCAAGCAGTTCGCCCGCGTCCTCGAAGACGCCGACCGACCGCTCCTCCAACCTCGCGCTGGCGTCCCGCGACTCGACGACCAGATAACGCTGCTGCGCCACCTCGAAGACGCCGGGCGCGCCGACCTGCTCCCGACGACCATCGACTCGTACACCCGGGACAACGAGTACGAGAAGGCCCAGCAGGGTCTCGAAGAGGCCCGCGAGAGCGGCGAGGACACCCTCAACGGGTTCCCCGCGGTCAACCACGGCGTCGAGGGCTGTCGGAGCCTAATCGAGTCCGTGGACGCGCCGATAGAGGTGCGCCACGGCACGCCCGACGCCCGCCTGCTCGCGGCCGTCACGTTCGCCGGCGGCTTCCAGAGCTTCGAGGGCGGCCCCGTCTCGTACAACATCCCCTACACCAAGGAGCACGACCTCGCGCAGACCATCGAACACTGGCAGTACGTGGACCGCCTCGCCGGGGCCTACACCGAGCGCGGCGTCACGATAAACCGCGAACCGTTCGGGCCGCTGACGGGGACGCTCGTCCCGCCGAGCATCGCCATCGCCGTGATGCTGGTCGAGGGGATGCTCGCGGCCACGCAGGGGGTCCGGAGCATCACCCTCGGCTACGGGCAGGTCGGCAACCTCGTCCAGGACATCGCGGCGCTGCGGGCGCTCCGCGAACTCGGCGAGGAGTACCTCCCCGACGACGTGACCGTCACCACCGTCTTCCACGAGTGGATGGGCGGGTTCCCGCCGGACGAGGCCCGCGCCAGCGGCGTCATCGCGCTCGGCGCGGCCACCGCTGCCATCGCGGAACCCGACAAGGTCATCACCAAGTCCCCGCAGGAGTTCGGCGGCGTCCCCACCAAGGAGGCCAACGCCGAGGGCCTGCGAACCACCAGACAGCTCATCGACATGATGCGCGAGCAGGACATCGCGCTCGACGGCGTCGAGCGCGAACGCGAGTTCGTCGAGAAGTCCACGCGGTCGCTGATGGACACGATACTCGAACTGGGCGACGAGGACGTCGCGCAGGGCGTCGTGAAGGCCTTCGACACGGGGAAACTCGACGTTCCCTTCGCCCCGAGCGAGAGCGCCGAGAGCGCGGTCCTCCCGGCCCGCGACGACGACGGTCGGGTCCGCATCCTCCAGTTCGGGGACCTCGCGCTCGACCCCGACCTCCGGGACGTTCACACCGACAGACTCGACCGGCGGGCGCGCGCGGAGAACCGCGACCGCTCGTTCCAGATGGTTGCCGACGACGTGGACGCCATCAGCGAGGGGCGTCTCATCGGGCGTCCGGGAGGTGAGGGCGCGTGACGACGATAGCGCGGGTCCGGGCGGTGCCCGGCGCGTCGGGGTTCTTCTTCGACGACCAGCGCGCCATCAAGCGCGGGGCCGAGCGCGACGGTGCCGCCTACCGAGGCGACCCGGTCACCCCCGGATTCGACCGCGTCCGACAGGCGGGCGAGGCGATAAGCGTCCTGCTCGAACTCGACGACGGCACGGTTGCGACCGGCGACTGCGCCGCGGTCCAGTACTCCGGGGCGGGCGGGCGCGACCCGCTGTTCCGCGCCGAGGAGTTCGTCCCGGTCGTCGAGGAGACGGTCGCAGACGCGCTGGTCGGCCGACCCGCCGAGGCGTTCGCGGAGAACGCCGACCTGTTGGCGGACCTCGACGGTCCCGACGGCGAGCGCCTGCACACCGCCGTCCGGTACGGGGTCTCGCAGGCGCTCCTCGACGCCGCCGCGACGGCCCGCCGCGCGACGAAGACCGACGCGCTGGCCGACGCCCTCGGGACCGACCCGGCCGACGACCCGGTCCCGGTGTTCGGCCAGTCGGGCGACGCCCGCCGGGACAACGCCGAGAAGATGCTGCTGAAGGGCGTCCCCGTCCTCCCTCACGGCCTGTTCAACAGCGTCGAGAAGGTCGGCGAGGAGGGCGAGCGGTTGGTCGAGTACCTCGATTGGCTCTCTACGCGCGCCGCCGAAATCGGTCCGGCGGGCGCGGACTACTCGCCCCGATTCCACGTGGACGTGTACGGCGTCCTCGGCGAGGTGTTCGGCCCGCCCTACGACCGTCCGGAAGTCGCCGACTACTTCGCGGACCTCCGGGCGGCGGCCGCGCCCTACCCCCTGCAAGTCGAGGGGCCGATGGACGCGGGCGGCCGGGCCGAGCAGATTCACGCTATGGCCGAACTCCGCGACGGACTCGCCGACGCGGGCGTCCCGGTGGACCTCGTGGCCGACGAGTGGTGCAATACGCTCCCCGACGTGGAGGCCTTCGTGGACGCGGGCGCGGCCGACGTGGTGCAGGTCAAGACGCCCGACCTCGGCGGGGTCCACCGGAGCGGCGAGGCGGTCCGGTACTGCGAGGGGACCGACACCCGCGCGTACCTCGGCGGGACGTGCAACGAGACCGCAGAGTCGGCCCGGACCTGCGCCCACGTCGCGCTCGCCACCGACGCCGCGCAGGTGCTGGCCAAGCCCGGCATGGGGTTCGACGAGGGGTACATGATAGTCACGAACGAGATGCGGCGGGCGCTCGCTCGCCGCGACCTCCGACAGTCTCGGGTGGTCGCGGATGACTGACTGGACCGACGCCGACGCGTTCGCGGCGGCGCTGGAGCGCGCCGAGACCCGCGAGAAGGGCAACTGCTTCGAGGACTTCGCCGAGGGCGAGACCGTCGAACACGACCCGGGACTCCGACTCTCTCGGCACGGGTCGGAACTCTGGGCCGGGCAGACGCTCAACTACGACCCGACGTACTGGCGGCCCTCGGTCGCCCGGACCCGGGGCTACGACGAGGTGCCAGTCCACCCCGACTACCTGCTGGCCTGCGTGATGGGCGCGAGCGTCGAGGACCTGAGCGAGAAGGGCGGCTACTTCCTCGGGCGCGAAGACCTCCGGTATCACCGACCCGGCGTCCCGCCGGGGACCGAACTCCGCGTGGAGTCGGTCGTCGAGGAGAAGGCCGAGTCGAGTTCGCACCCGGCCTACGGCATCGTGACGTGGGAGACGACGGGCTACGATGCCGCGACGGGCGACCGCCTGCTCTCGTACTCGCGGACGAACATGATTCCGCGCCGCGAACCGCTCGCCACCGACGGCGAGGGGCAGGGCGCGGGAGAGTCAGCGGAGGCCCAGCGTAACGACGCTGACCTCCCGGCGGAACTGCTCGCGCCCGAAGGCGGTTACTTCGAGGACTTCCGGGACGCGCTCGACCGGGCCGACGGTCGGGACGCCGCGGTCGCCTACCGCCACGAGCGCGGGCGCACCATCGACGACACGACCGTCGCCCAACTTCCACTGGCGACGCTCAACACCGCCAAGCAACACCACAACGCCGACGCGATGGCCGACTCGCCGTCGGGCGAAATCGTCGCCTACGGCGACGTGACCCGGTCCATCGCGCTCGGGCACGCTCGCTCGGACGAGCGGACCCTCCGCGAGGTGTCCTGCGACGACGAGCGATTCCACGACTTCGTGACGGTCGGCGACACCGTCTACGGCTTCACGCGCGTCCTCGACGCGACGGAGACCGACCGCGGCGCGGCCCTCGCGGACGGTCCCGAGGGCGGCCCGGACGCGGGCGAAGTCACCTTCGAACACGTCGCGTTCAACCAGCGCGACGAACCGGTCTACTCCGGGACGCGAACCGCGCTCGTCCGGAGACGAGACTGACGATTAGAAACCAGAACCCAACCATGACTACCACACGACTCTGCCGAACGTTCCAGACCGCGCCCGCTGGCGTCGCCCGCGACGACAGCGCGAAGTACCTCCGCTCGGGTCTCGCCGCCGAGGGGTGGCAGGCACCCGACTGGCTGGTGCCCGACCTCGAAGACGGCACCGCGCCCGACCGGAAAGACGAGGCCCTGCGGAACGTCCGGGACCTCCTGCCGGAGTACGCGCCGGAGTTCGCCGGGGAAATCTGGCCCCGCGTCGAGTGGGGCTACGACGACGAGTCGGCCAGCGAGCGCGGCCGCGACCAGATAGCGACCCTCGCGGAGTCGGTCGGCGAACACCTCGACGGCGTGGTCGTCCCCAAGGTCGGCCGACGCGCCGACGTGGAGGCGGCCGAGGCCGCGGTCGAGGCCGCATCGCAGGAGACGGGCCACGACATCGAACTGGCCGTCATCGTAGAGACCGCGCGCGCTCGCTCCGACCTCCGGGAGATAGCCCGCCTCGGCACCGACGCGCGCCTCGCGGCGCTCGTCTTCGGCCCGGTGGACTACGCCGCGGAACTCGGCGGCCGGGAGGTCGGCGGGAGACCGACGTGGCCCGGACTCTACGAGGCGATGTCGAACGAGGCCAGCGCGAACGACCTGCTGGCAATCGGCGGTCCCTTCGACCGCCTCTATCGCGAACGCGCAGGCGTAACATTCTATAGTGGAGACGAGTACGCCGAGTACGTCGAGCGCGAGGCGCGGGTCGGTCTCGACGGGAGTTGGTCGCTCCATCCTAACCAGACCGAGCAGGCCAATCGCATCCACCTCCCGACCGACGACGAACTCCGCGAAGCGGTCCGGAAGATAGCGGCCTTCACCAAGGCGAAGGACGACGGGACCGGCGCGGTGTCCATCGACGGCCAGATGGTGGACGAGGCGACGTTCAAGGGATTCGAGAACACGGTCGAGACGGTCCGCGCGGTCCACGACGCCCGCGAATCCCAGACGCGAGAGTTCTACGACGCCGACCTGTTGGAGCGCGCGCTCTCGGTAGGATAACGAGACGCGAACACGGCGAGGGGATGGGGACGCTCGGTCTCACGCCGTCGGCGACGGTCAGGGTTCGGCCCACGACAACGGGAGGTACCGACCGCGCACGCTGCCGGGCGTCGGCACCGTTCCGACCGCCCGCCAGCCGTCGGCCCCGCGCCGGAGCAGTCGGCCTCGGTGGGTCGCTGTCAACACGTCGCCGTCGGTCTCGCACCACCCGAGTGCGACCGCCTCCGGCGTCGGCGACGACACACGGTCGAGTTTCTCACCGTCGCGGGACTCGAACAGTGCGTGGTCGGCGTCGTCTTCCCAAGACGCCGAGGACGCCGGTGCGCCGCCGGCGTAGACGACGCCGTCGCGGACGAAGGCCTCGCGGAAGTACCGCTGTCGGTGGTCGTCGTCCAGTCGTTCCCACGTGCGGCCGACGTCGGTGGAGCGGTAGAGTCCGCTGCCCGTCGAGGCGACCAGCGTCTCGGCGTCGGCCAGCGCGACGTGGTGGATGTCGTCGGTGTGGGGTGCGTCGAACCCGTCGATGCGTCTGTCCGTCCACGTCTCGCCCCGGTCGTCGCTGACGTGGACGCCGCCGACCTCGACGCCGGCGACGATTCGGTCGGGCGCGTCCGAGTGGGTCCGGAGGCTCCGGACCTGCGAGACGCCGTCGTGACGGGGGATGCCCCAATCGGCCCGCTCGCGCAACTCGCTGAATCCGGGGACCTCCGACCAGTCGCGTTCGTCGGTCGGGACGCCGTCGTCAAACTCGGCGGCGAACACGCGAGCGGGCCGGGTCCCGGCGTAGAACCTATCGCCCGACGGTGCGGCGGTGACCGCGTACACCTTCGCCTCCGGGAGCGCGAGGGGCGTCCACTCGCTCCCGTCCGGCGAGTAGTACAGCCCCGACTCCGCAGTTGCGAACAGTCCGTCCACCGTGTCGGACTGGTAGAGGCGATACACTCGCTCGGCGTCGAGGACCTTCTCGGCGGACGATTCTCCGGGTTCTCGGACGTCGGCGATTCGGTAGACGCCGTCGTCGCTTCCCGCGAAGAGCATGGGCGGAAGACCGGCGCGCCGTTCCTTATTTCTTCCGTCGGTGACAGTTCGCGCGTCGGTGCCCGACCCGACTCGGGGAGCAGGACCCATTTGCGCCTACTCCAAACCATAAATACCGGTCCCCTCCAACGTTCCCCTAATGAACGGAAACAGCTTCGGTCGCCTCTTCCAGTTCACGACGTTCGGCGAGAGTCACGGCGAGGCGATGGGGGTCACCGTCTCGGGATGCCCGGCGGGTCTCGAACTCTCAGAAGAGGACGTACAGGCCGACCTCGACCGGCGCAAGCCCGGCCAGTCGATGATAACCACGAGTCGCGGCGAACCCGACCACGTGTCGATTAAGTCGGGCTTACAGGACGGGTACACCACCGGCACGCCCATCGGAATGGTCATCGAGAACAAAGACGCGCGGTCCGAGAAGTACGAACCGTTCGTTACCGCGCCCCGGCCCAGTCACGGCGACTTCACCTACTCGGCGAAGTTCGGCACCCGCAACTGGGGCGGCGGCGGCCGGTCGTCCGCGCGCGAGACGGTCAACTGGGTCGCGGCGGGCGCGATAGCAAAGAAGTTGCTCGCGCGCGAGGGAATCGAACTCAAGGCCCACGTCAACCAGATAGGCGACATCGAGGCTCCCGAGGTCTCCTTCGAGCAGATTCTCGAACACAGCGAGGAGAACGAGGTCCGGTGCGCCCACCCCGAGACGGCCGAGCGGATGCGCGAGCGAATCGACGAGTACCAACAGGAGGGCGACTCCATCGGCGGGTCCATCTACTTCGAGGCCCGCGGCGTCCCGCGCGGACTCGGCGCGCCGCGGTTCGACTCGGTCGAGGCCCGACTCGGGCAGGCCATGATGAGCGTCCCGGCCTCCACGGCCTTCGAGTTCGGACTCGGCCGCGAGGCCCGCGAGTACACCGGGAGCGAGCGCAACGACGAGTGGGAGTTCGAGGACCCGGAGAACCCGGAGGAGAGCGACCCCGTCCCGGTCGAGAACGACCACGGCGGTCTCCAGGGCGGCATCACCACCGGCGAACCCATCTACGGCGAGGTCACGCTCCACGCGCCCACCTCGATTCCCAAGTCCCAGACCACGGTGGACTGGGAGACCGGCGAGGAGCGCGAGGAGCAGGTCATCGGTCGCCACGACCCCGTGCTTCCGCCCCGGGGCGTCCCGGTCGTGGAGGCGATGCTGGCGGTGACGCTCGTGGACTTCATGCTGTTGGGCGGTCGCATCAATCCCGACCGCGTGGACGACCGACCCGGCGAGTACGACACCGACTACCACCCGAACAGTCCCCGGAACGAGTGACGTAGCCGAGCGCGCGACTGCGGTCGAACGAGCGCCACTTCCGGAGGCGCAGAAAAAGTCGGTCGGTCCGACTACCGGTCTCGGAGTCGTCAGTTACGCCGAACTGTTGTTTGCGCCACCGCCGCCGCCACCGCTCACGACGTTGATGTCGCCCACCATCGTGTTCGGGTGGACCAGACAGATGTACTGGGCCATCTCCGGCGAGGCGGTGAATCGGACGCCCTGCACCGCGCCCTCCTCGGAGAGGACCTCCGTCTTGGCGATGAGCGATTCGAGCGTCGTCTGTTGGCCCTGTGCCTCCCCGGTCATGTTCTGCTGACCCTCCGTCATGTTCTGCGGACCTCCCGTCACGTTAGTGAACCCGGTGATGTTCCCCTGCGTGATGTTGAGCGAGACGGTCTGGTCCTCCTGAGTCCGGTTTATCTGCTGGAACGTGTCGGACTGGACCGAAATCGGTTCGAGGACTTCGAGGTTGTTCCCTTGGTCGTCCTGAATGGCGAAGTTGTGGCCCACGCCGTCGCCGTTCTCCCACATCAGCGTGTAGGTCGTGCCCTCCTGCAGGTTCAGCGTCGGGTTCGACGACCCCTCGGCGGTCGCCTCGCCCGGCAGGCGGTAGCCCTGCCACGCCCGCGTGTACCCGCCGAGTAGGATTACTTGGTCGGCCTCGCCCTGTCCCTGCGCGAGAACTGTTGCGTTCACACCGGCCAATGCACCTGTCGCTGCCGCCGCTTTCAGGAAGCGGCGACGGGACGTCTGTTGTGTCATGAAACCCCCACGGGTAGCTCATCGGCGAAGGGATTAAAGGGAGGCAACCGTTGGTACGCTTTCGGTGAATGGGACTCTCGTAATGGGAGGTTACGAATCGTCGTGAACCGTTGTAGCGCTATCACCGGCCCGATTTCCCGACAACGGTTACTTACGATGTCCGGAAGTCCTTCGCGACATCTCCCCCAATTTGCCGTAAATTTATTACGTATACCACAGTAACAATAGACAAGGTCGAGAACCGTGTCCAAGAGTAACATGGAAAACGATATCAGTGATAGCTCGGGGCTGACGGAAGCACCGGACCGCTCCGGGGTCTACCGCGCGACGTACGACCCGAAGGGGCAGACGACGGTCAGCGACACTGTCATCGCAGCGATAGCGGAGGTCGCCGGCGTCGATCCGACCCAGACCGTCATCCCGCTCTCGGAGACCATCGACCCGGACGCGCTGGACGCCCTCTTCGCCGACTGCGAAGGGGACGCGCAGGTCACGTTCCGCGTCTGTGGTCTCGAAGTCCTCGTCCGGAGCGACGGCCGGGTCCGAATCGTAGACGAGTCCGTCTCCGACGCCGAATGAGGAGGTGAGTGGTGTGCAAGATACGAAGTTAGTGCGGACTTGCATCGATGCCGACCCCCACACGCTCGTCATGCGACGGCAGTGTGACGCGTCATCGCTCGACCTCCTGTTCGACGCACTCTCGGTGGACGACCCCACCGACGCGCTGGCGGTCACCTACGAGGGGCCGGAGGAACTGCTCGAAACGTGGCGCGAGCGAATCGACCGACGACCGCGGAACGTCGGCGTCGTCAGCGTGGGCGAGCAGATGCGGTCGGCGACCGCCACGACTCCCACCGACCGCAACGTCGTTCGGGGCGTCCCTGACCCCGAAGACGCCGAGGCGATACGGAGCGCCGTCACCGGCTACCTCGACGCGTGGCCCGCCGACGGCCATACCGTCGCGTACTTCGACTCGGTGACCGAGTTCCTCGACCACTGGGATGCCGGGACCGGGGTCGAGTTCCTCCGACGCCTGCTCCGGTCGCTCGACGCCCGCGACACCGTCGGCTACTTCTGTCTGACGCCCGCGGTCCACGACCGGGCGACCGTTCGAGAGGTCGCGTCGCTGTTCGACACGGTCGTCGAGTGCGTGGAGAGCACGACCGAGGCGGTGTCGGAACCGTCGGTCAGCGACTGCTTCGAGGCCGTCTCGGACCCGCGGCGACGCTACGTCCTCGCCGAACTGACCGGACACGAATCGACCGGTATCGCCGAAATCGCCGACAGCGTGGCCGCACGGACCTCCCTCGACCGTCAGCAGGTGACGGCGTCGCTGAAACACGTCCACCTGCCGAAACTGGCCGACTTCGGGATGGTGGCGTACGACCGCGAGCGCGAGCGAATCGCACCGGGCGAGTACTTCGAGCGCGTCGAACCCTACTTCCGGAAGGCCGTCGGCGGCGATGCGACACCGCAGACCGAGTAGGTGGGCCGAACGCGCGGACGCACTCGGCCGAACGCACGGGGCGCTCCGACCAGTTTTTACCGCGGCGTCCCCACGATTCCGACGATGGACGCGAACCAGCAGACTCGCTCGAACCCCTTCGGGATGGACGCCGACTGCGAGAACTGCCCGGAACTCTGTGCGACTCGCGAGCAGGTCGTCCACGGGTACGGCGACGTGGGTGCGGACTTCCTGTTCGTCGGCGAGGTGCCCGACGAGGGGGCCGACCGGACCGGCGTCCCCTTCACGGGCGACGAGCGCGGCGAGGCCCTCCAGCACGTGCTGGGACTGCTCGGTCTCAACAACTCCCTGCCGAGCGACGACGAACCGGAACTCGACAACGCCTTCGTGACCTACCTCGCGCGGTGTCACACCCCGGAGCGCGCGCCGACCGACGAGGAGATTCGGACGTGCGAACCCTACCTCAACGCCGAGATTCGGATGATAAACCCGGAGATACTTGTGCCGGTCGGCCAGCGCGCCCTCGCGGAAATCGCGACCGAATACACCACCGCGCCCGCCGAGGAGTTCGACGCGGCTGATGACCATGCCACGACTATCCGCGGCAGGGGCTTCGAAATCGTGCCGATGGCCGACCCGCTCGACCAGACCGACGCCGAGCGAGAGGCGTTCCTCGACCACTTCTCGTCGCTGATGGACCGCGACTACCGCCAGACGAAGGGACGGCGCGGTCGCTGAGTCCGCGCGTCGTTACTCCCAGTAGGGGTTCGACAGCCAACGGTTCGGGCCACTTCCCCACTTGCTCCACGCGAGGACCGCCGCGAGTACCAGAGCGACGACCGCGAGCGCGGCGAGATTCCCGAGCACTGCGCCGACGAGACCGGCCAGTCCGCCGAGCGCGAGGAACGCGAGCAGTGCGACCGAGAGCGCGGCGAGAGGTCTCCACCAGTCCATGCTGGGACGGTCGGCCGCCAGTGACAAAAAACGAGTCTTTTCGCGGTCGGGTCAAGACCGCGCGGCCGTGGACGGACAGAATGGCGACTTTCAAGGCCGCGCGACGGGAAGGTAGGATATGACCGTTATCGCCGTCTTCGCGGACCCGCCACGGCCGGGGTTAGTGCTGCCCAGACTCGCCGAGTCGTCGCCGCTCTCCCCGGCGGAGGCGGCCGACCTCTACGCCGCGTCGCTGAAGGACACCGTCCGCGCCGTCGAGCGGAGCGGTGGCGAACTGCTGGTCAACTACCGCGACGAGGAGATGATTCCCGAGGGCCACGACGGCGACCGGAAGGCCGAGGCCGAGGTCCGCGCGCTCGTGACCGACGCCCTCGCGGACCCCGGCGAGGCCCGCTTCGAGGTGCAGGTCGGGTCCACCGTCTCCGCACGCGCCGGCAATACGATTTCTCACCTGCTCGAACAGGAGGAAGTGCAGTCGGCCGCGGTCGCGCCCGGCACCGCACCGATGCTCACGCGCAAGGAGATAGACAGCGCCGCGATGAAACTCCGACGCAACGAAGTGGTCCTCGGCCCGAGCGAGAGCGGCCGGGTCCACTTCACGGGGTTCACCGAGACCATCGACTTCGAGGACGCCTACGCCACGCCCGCAGTCGAGACGCTGGCGACTCGCGCCACCGACGCGGGCCACGAAGTCGGGTTCCTGCCCGCGAACACCACCGTCGAGACCGGCGCGGACCTCGCCTCGCTCGTCGCCGTCCTGAACGCCCGGATGTCCGCCGGTCGTACGGTCCCCGAACACACCACGACGCTGCTCCGCGAGTGGGGCCTCCGCGTCGCCGAGGGCGAGGACGGTCCGGAGTTAGTCCGAGAGTAGACCGACAGTTCTTAGACGACCGAGGGAAAACGTCTCACCGCGCGGTGGGATGGCAGAGCGGCCTATTGCGCCTGCCTTGAAAGCAGGTGGCGTCATGCCTCTTGGGTTCAAATCCCAATCCCACCGTACTTCTGGTGCTCACGACCCGGCGAACACCTCGTGTGTTCGCCACTAGTGAGCGCCTGATTCGAATCGGATTTGAAGGAGACGAGTCGCACGCCCGGACCGGCGCGGAGCGCCGCACGCCCGGACCGTCTCGGCGTAGTTCAAATCCCAATCCCACCGCTTTTCCGACGACCTGTCCGCGAGCGGTGTCTCCGCTCGCCCCACCGCGAGCGTCCGATTTGACCGAAAGAAGACGCGCCTACTCGACCTGCAACTGAATCGGGTAGTCCGTCAGGTTCTCGTAGCCGTCCTCGGTGACGACGACGAGGTCCTCGATGCGGATGCCGCCGACCTCGGGGTCGTAGAGACCGGGTTCGATGGTGACGACGTGACCCGGTCGCAGTTCGCCGCCGTCGGGACTGACGCGGGGGAGTTCGTGAACGTCGAGACCGATGCCGTGGCCCGTGCTGTGGATGAACCCCGTCTCGGCCGCGGAGTCGCTCCGGAGGGTGTCGTACCCCTTCTCCTCGTACACGTCGCAGACCGCGTCGTGGACCGCCTTCCCGGTGACGCCGGGTTCCAGCGCGTCGAGCGCGGCCTCGAACGCCTCGCGGGTGTCGTCGTAGCGCCGCCGGACCTCCTCGCTCGGTTCGCCCACGACGAACGTCCGGGTCATGTCGCCGTGGTACTTGGTCGCCTTGTTCCGGGGGAAGATGTCGATGACGATGGTCTCGCCCGCTTCGAGCGGACCGCTCCCGCGGTTGTGCGGCCCGGCGGCGTCCGCGCCGCAGGCGACGATGGTCTCGTCCAGTCCGCACCCGTGGCGCAGGAGCGTGACCTCTATCTCCTCCTTGACGCGCTCGCTAGTCAGGACCTCGCCGTCGTAGTAGAGCGTGCCGCCCTCGACGCTGGCGTCGGCCAGCATCTCCTCGGCGGCCCGCATCGCGGCCTCGTTGGCGCGCTGGGCCTCGTGGACGTGTTCGACCTCCTCGTCGCTCTTCGTCGCGCGAATCTGGGTCACCACGTCCTCGTCCAGTACCTCGACCGAGACGCCCTGCTCGCGCAGTCCGTCGGCGGTCCCCAGCGGGAAGCGCTCGGGCGCGGCGACCGACTCGACGCCGCGGTCGGCGAGGAACGCGGCGACCGCGCGCTGTTTCGCTTCGCTCCGGCCGTGTTCGCTCACAAGTTCGGGAAAGTCGTAGTCGGCGAGGCGGGCCACCTCGTCCGCCCGACTCTCGGACTTCGCGCGGCCGTACTCCAGTCCCGAGACGAGGAGAGCGGTCTCCTCCGGTGTGTAGAGCGTGACGAACGCGTCGGGCGCGTCGAAGCCCGAGAGGTACAACTGGTCGGAGTCGCCCGAGTCGGCGTCGAGCAAGTAGCCGTCCACGCCGGTCTCGGCCAGCGAGTCCGTGAGCGGTGACAGGTCGGGGTTCATACCAACCGAAAGCCGCGCGAACGGCAAAACGATACGGGTTCCGGAACGAGGTGCGGAGATGTGACTCGGCGGCGCTCGTGTCCAGACCTCGCGTTCCGACCTCACTCCCGCGCCTCGGACCGTCCGTCACGTCTGACCGTCGAGTTCGGGCCGACGAAGTAGGTGGCGTACTGCGTGAAGTAGTCGGCGTGGAGTGTCGTCGCGCCCTCGCCGGTGCTGGCCGACGCCGAACACCACGCGACGACTCGGAAGCCGTCGCCGTACGCCGCGACCGAATCGACGCCGCACTCGACACTGACCGCGGTCGATTCGTCGCGGGAGAGTTGGTTGTAGACGTACCGGCGCTCGAACGTCTCGACGTAGGCATCGACCGACTCGGCGGTCGGGACCGCCGGGCGCTCGGGCCGGGACTTCGGCCCGTCGGGGAACTCGACTGACCCCTCCGGGAGCGACGTATCGACGCCGACCGGGTGGGTCGTGGGTTCGTCGGAGGTCCTCGATTCGGGGGCGTCGGTCCCCGTCTCGTGGGGTTCGCCGGTCGTCTCGCGCGGTTCCGCGGTGCTCTCGGTCGATTCGACGGGCGTCTCGTCGGCCTCCTCGCGGAGCAGTCCGGACGCACATCCGGCGAGCGACCCCGCGAGGGCGACCGCGCCGAGGCGGAGGACGCGGCGTCTCGGCGACCGACGCGCGGCGGAGTTGGGCGACCCGTCAGGTCGGCGTCTCGACGGTGGCACGTCCGGCGACTCTCGGCGACGCTGTAAATACTTTCTCCGGCGCATCCCAAGCTATTCGGTCCGGGCGTTCGACGCCGCAGATATGTCGCCCGACCAACCTTCGAAGCGAGCGCGCGAACCCTCGACCGCACTCCGAATCGCGCTCGGGGTCGTCGCGCTCCTCGTCGTCCTGTACAGCCTCCTAATCGCGACGCGCCCGCTCCTCGGCGTGGCCTTCGTGGTCTGGCTGTTCGGGGCCTACCTGCTCTGGCGGTTCTTCCACCTCGCGGCCCGGTTCGTCGGCGCTGTCGAGCGATCGCCGACGCGATGGAGGGCCGGACCGAATCGGGGGAGCGCCGAACCGCCCCGGAAGAGCGGAGTCGCGAACGCCACGAACGATAGCGCGAGTCGTGAGGCAGTTCGCTCGGTCCCGACTCGCTCGGCGGGCCACAATCCAAATCATCGCTCGCGCCGAACGATTCACCATGAAGTACCTCGTCGCGGTCGATGGCTCCGAACCCAGCATGGACGCGCTCCGGTACGCGGTCGAGCAGGCGGCCGCGACCGGCGCGACGGTAATCGCCATCAGCGTGGTCGTCCCCGAGCAGTTCTTCACGGCGGGGACGACCCGCCGATGAGCTATCAGGAGACCGCCGACGAACTCGTCTCCGAAGACATCGAGGACGCCGAGGCGGAGGCCCAGCGGACGCTCGACGAGGCGGCCGAAATCGGCGACGAGACCGGCGTCGAGGTCGAGACGGGGATGCTCTACGGCGAACCGGTCGATGCCATCACCGAGTACGCCGACGACGAGGAGTTCGACGCCATCTTCGTCGGCCACCGGGGACTCTCCGAGGAGTACGAGGGACTGGTCGGCAGCACCGCCAAGGACATCGTCGGGCGGGCGACGGTGCCCGTGACGGTGGTCCGGTAACGGGGAGGTCACCGCTTGCCGGTGACCCCCGCGGGTCCGGGAATCTGCCACCTCCGGTATTCTGATACGCCCCCGACCCGTCGGGCCGGACATGGACGTAGAAATCGAACCATCGACGCTCTCGGGGAGAGCACGCGCGCCCTCCTCGAAGAGTTACACACACCGGGCGATTCTGGCCGCGGGCTACTCCGGCGGTGCGCTCGTCTACGACCCCCTCCTGAGCGCCGACACGAAGGCGACGATGCGCGCGGTGGAGGCCTTCGGCGGGAGCGTGACCCGCGAATCAGACCACCTCGACGTGGACGGGTTCGACGGGCGACCCGAGGTGCCCGGCGACGTGCTCGACTGCGCGAACAGCGGGACGACCATGCGACTCGTCACGGCGGCCGCGGCGCTGGCCGACGGTCTCACGGTCCTGACGGGCGACGGGTCGCTGCGCTCGCGGCCCCACGGACCGTTACTCGAAGCAGTCGAGGAGTTGGGCGGTCGGGCCGAGAGCACTCGCGCGAACGGGCAGGCCCCCTTGGTCGTCGGCGGCCCTGTCTCCGGCGGGTCGGTGTCGATGCCCGGCGACGTCTCCTCGCAGTTCGTCACGGCCCTGCTGATGGCCGGAGCGGTCACCGACGAGGGAGTCGAAGTCGAACTCGAAACCGAACTCAAGTCCGCGCCCTACGTCGATATCACCCTCGAACTGCTGGACGAGTTCGGCGTCGAAGCCGGGAAGCGGAACCTCGGCGGCCGGGGAGACGGTGAGAACCCGGGCGACAGTGGGGACGCAGACGGTGACGAGGGTGCGGGCGGCGGCACCTACTACGTCGAGGGCGGTCAGTTCTACGAACCCGAGGACGGCGAGTACCACGTTCCCGGCGACTTCTCCTCGATTTCGTACCTGCTCGGGGCCGGCGCGGTCGCGGCCGACGAGGACGCGGCGGTCCGCGTGGGCGGCGCGTACCCGAGCGCGCAGGGCGACTCGAAGATAGTCGGCGTCCTCGGGCGGATGGGCGCGGACGTGGACTGGAACCGCGACGACGGCGTGATAACCGTCGAGCGCTCGTCGCTCTCTGGCGTCGAAGTGGACGTGGGCGACACCCCCGACCTCCTGCCGACCATCGCGGCGCTCGGCGCGGTCGCGGACGGCGAGACCCGCATCGTCAACTGCGAGCACGTCCGGTACAAGGAGACCGACCGGGTGTCCGCGATGGCCGAGGAACTGGCGAAACTCGGCGCGGAGACCGAGGAGACCGAGGATACCCTGACCGTGGCCGGCGACGAGAGCGACCTGACCGGCGGCGAGGTGGACGCCGCGGCGACCACCGAATCGTGATGGCGCTGTCGGTGGCGGCGCTCGCGGCCGACGGTCCCACGACGATAGCCGGGGGCGAACACGTGGACGTGTCGTTCCCCAACTTCTTCGAGATGCTGTACGAACTCGGCGCGACCGTGAATCGGTAGTCCGGAAGCGCACCGTCCGGCGACGGCGCCCGGCGGTCGAACGACCGGCATTTATGACAATGAAGAGAGGAGTTTGACGAGTGTACGAATGACTGACGACCAATACGATTTCGAGAGTATCGCAGTCGGCGCGGGGGAAGAGAGACCGCAGGCCGACACGAAGGACGTGGTCACGCCGATTCACCTCTCGGCGACGTTCGGACTGGACTCCGCGGGGTATCCAGAGGAGGGGTACACCTACACCCGGCACAGCAACCCGACACGGGACCGCCTCGAAGACCGACTCGCGGACCTGTCGAACGCGGCCCGCGTGTTCGCCGCGTCGTCGGGGATGGCGACGGTCTCCACTGTGTGTCTGTCGCTACTGAGTCCGGGCGACCGCGTCGTCGCCGCCGACTCGCTGTTCGGCGGCACGAAGCAACTGTTCGACGAGTTCCTGACCGGGTTCGGCGTCGAGGTGAGCTACGTCGATGCGACCGACCCCGAGAACGTCGCCGACGCGCTCGGACCGTCCGCGGAACTCGTCTGGATGGAATCGCCGACGAACCCGCTGCTGAAACTCTGTGATATCGAAGCCGTCGGAGAACTGACCGAGGAACACGGCGCGACCCTCGTCGTGGACAACACGTTCGCCACGCCGTACGCGCAGCGCCCGTTGGACCTCGGTGCCGACGTGTCGGTCCTCAGCACCACGAAGTTCGTGAACGGCCACACCGATTCGGTCGGCGGTGCGATAGCGGTCGGGGACGCCGACTTGGCCGAGCAGTTCGGGTTCGTACTCCGTGACGTACTCGGGGCACCGCTCTCGCCGTTCGATAGCTACC
Organism: Halorussus sp. MSC15.2; assembly: GCF_010747475.1. NCBI lineage: Archaea > Methanobacteriati > Methanobacteriota > Halobacteria > Halobacteriales > Haladaptataceae > Halorussus > Halorussus sp. MSC15.2. Next base: position 1,260,507 of record NZ_VSLZ01000001.1, on the reverse strand, counting down.
TCGTCGCCCGGGGCCTCAAGACGCTCCCCGCGCGGATGGAGTCCCACCAGCGAAACGCGACGGAGGTCGCGGCGTTCCTCGCCGACCACGAGTCGGTCGCCGCCGTCAACTACCCCGGACTGCAGAGCCATCCCGACCACGACCTCGCCGCCCGACAGATGGACAACTACGGCGGGGTCGTCACGTTCGAACTCGACGGCGACGGTGCCGAGACCCGGGCGTTCGTCGAGGAACTCGACGTGTTCGAACTCGCGATGAGTCTCGGCGGCGTGGAGTCGCTGGTCGAACACACCGCGAGCATGTCGGCGGCGTCGCTCTCACCGGCGGAGCGCGAGACCGCGGGCATCTCCGATTCGCTCGTCCGCCTCTCGGTCGGACTGGAGAGTCCGGACGACCTGATTCCGGACTTGGCCGCGGCCTTGGACGAGGTGTGAGTCGGGGTTCCGCTGACGCTCGCACGGCCGCGGTCGCTCGCTCAGACCTCCTCGCCGTCTCGGACTTCGTAGTGTTCCACGCGCTCGTCGTAATCGGTGAGCAGTTCCTGTGCCTTCGGCGGGACGTAGGCCTCCTCGTAGTCCTCTCCCGCGAACTCCTCGACGGCGTCCCACGAGTCGAACCGCGTGATAGTGACGTACTTGATTTCGTCGCCGTCCTGCTCACGGCGTGCGATTTCGAATCCCCGGTAGCCGTCGCCGGTTCTCTCGGCGATGGTGTCGTAGTTCTCTTCGACGACGAGTTGCTCGTACTCCTCGGCGTTCTCGGGCGTCGTCCACCCGTGCCAGATGCGGATTATCATAACGAACGCCGTAGGCTTGCGTCTCCCGCCGGTTAGGTCTCACGACCCCTGCAAGAGACGTCCGGAGCGCACCGGTCCGGAAATCGGCGTCGTCGAACCGTGTTCCTCCCGACTGCCACAACCGGCAAGTGTGCGTCCGTCGAACTCGGATTCCATGCTCAGACGGCAGACCGAGAGCGACGACAGACGGGACCGAGAGCGCGCAGGAAACGGGCGCGGTGGACGCCTGCGGAAGGGGCTTCCCTTCGCCGTCGCCTTCGCCGCGGGGTTCCTGCTCGGCAAGCGGCGCGAGGACGGACCGGCCGACGCGGAGACCGGCGCGGGAGCGGGGACGCTGACCGAGGCGGCGGCCGAAATCCGCGAGCGAGCGATGCCCGGCGGGCCGGACCAGTCGGCCACCGGAGGAACCGAGAGCGCCGACGCAGGGGGCGCTACCGACCAGCCCAGTTCCATGGGGAGCGTCTCCGGCGAGCAGGTTCGCGAGGAGGAGCGCGAGGGTGACGGAATCGACGAGGCGGTCGCCGCGCTCTCGCCGCCGACCACCCACGGGATGCCGACGTTCGGTCTCGGCACCTACCAGATGGACGACTACGACGAGTGCGTCGAGAGCGTCCGGACCGCGCTCCGGATGGGGTACCGCCACCTCGACACCGCGGAGGGCTACGACAACGAGGACGCGGTGGGCGACGCCGTGGACGAGTACGGAATCGAACGCGAGGACCTCTTTCTGGCGACGAAGATAGGTCCCCAGAACCTCGACTACGACCACGTCCTGACGAACGCCGAGGAGAGCCTCGACCGACTCGGCGTGGAGTACGTGGACCTGCTGTACGTCCACTGGCCGACCGGGGAGTACGAGGCCACCGACACTCTCGAAGCGTTCGCGGAACTCCGCCAAGAGGGTCTCATCGAGCGAATCGGCGTGAGTAACTTCACGGTCGAACTGCTGGAGGAGGCCATCGAGGTGTCCGAGGAACCCATCTTCGCCAATCAGGTCGAGATGCACCCGCTGCTTCCCCAGACCGAACTCCGGCAGTTCTGCGCGCAGGACGACGTGGACGTGGAACTGGTGGCCTACTCCCCCATCGCCCGCGGCGAGGTGGCCGACGTCGAGGCGTTGCAGGTGGTCGCCGACAAACACGACGCGACGCCCCAGCAGGTCAGCCTCGCGTGGCTTCGCGAGAAAGACGTGACCGCCATCCCGAAGGCCACTAGCGAGGACCACCTCCGTGAGAACTGGCTCAGTCTCGGCGTGGAACTGGACGACGAGGACGTGGAGCGAATCGACGCCATCGAGGAGCGGCGGCGTCTCGTGGACCCGGACCAAGCGCCGTGGAACCAGTAGGTCGGACGGACCGACGCAGTCCGCTCCGGAACGGGGAGACGAGGACTGCCGACACAGGCGCGTTCACGTTCCCGCGAACCCGGTCGAGTACACTGTCGGTCGGACACGCTGTCGGCCGGGGGCGATACCAGTCGGGCCGCGTTCGTCAGGAGCCGCGGAGGACGGACGCGCCGCCGATGAGCACCAACAGCCCGCCTATCGCCGCGATTTTCAGCGGGCCGTTCGACTTCTTCTGCTTGAGGAACGCGCTACCCGGGGAGCCGGGATTCACGTACGCAGTGACCGTGTCGCCGGCTTCGTACCCCTCTATCGCCGACTGGGCCGCCGACTTCGTATCGTAGTTCGAGGCGAACGAAGTCGGATAGAGATTGCTCGACGTGTAGGACTCTCCCTCGTAGCGGTAGTCGAACGTGACCTCCGGCCGGTAATCGGGACCGCCGCGGCGCTGGGGAACCGATTCGACGGACGTGCCGGTAATCGTCGCGTTCACGGTGACAGCGTTCGATATCGCGTCGGACTGCTGGGTGTAGTCGTAGACGCCGAAGCCAGCGACGGCTATCCCGACCACTATCATCAGCAGTCCGCCCCGGACCGGGTCGAGTTCCTTTCCTCCGATATTTATGTTGGTATCTGGGGACACGGTAGCGTATTTATGCTCCACGTAAGTAACGATGGCGAATGTTTCCGCCGTCCTCGGCACCGGTACTTCCGAGTCGTGCCCGAACGCTGGTGGAGTCGAACCCGTACCAACGGGGGATGCCAGCGTCCGGCTAACGCGCCGGACCCCGCGAGTTCGGGACTCCTCCGTTCGTCCGTATCGGTGGTCGGTGTCCGTCCGACGGTTCGTATCGACCGATGCGCTTTCGGCCAACTCGTTTTTCCGCGGGGTCGGCCTACGTCCGGCGTGAGCAAGACCGGCAAGTACGTCGCGGGAGCGAACGCGCTCCTCGGCGCGTGGCTCGTCGTCTCGGTGCTGGTCGCGTTCGAGACCGAACCGGCGCACTTCTGGAACGACGTTCTCGTCGGCGGTGCGGTGATAGTGCTGGCGACCTACAACTTCGCGGCGTCGGGCGAGTACGCGTCGGTGAGCGTCGTGGCGTCGTTCGTCACCGCGCTCGTCGGCGCGTGGCAGGTCGTCGCGGCGGTGAACTTCGCCAGCCTCGGAGCCACCGCCGACCTCCTGTTCTGGAGCGACGCGATTACCGGCGGACTCGTGCTCGTCCTCGGGGCGTACAACGTCTACCAAGGTCGGTTCGTCTCGCTCGACGAGGAGGCCGAGGAAGCCGAGGAGACGGGGTAGCCGGGACGCCGACCGGAGCGAACCCCTTTTGAGACCCGACCGGCTATTCCCTCTCGATGAAGCTACTCGTCGTGGGTGCGGGCGAGATGGGTCGATGGTTCGGCGAGGTAGCGGCGAGCCAACTCGGCGACGCCGACGTGGCGTTCGCCGACGCCGACCCCGACGTCGCCGAGGCGGGCGCAGAGGCGGTCGGCGGCCGCGCCGTCCCGACCTCGACCGACGAGCGGTTCGACGCGGTCTGCGTCGCGGTGCCCATCTCCGCCGCGAGCGAGGCCATCGAGACCCACGCGTCGAACGCCGAGCGTGCGCTCGTGGACGTGACGGGCCAGATGGCCGACCCCGTGGCCGCGATGGCCGCGGCCGCACCCGACCGCGAACGCGCGAGTCTCCACCCCCTGTTCGCGGCCGCCAACGCGCCGGGGAACGTCGCGGTGGTCGCCGACGAGTCCGGTCCGGTCACCGACCGACTGCTCGACGCGCTCGAAGCGGCGGGGAACCGACTGGTCGAGACCACCCCCGCGGACCACGACGAGGCGATGGAGACCGTACAGGCGGGCGCGCACGCCGCGGTCCTCGCGTTCGCGCTCGCGGCCGACGACGTGCCCGAGGGACTCACGACGCCGATTTTCGAGGACCTCTCGGCCGTCGCCGACCAAGTTACGGGCAACGCGCCGTCGGTGTACGCCGAGATTCAGGCGACGTTCGACGGGGCCGACCGCGTCGCGGACGCCGCTTCCCGCCTCGCCGACGCCGACGCCGAGGAGTTCGCCCGCCTGTACCGGGAGGCGAGCGCAACGACCGCGAACCCGGAGACCGAAGACGAATCATGAACGACGAGTTACGCCAGAAGGTCCGAGAGAACGCGAAGTACCTGCGGAACGTTCGACCGATAGACCCCGACGAAATCGCCGAGTACATCGACAGTCAACCGCATCCCGGCGTCGTCCGCCAGACCCTCCGGGAGGAGGCCCCGTCGCTCGGTCTCGTGGAGCGCGACGACGCCACGTTCGTCCCGGTGGAAGCGGGGTCGGTCGCCCCGACGTTCCGGGGCGTCGAAGCGTTCCCGCCGGAGTACGGGCGAGCGCTGGAGAACCTGCTGGTCGAGCGGTTCGGTCCCGACTGGCAGACCGGCGAGTCGGGCGACCGACTCCGCGACGCGATTCGGCGACTCAAGGAAGACTACTTCCGGAACAACCCGGTGGAGTACGACGAGACGGCCGCGCTCGGCTACGCGATATACCACCTGCCGGACAACTACGCGGTGGTCCAGTACGTTCTCCACGAACTCGCCGAAGCGGGACTGGTCGGTCGCCACCTCCGGATTCTCGACGTGGGCGCGGGCGTCGGCGGCCCGGCGCTCGGCGTCGCCGACTACCTGCCCGAGGACGCGCTGGTGGAGTACGACGCGGTCGAACCGAGCGACGCCGCCGCGGACGTGTTCGACCGACTCGTCGCCGAGACGGGGCGGAACTTCCACCCGCAACTCCACCGGGAGACCGCCGAGGAGTTCGACCCCGAAGGCCGGACCGACGCCGGAGACGACCCGGAGTACGACCTGATACTGTTCGCCAACGTCCTGAACGAACTCGACGACCCCCAAGCGGTCGTCCGGCGCTATCTCGACTCTCTCGCCGACGACGGCGCGGTCCTCGCAATCGAACCCGCCGACCGCGAGACCAGCATCGGACTCCGGCAAGTCGAACGCGCCGTGGCCGACGACGCCGGAGCGGCCGCCATCTTCTCGCCGACGCTCCGCCTCTGGCCGGACGAGCGACCGACCGACCGCGGGTGGTCGTTCGACGTGAAACCCGACCTCGACGTGCCGGCGTTCCAGCGCAAACTCGACGAGGACGGGGGCGCATCCGGCGAGTTCGTCAACGCGGACGTGCAGTTCTCCTACTCGATTCTGCGTCCCGACGGTCGGCGGAAGGCGGAGTTCACGGCCTCCACCGACGACGTGGCGAAGATGGCCCAGATGGAGCGCCACGTCACCGAGCGCATCGACCTCGTGGCGGTGAAACTCAGCCACTCGCTGGCGGAGGGCGACCGGAACCCACTGTTCAAGGTCAGCGACGGGAGCGAGTCCGAGGACCACTTCGCGGTGTTGACGCGCGAGACCTCGCTGAACGCCGACCTCGCGTCCGCGGACTACGGCGACCTGCTCGCGTTCGAGCAGGTGCTGGTGCTGTGGAACGACGACGAGGACGCGTACAATCTGGTCGTGGACGAGGAAACCGTCGTGGACCGAATTCCGGTGTGAGAGCGGTTCTACCCCGAACCACGGGCCGTGATTTAGAGCGCGTACAGCGACGGAACCACGGATATCGCCACGAGGAACTCCAGTAAATTGTTGAGCGCGTGTACCAGCCACGCGCCCACGAGGTTGTCGAATCGGAATCTGAGCCACGTGAGCAGCGCTCCGAGCAGGAGCGCGTTCACGACGCCGGCGGCCCCGGCGGTGAACGAGTGGAGCGCGGCGAATACCAAGAGCGAACTCGCCGCGGCCGCGTACGGGCTGTATCCCCTGTCGAGGACGACGCCGACGAACAGTCCGCGGAACAGAATCTCCTCTGCCACCGGCGCGACGACGACCGACCCGAAGAACAGCGCGAGGATGCCGACCGGCGAGAACCCGAACGGCACGACGACCGACGGCACGGTGTATCGGGCGATTCCGGCGGCGTCCGCGAGGAGCGTCGTGAGCGGCCACCCGACCGCGACACCCGCCGCCGTGGCGAGGACGCCGGCGGCGAGTTCGCGCTTCGAGGGTCTCCGAAAGAGCGCGCTCGCACGCCACACCCCCTCCGGGAACCGAGCGTAGAGGAGACCGATTACGACGACGTTGCTCACACCGTAGACGAAGGTGGCGAACTGCGGCGGAAACCCGGGGTCCTCGCCGCCGGACGCGACGTACCCGGCAGTGATTACCACCGCCGTCAGGACCACCGGCGCTATCGCCGCGAGCAGCCACCGGGATTCGAGTGCCGAAAACGCGGCCGCCGTTCGTTCGAGTCGGTCGCGGGGAGCTGAGAGGAGTCCAGCGACGCCCGAACCGGGCGTATCGGGTACCATCTGACCGGTACGTCTCGCTATACCGACATAAATGTCGGCCGTCGGAGTCGGTAGTCTCTCCGCACATCGACGCGACGCCGAACCGTCGTACCATCCCAGACCCCGGACGACTTTGCCGACTCGGACGGCTTTTAACGCCCGCGGCGAGAACCTCCGGTATGGCTACCTTTCGCTCGTTCGAGGGCCTCCGCGACGCGCTCGCGGACGCCGACTTCGACCGCCCGCCAGCTATCGTCTGCAACGCCCACGTCACCGGCCTGAGCGTCGCCCGCGCGCTGAAGGCCCGCGACGTGCCCGTCGTCGCCATCGACCGCAACGAGAAGGGGGTCGCGCCCTACTCCGACGCCGTGGACTTCGCGGGACGGGTCACGTACCCCCTCGACGACGAGGAGGGCTTCCGCGAGGACGTGGAAGCGCTCGCGGCCGAACTCGACCACGAACCGGTCGCGTTCGGATGCATGGACGAGTGGGTCCACGCCTTCTCCCGGACCGAACCCGAGGGCGTCCGACTGCCCTTCGCCGAGCGCGCGACCATCGACCGCGTGCTGGACAAGGAGTCGCTGTACGACGTGGCCGAGCGACTCGACGTTCCCTACCCCGAGACCTACCGCATCGCCGAGACCGACCCCGCGGAGACCGGCGGCGAGACCGGCCCGGCCGGGAACGACCGCGAGAGCGTCCCCGCCGCCGAGACCGCCGAGCGACTGGGCTTCCCGCTCGTCGTCAAGCCCGCGCTCAAGCGCAAGTTCTCCGAGGCGGTCGGCACGAACGTCATCGAGGTCGCCGACGAGGCGGAACTGGAGGACGTGGTGGCGAACGCCGCCGCGGAGGGCATCCGCGTGATGGCCCAAGAGAAGGTCCCGGCCGTGCAGGGCGAGGACTGCTCGCTGGCCTCCTACGTCCCCCGCGAGGGCGAGGCCGTCACCTTCGTCGGCAACGCTCGCGTCCGCTACCCGCTGGGCTACGGCACCTCCTGCGTGGTCCAGCGGGCAGACGCGCCGCAGGTCGAGGAGAACGCGCTGGCGGTCCTCGACGAGACGGGCTACTACGGCATCAGCGAGGCCGAGTTCCTCTACGACGGCGACCGCGAGGAGTACGTCCTCATCGACGTGAACACCCGTCCGTGGAAGTGGATTTCCCTGCCGGTGCAGGCGGGTGCGAACCTCCCGCTGGCGGCCTACGCCGAGACGGTCGGCGAGGAGTACGACGCCGACGAGGTCCGGGACGCGCGCTGGGTCTACCTCGCCGACTACCTCAAGGCGCTGGGCACCGACGGCTTCGCGGACGTGCTGGGACGCGGGGAGTGGCTCTCGCTCATGTCGGGCGACTTCGAGGCGAGCGACGACCTGACGACCGGCGTCTACCGGCCCTCCGACCCGGCCCCGGCGTACCAGCTTCTCACGACGGAGTTCGGCACCCAAGAGTACTACTGCTCCTGCTGAGACCGACGTGAACGACCGCACCGCTACCGTCGGACTGTTCGCCGCGCTCGCCGTGCTGTGGGGGTTCTCGTTCATGGCGATTTCCGTCGGTCTCGAATCGCTGGAACCCGTGCTGTTCGCCGCCTTCCGGTACGACGTGGCCGCCGTGCTCCTGCTGGGCTACGCGTTCGTCCGCGACACCGCGCCGTGGCCGACCGACCGCGCCAGCGCGAGCGCCGTCCTCGCCGGCGGACTGTTTCTGGTGGCCGCGAACGCCTTCCTCTTCGTCGGTCAGCAGACCGTCCCCAGCGGGGTGGCGGCCATCATGCAGAGCCTCGTTCCGATTGCGACCTCGCTGTGGGCGCTCGCGTTGCTGCCGGAGGAACGCGTCTCGGCCCGCGGCGCGGTGGGCATCGTACTGGGACTCGTCGGCGTCGGACTCATCGTCCGGCCAGACCCCGCGAACCTGCTCGGCGACGACGTCGTCGGAAGACTCCTCATCCTGCTTCAGGTCGCGGGCGTCGCGCTCGGGGGCGTCCTGATACAGCGCGCCCGGCCGACGCTCGAACGGACCGCGCTCACTGGCTGGTCGATGTTCGTGGGCGCGCTGGTCCTGCACGCCGTCAGCGCGGGTCTCGGCGAACCGTTCGCGCTCCCGCGGACCGCGGCGGCCGCCGGAGCGGTCGCGTACCTCGGCGTCTTCGCCACCGCGATAGCCTTCGTCATCTACTTCACGCTCCTCGAAGTCCGGGGCGCGCTGGAGACGTCGCTGGTGGCCTACCTCGTGCCGGTCGTCGCGACTGTCGTCGGCGTCGCGGTCCTCGGGGAGTCGATAACCGCGCTCACCGTCCTCGGATTCCTCCTCGTGTTCGCCGGGTTCGTCGTCCTCAAGCGACGCGCCATCGCCGACCTCGCGGGCGACACGCGGCGGTTCGTCGTGCGGGCCGACGACTGACCGACGCCGCCGAAGCAACGACACGCCGTCGTCGTCCGAGGTCGGCCGCACGTCTCGCCGGTACCCCCGCCTTTTCACCCGCCGGAACACAGGTTCTCACCAATGAGCAGCGACTACATCCACCTCAACCTCTTCACGATGAACTCGGTCGAACACGTCACGACCGGCAACTGGCGGACGCCGGGCGACCAGTCGGACCGCTACACCGACGCCGGCTACTGGCAGGAGGTCGCCCGGACCGCCGAACGCGGCGGGTTCGACGGCGTGTTCTTCGCCGACGTGCGGGGCATCTACGACGTGTACGGCGGCGACCGGGAGACCGCCATCGAGAACGCGATACAGACGCCGTCGAACGACCCCGCGTACCTCGTCCCCGCGATGGCGTCGGTCACCGACAACCTCGGGTTCGCGGTCACCAAGTCCACCTCGTACAACCACCCCTACCAGTTGGCGCGCGAACTCTCGACGCTCGACCACCTCACCGACGGCCGCGTGGCGTTCAACATCGTCACCTCGTATCTGGAGAGCGCCGCCCGGAACCTCGGACTCGACGAGCGGATGGACCACGACGACCGGTACGACCGCGCTGACGAGTTCATGGACGTCTGCTACGCGCTCTGGGAGGACAGTTGGGACGACGACGCGGTGGTCCGGGACCGCGACAGCGGGGTGTACACCGACCCCGAGAAGGTCCGGGCCATCGACTTCGAGGGCGAGTTCTTCGACGTGCCCGGTCCCCACGGCGCGGAACCCTCGCCCCAGCGGACGCCCGTGCTGTATCAGGCGGGGTCGTCGGACCGCGGCCGGGAGTTCGCCGCCGACAACGCCGAAGCGGTCTTCGTCAGCCAACTCACCGAGGAGGGCGTCCGGGACTACGTCGAGGACATGCGCGACCGGGCCGCGGCGAAGGGCCGGGACCCCGACGACCTGCTGTTCTTCCCGGGTATCGCGCCCGTGGTGGGCGAGACCGAGGAGATAGCCCGCCAGAAGTACGAGACGTACGCCGAGAACGTGGACACCGAGGCCACCCTCGCGCTGCTCGCGGGGTTCATCGACCTCGACTTCTCGGAACTGGACCCCGACCAGAAAGTCGAACACATCGAGACCGACGCGATTCAGGGAGCCATCAACGCGTTCACCAAAAACGACCCCGACCGCGACTGGACCGTCGAGGAGGTCGCGGAGTTCGCGGGACTCGGGTCCACCTCGCCCGTCATCGTGGGCAGTCCCGAGCAGGTGGCCGACGAACTCCAGCACTGGTACGAGGACGTCGGGGTGGACGGGTTCAATATCAAGGAAATCGTCCGGCCCGGAACGCTCCGGGACTTCGTGGACATGGTGGTGCCGGAACTCCGCGAGCGCGATCTCGTCCGCGAGGGCTACGAGGGCGAGACACTCCGGGAGAACCTCTTCGAGGAGGAAGGCCGGACGCGACTGGCCGACGACCACCCCGCGCGGAACTGACGAACTGCACGGAGCGCCAAGTCGGCGGCCGTACAGAGCGCGCACCAGTCGAGAATCACCTTCGTGATGGTGTGCCGGTTCCGAGTGATAGGTGAAACGCCGGTTTCACTCTCGACAAGATACTCAACCCCGTCGGTCCTCTCGGCGTACATGGACCGCCGCAACCTCCTCGCATCGCTCGCTGGTATCGGGGCCGCCGGTCTCGCCGGGTGTGTCTCGGCGGACTCCGCCCCGACGGCGGGGACCGCCCCGGACCCCGTGAGCGTCCCCGAGACGAGCGTTCCCGAAGGCGTGGACGCACCGACCGAGAGCTACGTCGCCGGAAATATCGACTTCGGTCTCGCGCTGCTCGACCGCCTCGCCGACGACGCGCCGACCGAGAATCGGTTCGTCTCGCCCTACAGCCTCGGCGTCGCGCTCGCCATGACCTACGCCGGGGCGCGCGGCGAGACCCGGACGAACGTGGCCGAGACGCTGCGATTCGCCCCGACCGGCGAGGACCTCCACCGGTCGGTCGCCGCCCTGCGCGCGGACCTCCCGCTCGGCGACGCCGACGAATCGGCACCCCAGACGACCACTGCCGAGACGGAGACGACGGACGACGCGACCGAGACCGAAGGCGAGGACGGCGCTCCCTTCTGGTTCGTCGGTGCGAACGCGCTCTGGGGGCAGGCGGCGTTCCCCTTCCGCGAGGCGTTCCTCGGGACGCTGGAGCGTCACTACGGCGCGGGTCTCGGTCGGGTGGACTTCGCCGAGCACCCGGACGAAGCGCGGCGGGCCATCAACGGGTGGGTCGCCGAGCGCACCCGCGAGAAGATACCCGAACTGTTTCCGGAGGGGACTATCGACCACAGGACCCGACTCGTCCTCGCCAACGCGGTCTACTTCCGGGCGAACTGGGCCGAGACGTTCGACGAAGGGAGCACCGAACCCAAGGAGTTCACGACGCTCGACGGAACGAACGTCGAAGTGCCGACGATGCACCAGAGCGAGCGGTTCCCGTTCGCCGAGGTGGACGGGGTGAAGGTTCTGGAACTCCCCTACGCGGGCGAAGACGCGGACATGACCCTCCTCCTACCGCCCCGCGACGGGTTCCGCGAGTTCGAGCGCGGCCTCGACGCCGACCGCCTCGGGGAACTGCTCGACGCGACAGAGAGCCGAGAGGTGGAGGTCCGACTCCCCAGATTCGAGTTCCGGTCGAGTCTCGAACTGAGCAAGCGACTGGAGGCGATGGGGATGACGACCGCGTTCACCCGCGAGGCGAACCTCGACGGAATGGCCGAGGGCGACGCCGACGCGAACCTGAAGTTGGGGTCGGTCGTCCACGAGGCCTACGTCGGTGTGGACGAGCAGGGGACCGAGGCGGCCGCGGCTACCGGTGTCGAAGCCGAGTTCACGTCGGCGGCCCTGAACCCGGCGACGTTCGCGGCCGACCGGCCGTTCCTGTTCGTGATTCGCCACCGGCCCACGAACGCACCGCTGTTCCTCGGCCGGGTCGCGGACCCGACGGCCGACTGACGACGTGCAGCGCCGCGCGGTCGGCCGCCCGGAGCGGTAGGACTTTTGACCATCCACCGTAACGTTGCGACCATGAGCGACGACCGCGAAATCCTGTTGACGAACGACGACGGGATAGACAGCCCCGGTATCCGCGCCCTCTACGACGCCCTCTCGGCGGTCGGCAACGTCACTACCGTCGCGCCCGCCGACGACCAGAGCGCGGTCGGCCGGGCGATGACCTACGAGGTCCCCGTCCGCGAACACGAACTCGGCTACGCCGTGGAGGGGACGCCCTCCGACTGCGTGGTCGCCGGACTCGCCGAACTCGGTCCCTACCCCGACATCGTGGTCTCGGGATGCAACGAGGGCGCGAACATCGGCGCGTACGTCCTCGGTCGCTCGGGGACCGTCAGCGCCGCGGTCGAGGCCGCCTTCTTCGGTGTGCCGGCCATCGCGGCGTCGCTTCACGTCCCCCAGAGCGAGTGGCCTCGCGACACCGAACCCGAAGAGTACGCCGAGGTCGCCGAGGCGGTCCGCTACCTCGTCGAGCGCGCCCCCGACGCGGGCGTCTTCGAGAACGCCGAGTACCTCAACGTCAACGCGCCGCTCCCCTCGGAGGCGAGCGCGGTCGAAGACAGTGGGGGCGGCGTGGTGGACACCGACCAGCGAACCCCGATGGTCGTCACGCGACCCTCGCACGTCTACGACATGGACGCCACAGAGGAGGACGGCGTGGTCACGCTCCACGACAACACGTGGGGCCAGATGGAGGACGACAACCTGCCCGACCCGGAGGGCACCGACCGCCGGGCGGTCTACGAGGGCAAAATTAGCGTCTCACCGCTGACCGCTCCCCACACGACCGAGCATCACGACGCGCTGGACGAACTCGCCGAGCAGTTCTGAGCGCCGGGGACCCCGACGGGTCGTCACCAGACGCCGCAGGCCCCCGGTCCCCGACCCGGTCTACTCCGACGCGTCGAACCCGCTGTCGAACCGGTGGCCGGTCTGGTCCAGATTCTTGACGCCGGGACAGTCGTGTTTCTCCGGGAGTTGGTGGTGCTGGCAGAAGGTGCCCTGACAGTACGAACACCCCCGTTCCCCGACCAGTTTCTCGCCGCACTCCTCACAAGTGGCCATGCAGAAACTACATTATCGATTACCAAGGAAGTATGGGTCGGTTCGCGCAGTCGTGACGACGGGACGGAACTCGATAGTCGCGCTACCGAGTCCTGCGACGGTCTCGTACCGATTTCGAGCGAACGAGACAGTTGTGAGCAAGGTTTATTTGACGGTACTGTGAACAAAGTCACATGGTCAAGAGTACCGTTCGATTTCCCGAACCCGTGGTCGAGGAAATCGAAGCACTCGTCGATGACGGCGTCGTGGAGAGCAAATCCGAGTTCCACCGCTTCTGCTCGGAGTACGTCCTCGCGCAACTCGACCCCGAATTCGAACCCGAGACGCTGGACTTCGAGGAACTCGAAGCCCAACTCATCCGCGACTCGGCGGGTCCCTCGGAGGGCGACGGTATCTCGTTCCTCGAATCCGTCCTGTTCATCCGGAAGCACGCGCTCCGGGGCAACGTCCAAGACGCCGAGGACTTCATCGACCACCACTACGACCCCCACGACCGGGACGCGGTACTCCTCGAAGAACTCCTCTCGTTCTACCACGACTCCGCGCCCGACTCGGCCGCGACTCCCCGGCGCTCCGTGCAACCCGAACAGCGGTAGCGGGCCGCGGGTCCGGCGGCGAGAGTGTCGATATTAGAGCGGTTTCTCCATCCGCACCGAATCTACATCGACGTCGTTGGTAGTCGTAGTCGTCACGCGCTCCACTCGCTCGTACCCCTGCCGTTCGTAGAAGCCGACGGCGTTGAGAACGGCCCGCAGACGAACGACGTCGAACCCCTCGTTCCGCAGTCGCTGCTCGAAGTGGTTCAGTATTGACGAACCGATGCCTTCTCCGTTACGCTCCGGGTCGACGAAGACAGCCTCGACGCCACCGTTTTCCACGTCGAGTTCACCGAATCCGACGACGCAATCACCGGACTCCGCGACGACGAGTTCGGTCGAAGGGTCCTCGATGGCGTCTACATATCTCTCGGTCCCCTCTGCCTTTGCTGCCCACGCCGCAACCTGTTTGTCGGTGTAGGCAGACGGTCCGTGAGCGACGATAGCCGCGACGTGAACGACGAAGATTGCCTCCGTCTCGGCGACCGTCGCAGCGCGAAGCGTGAGGTCAGCGGCCATACGCAATCACGTGGAGACAAAACTGTATAAGCTACTGTCTGAGTACGAAGGTATCTGGTCTGTATTTACACAGGGACTTCAGTTCCCCCCGCTCGTATTCGACTGCTGAGGAACCGTTTCGGATAGATTCTCGGACAACGCTATCCTGTCCCTCGTTGCTCAACCTCGTTCGTCTCCGCTCGTGGTTCGCGGTTAGGACGGTTTTCCGCTTCCCGTCCACCGCCGCAGCATCATACTCGCGTGGAGTCAATCGGTTCTCTGGACGCCGCTCTACTGTCGCCAGCGTGGTACTCTGTGAGCAGCGCAGGGAATCGCGGCCCTACCACGGGCGCTGACTGTCGTCTTTCGGGTGATGATAATTGGCAACAAGGGTTAATCGCGTAGATAACGACAATCGTCTCCCAGCAAGGGAGAACCAGAATGAAAGAACAACCATCTCGCGGTCTGGCCCGGAAAGCAATGGCTGGCGGTCTCAGTGTCGGTTCGACGATGCTCTCGGAGCAACGTGAGGCGATACGCCACCGGAGGGACAGTTGGCGTCTCGACTCCTCCTCACGCTTCCCCATGATTCGGCTTCCGGGCGGGTACGAAATCGAAAAAGTAGCGGACGGTCTCACGTACCCCACCTCCGTCGCTTGGGACGACGAGGGGAGCATGTACGTGGCTGAAGCAGGCGGAGCATTTCTCGACGAGGACGACGCGTCGGCGCGAATACTCCTTCTAGAAGACGGGGAGGTGACGGAGGTGGTCAACCTGGACGACGAGATTTATCCCGCCATCTCGGGGATGACTTGGCACGACGACGCCTTCTACATCACGCACCGCGAGGAGGACCTGTCCGGAGCGGTGTCCAAGGTGACGCTGGACGGGGAGCGCACGCCGATTCTCGGCGGCATCGTCGACGCCAAGTCGGACCATCAGCTCAACGACATTCGAGTGGACAGCGGCGGACAGATGTACGTCTGCTCCGGCATCGCGGGCAACTCCGGGTTCATGGACCAAGTCATGATTCCGTTCGTGCAGAAAGCCCCGGACGGCCACCCGACCGTAGCGGAGGACATCGTCCTCAGAGGCGTGAACATCGAACTTCCCGACTTCCGAGACGGGGAATCGGGAACCGCGCTGACGGGAGCGTTCGTCCCGTTCGGGACCGAAACGGAACCCGGTCAGGTAATCGAAGGCCGCGATAAGTGCGGCGGCTCCATCCTCGCGTTCGACCCCCAAGACGCGGAAGCTACCGTCGAACCCCTCGTGTGGGGCCTACGTAATGCAGTCGGCATCGCGTGGAACGAGCGAGGCGAGATGTTCGTCGCCGAAAACGGGTACGACAACGCTCCCGGGCGGCCTATCGTGGACAATTACGACGCCACCTACCGGGTCCGAGAGGGCGCGTGGTACGGCTGGCCGGATTTCACGGCCAACATGGACCCCGTCACGAGTCCGAAATACCAACCCACCAACTCCACGATTGCCCAACCGTACATCGACGGCGAACGACAGCCCCAAGAGCTGTCTTTTCTCATCGACCACGAGGCAAGTGGTCTGGAACAGCCGGACGAGTCGCTCGTTGCCGGCCTGCACGAGGTGAACGCGTCACCGTCGAAACCGGACGTCGCGCCCTCGTCTTGGGACGAGTACGCCGGTCAACTGTTCGTCCCCGAGTACGGCGACCTCTCGTGGACCACGAACCCACTCCGAGACAAGCCGGCGGGGTGTCGAATCGCCGTCATCGACACTGACGGCGAGGGGAGACAGGACGTGCGGGCGTTCGTCCAGAATGCAAAGCCGGGGCCAGCATCGAAGCAAGGCCGAGTCGGCGAGGGACTCGAGCGACCGTACGACGTGAAGTTCGGACCCGACGGCGCTATGTACATCGTGGACTTCGGCGTCCAACGAATCAACCGCGCCCGAATCGCGCAAGGACACCTCCCGGTCGAATGGGACCGGGAAACCGGAGTGGTTTGGAGAGTCACCCCGACAGCCTACTGAACGGTGAGAGGAGACTCGTGCAGTACCGACCGTCCACGAAACCGGAGAACGACGTGCTATGACGCGGCGGAACGACGAGACCCCGACGGCGCTTCTGCGCGACGTTTTGGAGGAGTTCGACTGCACCTCGGGGACCCTCCATCGGGCGGAGGGCGACGAACTGACGCTCGTGGCTCAGGAGGGAATCCCGGATACCGTCGTCGCCGAAATCGAGACGATTCCGTTCGGCAAAGGCATGGCGGGGCTGGCGGCCGAGCGTCGGGAACCGGTGCAGGTATGCAACCTACAGACCGACGACTCCGGCGTCGTCGAACCCGGTGCGCGCGAGACGATGTTGGAAGGGTCCATCGCCGCTCCGATTATCGGGTTGAGCGGCACGCTCGAAGGAACCCTCGGAATCGCCAAACTTGAGCCGTACGAGTTCACGCCGACGGAGCGCGACCGATTGATGCGTGTTGGCGCACGAATCGCCCAGCGTCTCTGACTACGACGTGCGCCGAACCGCTCTC
This sequence comes from Halorussus sp. MSC15.2, assembly GCF_010747475.1. NCBI lineage: Archaea > Methanobacteriati > Methanobacteriota > Halobacteria > Halobacteriales > Haladaptataceae > Halorussus > Halorussus sp. MSC15.2. Next base: position 1,243,901 of record NZ_VSLZ01000001.1, on the reverse strand, counting down.
GATGGTCCGCTCCCTCGACGACTTTGGGACTGGACCGGCGAGGTATCGGCCCCTTCTCGAAGCGAAGGTGTCGGCCCGTTGTACGGAGACGAGTCCACGTTGGGAGCAACCGGAACTGACTCCGTCCCGCTCGACTGGATTGGAGGAGAGAGGGTCACCTTTCAGGAGGTAGAGAGAGTCACAGCCACCGAACCGGGGAGTACAATTAGAACAGGTCCGTGAACTTTAATCGTTACTCGCTCTTTCGTTGTTCGCCTCGTTCAGGCTCCGGACCGACGTTACAGATTTCGTCTACGTTACCGCTTACGACCCGCTCGTGACGACTCCTACGAACGAATAGTAGACACGTACTTATTGCTGGCCGAGTCCGGCCGCTGTGATGGTATCGTTTCCCTCCGAAAATTCAACCGGTAGAGTGAGCCTCTGCTTGGTCTGACTGCGGTATAGCGTGGTCTCGCCGACGCTTCCGCGCTTGACGGAGACCGATACCGATAACGAACCCGAGCGTGGCGAGGACGACGGCTTCGGGGAACGTGCGTCCGAACGCCGCAACGGGGTCGAGGTAGTAGTTCTCAATTCTCTGGAGAGACCCAATCGTCCAGATGACGTTTCCGTAGACGAGGCTCCATCCAAGGAGTACGCTCGGGAGGTACCCTTCGTTCAGATAGGCGTGAAGTGCGGCGAGGCCGATAACGAAGAACGCACCGGTCGCGTGCCAATTAGGTACGTATTCATTGAGGAGGAACACCTCGTGTAGCACCTCGACGACCCCGTTCTCGAACTTCGTGACGAAGAGAAGGTACTCCAACGTCAGACCGGCGATGAGAAACACGCCTCCTAGAGCGAGTGCCCGTCGTGACCTTGACCGCTCCACACCGAGAATCAGGTCGTGAAGTCGGTCGGACTGGAATGCCATACGGTATAGTTGTTGCTAAGGTTACTAATAATCGCCCCTCCAAGAACGGCAATGAGTCCAGTGGAACGTCTCACAGTTCTGCCTACTGCGTGAACTGCCCCAACCTTCGACCAATCGGTAGAGAGGAGAGTTCGGAGAACTTGGATAGTTACCTGCTATCGACTCTCTCGTCGCTCCACCTCGTTCAAGTAGCTGAAGTCCCGTATGGATTCTCCCTCGAATTTTCAGGAATCTCTTTAGAATCAACCGGGCAATGGCTGTATCGCGCTCAATTATAAACGAAGCGTGGGGGTATACCAACGACTGATTCAAACCCTAGCAAAAACTAAATTAGTTTATGTGATTTGATTTTCCTTCGGTCACTTCTTCGTCTTCCGTGAAATCGGTGAGGATGGAGTCGCTCACCCTGCTAACAATGCGAACCCCGTTCAGACCCATAGGTTCTACATAAGTGGAACATACACGATTATAACATATAAATGAGTGAAAAGCTTCCAATTCTTCTGGCAGGTATGCTTCTCCTTGCTGGTTGTCAAGGGACTCTCTCCACTAGACCCAACAGTACGTCCCACCCTAGTACCACCGCCACCCCAATATTCCCGGAGGGGTATACGAAAACAAACGTGAATGCATCGATTGCAGAAACTCAGCATAGTCAACACGCGGAAAACAGTGGGTCGATGACAGTCACGGTGCATACTGCCGTCACTGAAACCCAAGGACGGGATGGTGCGTACGAAGAGAACAGAAGCACAACGGAGACGTATTGGCTTGAGTTTGGCAACCAGACGCTGCGGAAAGTAGTTACTGGAGAGGAAGAATACGAGGGCTACTACAATGCCTCAATCGACGATATGATTTATCAATCCCATGATGATGAAGACCATAAGTTTGGGATAGAGGCGCCACGGCGGAACGTGTCGGCATACGCGAATCCACGGATTGGAGAGGACGACACCGCCTTTTCGTTCATCGAGGTGATGAACTTCACCTATGCAGGCTTGCAAACAGGGTACGTAAGGTATACCGCTACCAACATCACAGTCCCAGCGAAGAGCAACCTGCGACTGCGTGAAATCCCGTCTGAGGACTACACGAACATCACAGCGTCACTCGTTGTCGATGAACAGGGCCGACTCCGCGAGTTCACGCTCAAAGCGGACATCTATCGTCATAATCGCACCCTTGACCAACCCCAGTACGTGGCCACGCACACAATCCGTATCACGGCATCAGGGTATGGGACAACAGTCGCTCAGAAGTCAGAATGGGTTGAGACAGTACGGACCAAACACGAGGATTGAAACGGTGTGGGTGACGTTCGTTGCGTCCTCGAACGTAGTACTCGTTGACTGCTGACGTTCCGGAATCTCGAACGTGATTTGGCGCCCAGGCGGGGTTGGGTGGTTGTCGGCCGTATAAAGGATAATTTCCATCCCTTTCCTGATACTGTGGTTTGGTTGAGATGGAAGTACATGAGCGTGCGCTTCACAATTCATGTCGGTCGTCGTATTGGTGGACATCGCCAGCCACCGAGAGTAGTCTTGCATTATACATCGTTTACAGAGCGACTGCCGAAAGAAGAATCGACGAATCTACCGGCGGTAGAAGGCCTTGAAACGCCCGACTCAGGCTACCTACTCTCTCGTTGTTCCACCTTGTTCAGTTCTATCAACAGTCTGAAAATCGCTTTCACCAAGTTCGCGTCCACGTCGAACTGCTCGGCGTTCTCGCCCGCGCGGTCCATCACGCGCTGCTCTTGGTCCTCGTCGGTCGTCGGCATGTCTCGCTCGTCTTTGACCTGCGCGACCGTCTCGGCCACGTAGGTCCGGCGGGCGATGAGTTCGACTATCTCGCGGTCGATGCTCTCTATCTCCTCGCGGAGTTCCGCGAGGTTCATCTCGTCCGGGCGGGGTCGTTCTGTGTCGTCGTCAGCCATGTGGTACCCTCTCGTTGACTCCATCTGTCTCGAACCTGTTCTAGCACCGCGCGCTCGCCGACCGCGACGAAACTCGGGCCGGTCCCCGACAGCGAGACGCCGCGCACGTCGGGGAGCGCCTCCACCATCGGGTCGGCGGAGAACCCGAGCGCCGCCGTGAAGGCGAACCCGTTGACCGTCATCGCGTCGGCGTAGCGACCGTCGAGCGCGAGGTCGGCGACCAGTTCGGCGACGGGCGCGAGTCGCTCGCACCGCGCGACGTCGGCATCGGCGCTGAAGGCCTGCTCGGGCGGCGTCCAGACCAACACGTCCCACTCGACGGGGTCGCGCGCGAGCAGTTCGTCGGTCCGGTTGTCGGTGACGGTGACGCCCCCGAGCATGCTCGCGCTGGCGTCGTCGAACGCGCCCGTGACGGTCACACCGGCGTCGCGGGCCGCCCGCACGCCAAGTCGACAGGCGTCCTCGCGGGACACCTCCTCGGCGACTCCGAGCGCGTCGAGCGCGGCCAGTACCGTCGCGTTCGCGGCCGCGCTGGAACTCTTGAGTCCGGCCGCCATCGGCACTTCGCTCTCGGTCCGAACGTGGCCGCCCGAAATTCCGTCGGCGTCGGGCGCGTCCGCCGCGTACTCCGCGACGACGAGTTCGATGCACCGCTCTATCAGAGCCGTGTCGGCGTCGGGGTCTTCCGCGACCTCGCCGGTCACGACGCCCGAGTCGTCGAGTTCGACCTCGGCGGTCGTCTCGGCGTCGATGGCGAACGCCGACCCCTTGCCGCAGGCGAGGGCGTTCAGTACCGTCCCCGCCGCGAACGCAGACGCGCGGCCGTCCATGCTCGGGACTCTCTCGCGGTGCGTATTGACGCTGGTGGTTCGTGCAATCGCCTCACCGGACGAGGGGAGTGGTATCGGAGAACTCGGGTCCGCCGCTCGTCCCTCTCCGTTCGTCAGCCTATTTGTACCCTAGCGCCCGGAGGCGGTCGTCCATTTCGGAGTTCTCCATCATCGCTACCGCTTCTCTCGGCGGGTCCGCTCTCGTCTCTCTGCGGGACTCGTGGGGCATGGTCAACCACGGAACTCGGACGAGCGACGGATGGGTGAGACCCGGCGGGTGTCCCCACATCTTCGCCGGAATGGGGCGCATGCGCTCGCCGAACATGTTGCCGTGGTCGGCCGAGACGACGACTTTCCCCGCGACGGTGTCCTGAATGCGCTGGACGTGGGGGAGTGCGAGTTCGAGGTTCTCCTCGTAGGCCTCGCGAATCGTCTCGAAATCTTCGGACGAGAGCCGATAGCGCAGTCGCATCCAGAGCGAGAGGTCGGACCCGTCGTCCATCGGTGACTCCCTGTTCCCGCCGGTGAGACCGGCGTGAGTGATTCGCCGTCCGGTCTCGCCGATGAACGGCGTGTGGGGTTGCATGAAGTGGCTGATGATACGCTTGTGCGGGTACCGCTCCGCGGCGTCTACGGTCGCCTCGGCCATCGTCTCGGGCGGCACGGTCCGTAACTCCTCGTCCCACCCCCAGTCGAACACGTCGACGATGTCGTGGAATATCCCGCTCCCCTTGAGCGACTCCACGTGCGGGTTCGCCGAGACGTACACCGTGTCGTGGTACTGACCGTCCGAGAAGTTGCGTTCGATGAACTCGGTGCTGTGGCTCCCTAGCGACGACGCTGCGGATAGATGACCGTTCAACCAACTGCACGCCCGGAACGTATCGAACCGGCACCCGTCAAGGAGAACCAGCGTGTCCCAGTCCTGGTCCATGACGCGGACACCGTTCTTTTCGGATAGTTTCCGATTGACCTTGGTCACTTGCCACCCGAGTTCCCCAAGTAGCACGCGAGGATTCCGGAGAATCCTCTTCAGGTTCGTCAGCGTAATCTTCGACCCCATAGCCCCTCAAGTTGACTAGCCACGTACGGAGTTCAATCTTTGTGCCCCTACCGCCCAGTCAACCCAGTGGGCTCCCCGAAACACACCCCTTTTCCCCGACCCGAACGAAAATCCGACCATGAGCGCACGCAACGACGTGGCCCCCGACACCCTCGGCGTCGAGTTGGCCGAGGACGGCATCGTCGTGGAGTACACCGACGGCCGGGAGACCTACTACCGCGGCGTTCCGACCAAGGAGTCCGGGACGCTCCGGACCCAGCCCGGTAAACTGGTCCAGATTCTCGTGACGGACCCGACCGAAACCGAGGGCGTGATGATGTACGTCAACGACCGCAACACCCACGACGACATCCTCGAATCGACCGGCGTCGGTCGAGTGATGCTCGAATCGGGCGAGGAGGAGGAACTGTTCCCCGGCGTCACGGTGCGCGTGGACGGCTACGCCATCGAGGTGGAGGCCGACCCCGAGACCGCGCGCGGCCGGGTGTTCGTCTTCGAGGAGGACGAACTCGGCGAGAACTCCTACGAGATAGTCAACGAGGATTGACGGGACCGACTCACCATGCCACTCCAGAGACGCTGGCAGTCGCTGAGTCGCGGGACGGTCGGGTCCGCGCCCGAGCAGTACGGCGTCTACGAACTCGGCGAGGACGGCGACGTGCTCGAAGTCGGCGCGGGCGTCCTGCGCGACGAACTCAAGGACGCGCTGGCGTACGGGTCCGGCGACCAGGTCCGGTGGGAGACCTGCCAGACGGAGGCCGAAGCGAGGGAACTCGCGGCCGACCACCGCGAGCGCGCGGGGTTGTAGTTCGGGATACCGGTCGCCGAGCGAACGGCACTCGACGGGCGAGGCGACGCACTTCGTGACGTCCGAACAGACGGTCCGTCGAAAACAGACCAACTGCCCCGTTAGCGAGAGGGACATCTCGTCCGCGTCGGCCGCCGTGAACTCCGGGTCACTGGATGTAGGAGGGGTCCTCGTGGTCGCAGTTCGCCTCGTGTTGCTTGGCGTCCTCGGCGTCGTCGAACATCATCCCACACCCCTCGCACTTGTACCACGTCATCTCGTCGCGCTCGGTTTTGACGACCATGTTAGGGTGATACAGTGTCGGCGACCAAATCAGTTGTCCCGAGTCGTCGCTCGGTAGCGGTTCGCTGGTCGCGGGACGCGTCGGCCGGCACCCGACAGGGGAACCCTCAATACGCACGAGCTACGAGAGACTGACATGAACGCGAAGGGTTCCGCCGCAGTCGAGCTAACCGTACAGGGCGCGGAGAAGCGCGACGCCGGCCGGGGTATCGCTCGCGTCCCCGAGTCGGCCCGGTCGGCGTTGGGCGTCCTGAGCGGCGACACAGTGGTCGTGGAGGGCGAGCGCGATACCGTCGTCAAGGTGTGGCCCGCCGGGAGCGACGCGCAGGCCGGGACCGTCCGGATAGACGGCGAGACGCGGGCCAACGCCGGAGTGAGCATCGGCGACGCGGTGACGGTGCGCCAGATTTCGGTCGCCGACGCCGAGTCGGTGACGTTCGCGCCGACCGCTCAGTTCGACGAGGACGACCGCGACACGCTCGAATCGGCGCTCAAGCGCACCCTGCAGGACCGGCCGCTCAAGGAGGGCGAGCGGGTTCGCCTCGAACGCCTCGGCGACGCCGGAACGTTCCGCGTCGGCGCGACCGACCCCGACGGGGTGGTCCGCGTGACCGACGACACCGACGTGACGGTGGCGATGGCGTCCGGGTCGGGCGGGGCCGAGTCGGGTGCGACCGGAGGGAGTCGCGCTGGGTCGGAGTCCGGCGTCTCGATTCCCGTCGGCGGCGAGGGAGACGGCACCCCCGCGGAACCCACGGGCGCGACCTACGAGGACATCGGCGGTCTCGAAGACGAACTGGAGCGCGTCCGGGAGATGGTCGAACTCCCGCTGTCGAACCCCCAACTCTTCCGGCGACTCGGCATCGACCCGCCGAAGGGCGTCCTGCTCTACGGCCCGCCGGGAACCGGCAAGACGATGATAGCCAAGGCGGTCGCCAACGAGGTGGACGCCCACTTCGTCACGGTGTCGGGACCGGAGATTATGTCGAAGTACAAGGGCGAGAGCGAAGAGCGTCTGCGCGAGGTGTTCGAGACCGCCCGCGACGAGGCCCCGACCATCGTGTTCTTCGACGAGATAGACGCCATCGCGGGCGAACGCGACGAGGAGAGCGACGTGGAGAACCGCGTGGTCGCCCAGTTGCTCTCGCTGATGGACGGTCTCGAATCTCGCGGACAGGTCGTGGTCATCGGCGCGACCAACCGGGTGGACTCCATCGACCCCGCGCTCCGGCGGGGCGGTCGGTTCGACCGCGAAATCGAAATCGGCGTGCCCGGCGAGGCCGGACGCCGCGAGATTCTGGACGTCCACACCCGCGGGATGCCGCTGGCCGACGACGTGGACGTGGACCGACTCGCGGCCTCCACGCACGGGTTCGTCGGCGCGGACCTCCACGCGCTCTCGACCGAGGCGGCGATGGCCGCGCTCCGGCGGGCACGCGACGCCGGGGCCGACGACGCGGCGCTGATGGAGGTGGAGGTCACCCGCGAGGACTTCGAGACCGCGATGGCCTCGGTGGACCCCTCGGCGATGCGCGAGTTCGTCGCCGAGTCGCCCGAAATCGGGTTCGACGCGGTCGGGAATCTGGAGGAGGCGAAACAGACGCTGACCGAGGCGGTCGAGTGGCCGCTGGCGTACCGCAACCTCTTCGACAAGACCAACACCGAACCGCCCTCGGGCATCCTGCTCTACGGCCCGCCGGGGACCGGCAAGACCCTGCTCGCGCGGGCGCTGGCGGGCGAGAGCGACGTGAACTTCATCCACGTGGACGGGCCGGAACTGCTCGACCGCTACGTCGGCGAGTCCGAGAAGACGGTCCGGGAGATATTCGACCGCGCTCGGCAGGCCGCCCCGGCCATCGTGTTCTTCGACGAGATAGACTCCATCGCGGGCGAACGCGGCTCCGGGATGGGCGGCGGCGCGGAGGTGTCCGAGCGCGTGGTCTCCCAACTCCTGACCGAGATGGACGGTCTCGCCGAGAATCCGAACCTGATAGTGCTGGCCGCGACTAACCGACGGGACGCACTCGACCGCGCGCTCCTGCGACCCGGGCGACTCGAAGAGCACATCGAGGTGCCCGCGCCCGACGAGGAGGGCCGCCGGGCGATTCTGTCGGTCCACGCCGACGACAAACCCCTCGGTGACGACGTGAGTCTGGACGAGTTGGCCGCGGAGTTGGAGGGGTACACGGGCGCGGACTTGGAGTCGGTCGTCAGGGACGCCTCGATGCGAGCGATTCGAGAGGCGGCCGAGGCGTGGGGCGTCGAGCAGGCCGACCAGAACGCCGACGAGATTCGGATTCAGCGGAAGCACTTCGACGCCGCGGTCGAAAAGATTCGCCCGACGCTGGAGTGACGCCGGTCAGCCACGGGATAGGTCGCCACGTCGGCAAGAAAGTTCAAACCCGACTGGACACTACCACGGGTAGGTGGGGAATCCATGGATATCGCCGACGCCGTTACGACCGAGTACGTGGACGTGAACCCGGGCACCCGACTGGGGAAGATTCGGGGCATCTTCGACGGTGACCAGACGTTGGAGGCCATCGTCGTCCGGGGCGAGAGCGACAAGTTCGAGGGCATCGTCACCCGCAAGGACCTCGTGAGTTCGCACCACGACCCCGAGGCGAAGGTCCGGTCGGTGGTGCGCCACCCGCCGACGGTGGCCAGAGACGAGGACGTGCGCGAGACCGCGCGGTTGATGGTCGAGGGGCAGGTCAAGATGCTCCCGGTTCTCGACGACGACGGCGTCCTGCGGGGCGTCGTCAACGCGAAGGACCTGCTGGAGATGGTGCAGGACAACCTCGGTGCCCTCGACGTGTCGGACGTGTACACCGAGGACGTGGTGTCGGTCGAACCCGACACCGTCCTCGGGAAGGTCATCCACACGATTCGGACACACAAGTTCACCCGCGTCCCGGTCATCGACGGCACCGACGCGGTCGGGATGATAAGCCTCTACGACCTCGTGGACTTCACGACTCGGAAGATGACACAGGAACAGGGCGGCAACAACAACGCCACCGACTCGTTCGGCGGCGGCGTCTCGAAGAGTCAGGGTCGCACCCACGGCGGTTGGGGCGAGCGGTCGGGGTTGGAGGCGACGATGACCAACCTGCCCGCCCGCGACGTGATGAACTCGCCCGCGGCCACGATTCCGCTCGACGCCGGACTCGACGAGGCGTTCGCGAAGATGCAGGACCACGGCTACTCGTCGCTCATCGTCGTCCCGGAGGAGTTCGAATCGCCCGCGGGCATCGTGACGATTACCGACCTGCTCCGGGCGCTGACGTGGACCGGCGACCAAGAGCAGCGCTCCGACGTGCAGGTGTTCGGCGTGGACCTGCTGGACGTCCTCTCGCGCGAGGAGATAGTCGAGCGAATCGACGAAATCGACGGGAAGTACAAGGACATGGACATCCTCGAAGCGAACGTCCGCTTCCACAAGCACAAGGAGCAGCATCGGGGGACGCCGTTCGTCCGATGCACGATACGACTGTTCACCGACGAAGGGTTGTTCTCCGGGACCGGCGAGGAGTACGGTGCGCAGGCCGCCTTCAAGAACGCCGCCGACATCGTCGAGCGCAACGCCCTCGACGACAAGGAGCGCGAGTCGCCGCGCCACCAGATGGAACAGGAGCGCGAGCGAACCGCCGAACTCGTCGAGTGGTGGACGACGACCGAGACGAGTAGTTGAGAGTCGGCGACCACCCGGCCCGTTCGCGTCGACGGTTACGGCGAACTGTTTTTCGAGACGACTCGCCGGTGACGTGCGGTAGTATTCCGATTCTCTCTTCCTCCTACTCTCTCCTGTAGCCTCGTCACTCGCATCTGCTCGGGGGTGTAGTGCCTACTGAGGAGGCGTCCGACTGCGTTCGGGAGCGGTTGCTACCGGCGGATACGTAGCCGGATAGAGTCCACACAGACTCCAGTAGGAGTAGTTCAATTAAATATCCCTAATAGAATAATTTATTGTATGCCAGCTTAACCGAACTATCCGAGGTATGACAGACGACTCCCCCGACCGTCCCTCGAACGACGGTACTCGACGACAGTTCATGAACGGCATCGTCTCGCTGGGTCTCGGCGCTCTCGGTCTCCCCCTGCTGTCGGAGTCCGGCACGGCGGCGTCCGGTCCGGCGGTCCCCGAAAAATTCCGCGTGACCGGTCGTGAAATCGTCAAGACCAAGATTCGACCCGACAGCGTGACCGTCACGAAACGGAAGATAAGCGACGACCTCCGGCGGCGCTACGGCATCACCCCGCCGGTGCTGACTAAGACCGAGACGTTCGACCGGCCGAAGGCCAAACAGGACGACCTGCCGCTCCGAGACACGCGGACCGAGAAGCGACCGTGGGACACCTACTACGCGAAGGAGGACGAGTGGAAGGCCCACTACCGGAAGACCGGCGGAGTCAGCGTTCAGGCCCGCGACCCCGACGAGGAGGACCATCCCTACGGCGTCTGGGAGTACGAGGCGGTCGACGGTGGATACGAGACGGCGGCCCCGATGAACGTCATCTCCGAACAGTCCGCGGCCGACGTCGCCGGAGTGCTGACGAGCAACGGGTGGACCGACAACGTGGTCCAGTACAACCGTTACGCGTACAACAGCGCGACGAACCAGTTCGAGCAGCAGGACAAGTCCGTCGCGACGAGTACCTTCGGCTTCCTCGGCCGAAACCATCTCAAGATGTGGGAGTTCGAGGGCTACGTCTCCGGGTCGGCCCACGTCGACAGTTCGGTCCCCCACGAGGCCACGTCGTTCGACGACGCCGAAGCAGCCATCGAGGACGTCTTCGACGGCGCGTCGAACTGGTACGGCTACGACGACTACTACGACATGAACAACGGCTCCCAACTCGACCACGACGGCTCAGCGACGAAACTCGTCGAGTACTGACCGCGACCCAGATTTATTTCTCCACACCCACAACGATACGCTATGAACTGGTACGCCGCCCTCCGCCCGCGTCGGAGTCTCGTCCTCCCGCTCCTCGCGGTCGCCGTCCCGACGCTGTACTTCGTCTATCGGGACGCCGCGATGGGGTGTCCGTCGGCCCGTCCGTGTCTCGACGCGGCCCACGCTGGCTACGCTCTCGTCGGACTCGCCGGAGCCTACCTCGCCGCAGTCGTCGTTCTGGCGTTCGCGGACGCGTCGGCGCTTGCGAGCCACCACCCGTACGCGAGACTCGCGTTCCGGCCGACCGACCGAACGCTCGCGGTCCTCGGCGTCTTCGGGGCCGCGACCGGGACCTACCTGCTCGCGACGCTCGTCACGACGGTTCCGGGGTGGCTCGACCTCGTCCTCGCGCCGTTCGGTCTCGTCCTCGCGCTCCCGTTCGCCGCGAGTTACGCCGGGATGGTCGTCGTCACCGACGCATTACTCTCGGAACCGCCGACGTGGGTACAGACGGCGGTCGTCGCCGCCTCGCTCGCACTGACGGCCGTCTGGGTGTTCGCGCTGGCGACCGGAACCGCCGGACTGCTCGGGGCGTGGCTGCCCGCGAGCGTCCAGTCGCGGTAGCCGACCCGAGAACGGAGCGCCGCCTTCTGAACGCTTCTTTCTCGACGGCACCGCCGTCCACTCGGTGATTGTCGTCCCGAACTCGCGAGGTGTGGATTTCGACGGTTCTGTGCGCAGGTCGCGTCTTGTACGGGTCGTCCGTTTACCCGAATCATCGCGGCTTGAACACGCGGAACCCGCGTTACCGCAGACCAGTCGGGATTACCTCGCGGAAAGTCCTGATTTCGGCGGCAGAGAACACCGGTCCGGAAGTACCCGAACCGGCCGGTCCGAGAGTACTGGACGAGAGACGGTCGGACGGACGCGTAGCCCACAGCGACAGCAGAGTGCGGCGTGAATCCTCGAAGCCGTACTCAGCCACCAGTACCGCCGTCGCGCGGTTCGGCGGGTTCGAGCGACAGTTGGAACAGGGAATCGCAGCGTATCGAGGAGGTGACGCGGTACCACTTTCCGACCTGTATACTGGGGAGTCCGGACTCACCCTGCGTAGTCGTTTCAGCAGCAGTCGTCTCCGTTTGGACGGTCGTCTCGTTCGCCGTCGTTTCGTCGTCGGGCGTCGTCGTCTCGTTTGCAGGTGTCCCCGTTTCGTTCGCCGTCGTCGTCTCCTCTTGAAGCGCGGCCTCGGTCGTCGTGGTGGTCTCGGTCTCCTCAGTGGTCTCCGTCGTAGTCGTCTCTGTCGTCGTGGTCGTCGTTTCGGTCGTCCGGTTCGATACTGCCTGCGAAGGCACGAACAGCCCCTCGTATCCGAGGTCGATTCCGTCCCTGTACGCCCGGACGATGAATATCTGGTACTCTCTGGACTGACCGCCAGTGCAGTCCGCCGGGATAGGCTCGGTCCGGGCGTTTCCCCCCCGAGTCCTGCGGTCGGAGCCACACCCGGAACAGGTCACCGCTCTGGAGGCTGTAACTGTAGGCGTTCCGGGTGCGCTGGTCCTGCGCGGAGACGCCGCTCGCGACCCATCCGAGTCCGACGACCCCCGCGGCCGCGCCGGCCCTGAGAACGTCGCGTCGTCGTAGTGAGTTCCCGTCCTCGGCCATGCCCGCACCTGCATCACGTCGCGTCTTATAGCGAATCGGCCGTTCACGTAGTTGGGAGCACGTAACGAGCGGACACTCGCCGGTTACGACCGTAGAATGGGGGTTAAGAGCGGGAAACGGGGGCTTTCCGGTCAGTCCCAGAACGACTGGGTGCGGGCGTACTGGCGCTCCTGTGCGAGGATGTCCCGGTAGAAGTCGTCCTCGTCCTCGCGGAGTTTGGCGATGATGCGGGCCGCGTTCTGCGGGCCGACCCCGCGGGCCGCCAGCGCGACGACCGCCCGCTTGCCGTGGCTCTGGACCAGATTGGCGGCCTTGTAGGCGCGCCGGGTCATCTTCTCCTGCTCGTCGTCCTTGTCGTTCGAGCGCACGGCCTTGACCACCTCGTCGGCCCACGGGTTGAGCGCCGCGACGCGGGTCGAACCGCACTCGGGACACTTCGGCTGGTCGCGGACGCGCCGGACCGGCTTCTTGCGCTTCCAGTCCGCGCAGTGGAGGCAGAGCAGGATGACCTCGTCGTCCTGAATCCGGTCCTTGACCGTCTGGATGACGCTGGCGTCGGCGTTCTCGGGCGCGAGCAGTTCCCGGCCTGACGAGATGCCGCCCGACCCGACCGGGGTGCGGCCGCCAGTCGTCACGACGTCGACGTCGCCCGACCGGATTCGGCGGAGGACCTCGCTGGCCCGCTCGACCGCGAGGTCGTCGTGAAACACCTCCCGGACCGCCTCGTCGTACATCGGCGTCTCTTCGAGGGCGGCCATCAGCCTGTCCATCTGCGGGCCGCCCGCGCTGCCACCGCCCTCCCAGCGCCGGAGCGCGCCGAACTTGGCGGCGACCTGCGAGAGTTTGAACTTGAGCGAGTCCGAGTGCTTGAGGCTCAACTCGATGATGGCTTCGACGTGGTCGGGGTCGGTCTCTTCGAGGACCGCCGCGACCTCCTGTCCGTTTACCTTCGCGGGCACGTCCAACTCGATGCGGTAGGGGTCCACCTCCAGTCCGACCGACGACCCAGTTCGCTGGCCGACCAGCGACGAGAGGACCCGGCCGAGCGTCTCGTTGACCTTGTGGCCGAAACAGGCGTTGAGAACGACCGTCCGAGCGGCGTGTTCGACCACGATTCGGTCCGCGGTCGGGAGCGGGGCGTCGGCCTCGGCGTGGCGGTCCAGTTGCGAGAGCGCCTCGCTCGCGGTGTACTCGTCCGTGGGATAGCGGTTCGTGAACTCCTTGGCGACGCCCTCGCGGGGCGCGCCGCGCTCGAACTGGGGACCCGCCACGGCGCGCATCTCGCCGACCTCCTGCGCGACGTCGTAGGGCACCGGAATCTCCTCGCCGACCCACGACGGAATCTCACCGCCGGGGTCCTCGATGGGCGAGACCTTGACGGTCTCCTCGTCGTCGTCCACCTCGGTGATGCGCCACATCTCGCCGCGCTGGACGAATATCTCGCCGGGTTGGGCGAAGTTGACGACGAACCGCTCGTCGAGCGTGCCGACCTGCGACCCCGACGCGATGTCCTCGACGGTGTACTTCTGCTCGTCGGGAATCATCGAGAGGTTGGCGTAGAAGTACTGCCACGTCTGGCTCGACTTCTCCAGTCGGTCCTCGGCCTCGTCGAGCCAGACGAGTCGGTTGCTCTTCAACTCGCGACAGACCGCCTTGAACTCCTCCTCGGAGAGGTCCCGGAAGGGGTAGGCCCGCGTGACGATGTCGTAGGCCCGCATCGCCGAGAGGTCGCCGAAGTCCATCACCAACCCGACTATCTGGTTGGCCACGGTGTCGAGGCTCCCGTCGTGAATCTCGGCGTCCTCCACGTCGCCCGCCTTCGCGCGCCGGGCGATGGCGAGGGCTTCGAGGGTGTCGTCGGGGTGCTTGGTGATTATCGTGCCGTGAGAGACCTCCTCGCTCCGGTGGCCCGCGCGCCCGACGCGCTGGAGCAGGCGTGCGACCTCTCGGGGACTGGAGTACTGGACCACGTGGTCGATGCGACCCACGTCGATGCCGAGTTCCATCGAGGAGGTGCAGAGCAGGGCGTCGAGCTTCCCGGCTTTGAATCGGTCCTCCACGTCGATTCGGGCCTCCTTCGACAGCGACCCGTGGTGGACGCCGACGTTCGCGTCCAACTCCTTGAACCGCGACCCGAGCGCCTCGGCGGTCTGTCGGGTGTTGACGAATATCAGCGTCGAGTCGTGGTCCTCGACGATTTCCAGAATCGCCCGGACGTGACTCGCCATCGACTCTTCGGTGGCGAGTCTGCCGGCGAGTCGCTCGTCCTCCTCGGTGATTTCGGGCTCCCGGACCTCGAACTCGACCTTGCTCCCCACGTCCACTTCCACGATTTCGGGGGCGTCGCGCTCGGCGGGGTCGCCGGTCAGGAACCGGCCGACCTCCTCCGGGTCGCCGACGGTCGCCGACAGGCCGATGCGCTGGAAGTCGTCGGCCAACTCGCGGAGTCGTTCGAGTCCGATAGTCAACTGCGCGCCGCGCTTGGCGCTGGCGAGTTCGTGGACCTCGTCTATCACGACGTGGTGGACGTCTTCGAGGGCCGTGCGTAGCTTCGACCCGGTCAGCATCGCCTGCAGGGTCTCGGGCGTCGTCACCAGCACGTCCGGCGGGTCGTTGGCCTGCTTCTGGCGCTGGTAGTCGGTGGTGTCGCCGTGGCGCACGTCCACCCGGAGGTCCAACTCCTCGCCCCACCACTCCAGTCGCTGGCGCATGTCGCGGTTGAGGGCGCGCAGCGGCGTGACGTACAGCGCGGAGATGCCGAACCGGGGACCGTTCTCGGCCTGATTCTCCGCAATGGCGTCGAACACCGGCAACATCGCCGTCTCGGTCTTCCCGGTCCCGGTGGGCGCGATGACCAGCGCGTCGTCGCCGCGTGCCAGCGGCGGAATCGCCCGGCGCTGTGGCTCGGTGGGCGTCGAGAATCCGCGCTCGGAGAGCGCCGCCCGCACCTGCTCGCCGAACTGTGCGAAGGCCGCAGAACTCGCGGCCGCTCCGTCGCTCATTGGACGTTTTTAGCGGTTAGAGGGTGATAAGCACGTCGCCTCTAGAACCTGATAGGTGGGTCTCGGACGGCGTTTTTGGTCACGAACGGAGCGTCCGTCGGTCTCCGTTCTGGGTCTCGCGCACGGGTTGTCGAATCGGTAACTGAGAGACCTCGTTCTCCCTGTAACTGAGGACCGCGGGAGTCAGTTCCTCCGAAGCCAATCGCAACCGCAACCGCCTCAGAACGGGGTCTCGCTCACTGAGTGGGGACTCGAACAGAGAAGACGGAGTGAAGCTAGCTACTGCTTGAACTGAGGAGTCACCGCACGGCACCGCGACGGCCACGAAGACTTTTCTCAGCGGTCCCGAAGGTGACTCCATGGAGACGAAAGTCCACTTCCGGGAGAACCAGAACCTCGGCCACTCGTGGGTCTGGGGACTGCTCGGCCTGCGTGCGACCGCCGACATCGTGAATCTCGCCCGCGGGAAGCAGTCGGCCCGCGAGACGGTCGGCCGACTCCTCGCGCTCGGTGGCGTCGCGCTCCTGCTCCGGGTCGCCACCCTCCGGACGGAGTCCGCGAGGACGGAATCTACGTCGAGTTCGCGCCGTTCCACCGGTCGTTCAGGCGCATCCCGTTCTCGGACCTCGCCGACGTGCAGGAGACGGGCTACGGTCCGCTCCGCTACGGCGGGTGGGGCATCCGCTGGAGTCCCAGCGGTGTCGCTTACACCGCGAGCGGTCGGAGCGGCGTCCGCTTCGAGCGGACCGACGGCAAATCGACGTTCGTCGGGTCCGACCGGCCGGACGAACTCGTCGCGGCGGTGCAGGAAGCGTCGAGTCAGACCGTCTGATACTCGCCGAGTCGCGTCCCGTCCAGCAGATAGGCCTCTCCGTCCGCCAGTCCCTCCGGCAGGAACGGGGCCAGAAACTCCTGTCCCTCGACGTTGACCCACGTCGCGCCGACGAGTTCGTTGAACGCCGGGAAGACCACCAGTTCCGCGCCCGCCCGGACGCCGCCCTCGCGTTCGGCGAACGCCGCCCCGGCCAGCGGTCCCCTGAGCCAGACGCGCTCGACTCGGCTCCCGCCCACCTCGTCCTCCAGTCGGACCGCGGGGTGTTCGTGGCCGACGCAGACGACGTCGCTGTCGAGGACCTCCGGCGCGGGCCACGTGTGGCCGTGGGCGAACCCGACCGAACCCAGACGGACGCCCGCGCCCGCCGTCACGTCGAGGTCCGCCCACGACTCGATAGCGCCGTCGTGGTTGCCCTTGACCAGCGTGGCCGCCACGCCCCGTTCGTCGAGGCGCTCCAGCAGGACCTCGATTTCGCCGCGCTCGGCCCCGCCGGGGTCGCCGATGGCGTGCATCAGGTCGCCCAGAAAGAGGACTCGGTCGGGGTCGGTGCGCGTGACCAGCGCGAGCAGTCGCTCGCGTCGCTGCTGTGCGCGACTGTCGAGCGAGACGCCCTCCGCGCGGAGGGCCTGCTCGATGCCCGCGTGGAAGTCGGCGACGACCAGCGCGCGCTCGCCGTCGGGTCCCACCTCGGCGACCGCCGCTGGCTCGCCGGGAACCGGCTCCACGAGGCTCATCAGATGGGCTTGAGCGTGTCCTCGCCCGACTCGTAGCATCGCCCGGCCATCAGCGCGGCTTCGAGCGCGTCCTCCACGTCGGCGGGCGTCACGTCGTAGGCCTGCACCACCGCGGCCAGCAGCGTCTCGCGGGCGACGCCGTCGCCGTCGTTCAACTCGCGCATCTGGTCCATCACGGTGTCTTCGAGGTTCTCGGGCGTCCCCTGCTCGCCGGAGTCGGCGTCGGACTCCTCGTCAGCCTCGTCGGCGTCCGACTCGGCCACCTCGTTCTCGCCGATGGACGCGCCGGGCGCTTCCGCGGCGGCCGTCTCCCCGCCTGCGGGGGCCGCGTCGGCGTCGTTGACGACCTCCTCGGTGCCGCCCGACGCCGACTCCACGCCCTGTAGCTCGTCGGTGTCCACTTCCTCGGCGGTCGGGTCGGCGGGTTCGCCCGCGTTGGGGTCCTCGTCGGCCAGTTCGGACTCGCGCTCGGGCGTCGGCTCGTCCGGACCCTGTTCGGGGTCGGGGCTGGGGGCCTCCATCTCCGACTCCTCGGGACTCTCGACTTCGCTCCCCGAGGAGAACTCCAGTCCGTACTCCTCTTCGACCTGTTCGCGCTCCTCCTCGTCGAACTCGTACATCTCGTCGCCCGCCCCGGCCGTGCCGAGGTCCGGTCCGTCGTCCTCGGGTTGCCCGTCGTCGTCGGTCTCGGGCGCGAACGACTCCTCGGTCGAGGTGCCCTGTTCGGACTCGACGGTCGGCGGTTCGTCCGTCCCGATTTCGTCCTGCAGTTCGGCCGCCTCCTCCGCGTCCTCGACCTCGGGGGCGTCCTCGGGTTCGGCGTCCGCCGCCGCTTCGGGGGCCTCCTCCGTCTCCGTTTCCGGGGCCGCCTCCGATTCGGTCTCGGGGTCTGTCTCGGATTCGTCCACGGTGGTAGTTGGGGCCTCGCCGAGGTCGTCGCTTGTGGCCGTCTCGGGTTCGTCGAAGTCGCCGATGTCCGTCTCGGCGTCCGCGGTCGGTTCGGGGTCGGAACTCCCCTCGGGGACCGCTTCGGTTTCGTCCGCTTCGGTCCGGGCCTCGGCGGGCGGCGTCTCGGTCTCGGGGTCCATCTCGTCGCTCGGTTCGGTGGTCTCCTCGCCCGACTCCGTGGCGGTCTCGTCTCGCGGTTCCGCCGCCGACTCCGCCGAAGCGCTCGCGGTCTCCAGTTCCGCGAGGTCGCCCGCCTCGTCGTCGGTCAGCGAGTAGTCGAGGCTCATCGCCACCTCGTCGCCGCCCTCGCCGGGAGCGAGTTCGAGCGGTCCCACGTCGTCGGCCGAGAGTTCGCCTGCGACCACTCTGGTCGAATCGACCGCGAGGTCCCAGACCTCCGCGAGGTAGGCCTTCGTCGTGCCGTAGTGGTCGAGCGCCAGCGGAACGCCCGAGGCGAGTCCCGAGTCCACGCCGCTGGCTTCGAGGGCCGCTCGGAGCGCGTCGCCGCGCTCGCCCGAGTCGATGGCGTCGGCGACCGTCGAGACCCGCGAGAGGGTCTGCTCGGCGGTCTGGACCACCCAGCGGTCACGCGTCTCGGCGTCCACGCGGTTGATGGACTCGGGGCGAATCGACGTGAACACCCGGTCGGAGTCCTCCGGTTGGAAGGTCCGGGCCTTGCCCGTCACCGCGACGAACGCGGGCGGAGACGCGTTCTCCAAGAAGGCCATCTCGTCGGGTTGGTACTGCCCGGCGTAGAGGACGAACGCGCCGGTCGGGTCCACGACCCGCGCCCGGAGTACGTCGTCGCCGACCTGCTCGATTTCGGTCAGGACGCCGACCACGAACAGGCGGTTGATTCGCGCGCCCGTCGGCGTGACCACGTAGTTGGGGGCGCGCTCCTCGTCGCTCTCGGAGTAGTCGAAGTCGGCGTCGTCGTACTCCGCGGCGAACACGCGCCACGCGACTTCGCGGCGGCCCGCGCCGCCCTGACTGTCGGAGTCGGACCCGTTCCCGTCGCCGTTGGAACTCATTCTGCCACCTCCGCGAGCAGGGACTTCGCACGGTCGGCGGGCGCGTCAGCGGACCGCTCGAACTCCGAGACTTCGAGGTTCGCGCCGTAGTCGTCCACCGAGAGGTTCCCCCGGACGCGGTACTCGTGGCCGACGACGCGGTCACGAATCTCGTCGGCGACGACCTCCTTGTCCATCGCCTCGCGGGCCTGAGCCTTCGCGTCCTCGACGTCGCCGCCGTAGACTTCCTCGGTGCGTTCGTCGTCGAGGACCGCGGTCACGGTGCCGGTCCCGTCGTCGATAATCGCCTTCACGCGCAGGTCGTCCTGCCCGTCCACGTCGCCGTGACTCCGGCACTGTCCGTTCTGGACGACGCGACCGCACTCGGGACAGCGCTCGATGAGGCCCGACCCGTCGCGGACCGCGACGACGTTGCCGACGACCTCCACGTCGTACGCGCCGCCGGTCTCGACCGCGTCGCGGACCGTCATCCGCGTGCCGGTGTCGCTAATCGCCAGTTCGCGGTCGAGCGGGGCGACCTCGGTGAACTCCGAGAGGTTGACCGAGGGGACGCCCCGGAACTCCCGGACGTACACGTCTTCGAGTCGCATCGTCGCGCCTTCGGCGACTTCGGGCCGGGCCTCCCAGTCGGTGAACGGGAGCCGGGCCGACTCGTCGGCGAGGACGCCGCTCTTGATTTCGGTCTCGCCGTCGCGGCCGTCGATGGTCTTGCGCTCGACTTCGACGACCTCGACGTCGAGGTCGATGCCGCGGTCGCCGGGTTCGAGGTCCGCGAGGTCGGCGTCGCCGCCCACGGGGTACGGGACGTCGATGTCGTCCTCGAAGGCGACGTTGGTGCTCTCGCCGAGGTTCAGTTCGGGTTTCCCGTCCCACTCGCGGACGCCGGCGTTGCCCGCGGTGATGGTGTCGCCCGCCGAGAGACCGAAGTCCTCCCACGCGGTGTACGAAATCTTCCCGGTCTCGTCGGCGAGTTCGCCCTCGTGGATGACCTGCTCGTTGCCCTGATACCGAATCGAGCGCTTGCCGACCGTCAGCACCTTCGCGGTGACGGTGACGTTGCTGTCCTCGGTGGACACGTCGGCGATATCGGTCTGGGAAGGTTCGCTCGAACCGCCGCCGCCGTCGCCGTACTTCCGTCTGAGGCTCTGCTTGGCCTCGTCCACCGGGACGCTGTACTCCACCAGATTCTCGAGGTCCGCCTTGACCTCCTCCTTGTCGACGCCGAGGTCGGAGGCGAGGTCCTCGGCATGGTCGTCCAAACTCATCACTCGAACTTTGCCCGGGCGGATTAAAAGTGTTCGTTGTGGGAGCCGAACGCACCGCCTCCCGGTTGGTCTCCCGGTCGCTTTCGGCGGTTGGTCGAGCGAGCGAATCCGGCCGGACGGTCGCGGAGAAAATCGAGCGAGTCACCGGAGTCGAATCGGCCACCGGAACGACACCGACAGCGCGGAGTTACGGTACTCCACGACCGCCCACACCAGCACGGTCAGGACCAGAATCAGTGCGGCCGCGGCGTCGGCGAACCCCATCCAAATGGGGAGGACGAACGAGATGCTGTTCGTGACTTTCCGGGGCGAGAATCCGGCGACGGAGGTCGTCGGAGACCGGTCGGTCCCGTTCACTCCCTGCGATTGGAGGTCGGCCCGCGCGGCCGCGGGGCCGCCCGCGCTCTCGTCGCCCGTGCCGAGGCGTTCGAGTTCGTAGGGCGCGTAGAAGGGGGCGCTCCAGACCACGTCGCCCCGCGGATTAACCTCCAGCACGCGGTGAGCGTTCGTGTCGGCGATTAGCGTGTTCCCGTCAGGGAGGCGGTCGGCGTCGCGAGGCCACTTCATCCGCTCGTCGGACCAGACCCACGTTCGCTTCCACTCGCCTCCCGCTCGCTGGTACTCGACGACGCGGTCGTTGAGCGAGTCGGCGACCACGACCGCCGGCCCGCCCTCGGACTCGGGGATGTAATCGGGGTTGTGCTGCTCGTAGAGGACGCCGTGGGCACCGTCAGCGCCGAGCGTCCAGTTCTCCTGCACGCCCGTCTCGGGGTCCACGAAGACCACCGAGTCCTGATTCCGGAGGCTGGTCATGAGACGGCCGTCCCGGAGTCTCTCCACGTCGTTGAGGTGTGCCCAGTCGGCCGGGTAGGGACCGCCGCCCGCGATGGGGTAGGACTGCTTGGTGGACCACTCCCACGTCGTCGTTCCGGTCGTGGTGTTGACGACGTACATCTCGTCGGTGTTGATGGCCCCGACCAGCAGGTGGCTCTCGTCGAGGCGGTCCACGTCGTGCCAGTTGGCCCCGCGGTCCTGCGGGATGATTCGGGAGTAGACGCGCTCGATTTCGCCGGTCGTGAGGTTGACGCGCTCGACCACGGAGACGGTACACTTCCCCTCGCAGTCGCCGCCGTCGTAGTCGTGTTCGGCGACGTACTCGACGGTCCTCCGGGTTCCCTCGACGGGGTCCACGTCGAAGTAGCCGTGGTACGAGTCGTTGTGGTAGAGGACTTTCCCACCGGGACCGAACGCGACCAGTGCGGCCAATTCGCCCTTCATCCCGTGACCGGCGACGACCGTGACGTTCCCGGTGGGCGCGACGACCGACGCGCGTTCCTCCGCCGGGAGTTCGGCCTGTCGCTCGTAGGTCGTCACTGCGGCGTTGGCCGGCGAGGAAACGTAGCTATAGCCGAGCGTGCTGGCACAGAGAACGACCACCAGAGCGAAAGCGACGCGGTAGCGGCGCACGTCCTGAACTACACGCTCTTAGACATAAATCGACCGGGAGCGCGACGGGGTATCGGTGGTGCCGAAGTGGAGGCGATGGGAGCGAGGGAACTCGAGGGTTCGAGGGAAAATATCAAACCGGTGGCTCTGTTCCTAGACGTATGACCACTACTGACAGACCGACCGTCGAGGACGTGATGTCCGCGCCGTTGGAGACGATTTCGAAGGACGCGACCGTGATGGAGGCGGCCGAGCGGATGCGAGAGAAGGACATCAGCGCGCTGGTCGTCACGACCACGCCGCGGGCGATAATCAGCAGTACCGACGTACTCGACGCCGTCGCCGACGGACGCGACACCTCGGAGTTGCAGGTCTCCGACGTGATGACCACCGACGTCGAGACCGCCACGCCCGACCTCTACATGGAGGAGGTGGCCGCGATGATGACCACCTACGGCATCAAACACCTCCCGGTCGTGGACGACGACTACGTCGGGATGGTCTCATCGACCGACGTCACCGCCCACCTCTCGTAGCCGAGACGGACGGCACCGGCTACGAGACGTAGCCGCGACAGCCGGTACACCCGCCACGTCTCGCGGGCCACCGAAAGCGGTTTTCCGTCCGGACGACAACTCCGGGTATGCGCGTGGTCGTCAACGCCGCGATGAGCGCCGACGGGAAACTCTCCTCGAAGCGTCGGGAACAGATAGCCATCAGCGGCCCGGACGACTTCGACCGGGTGGACGCGCTCCGGGCGGGGAGCGACGCAGTGATGGTCGGCGTGGGCACGGTGCTGGCCGACGACCCGCACCTCACGCTCGACGACCCCGAGCGACAGACCGCCCGTCGAGAGCGGAGCGAGTCGGCCCATCCCCTGCGGGTAGTCGCCGACTCGCGGGCGCGGACCCCGACCGACGCTCGGATTCTGGACGACGCCGCCACGACCTACGTCCTCGTCGCGGAGTCCGCGCCCGCAGACCGAATCGAGGCGCTGGAGACCGCGGGCGCCCGACTCGTCACCGCGGGCGACGAACGCGTGGACCTCTCCAGCGCGCTCTCGTCGCTCGAACGCGAGGGCGTCGAGCAGTTGATGGTTGAGGGCGGGGGCGAACTCATCTTCTCGCTGTTCGAGGACGGCCTCGTGGACGAACTCCGAGTGTACGTGGGGTCCCAACTCGTCGGCGGCAGGGACGCCCCCACGCTGGCCGACGGCGAGGGGTTCGTCGCCGAGTTCCCGGAGTTGGAACTGGACGACGTGTCGCGAATCGACGACGGCGTGTTGCTGCGGTACGCCGTGGTCTGAAAACTGGGTGACTGACGGAGGTCACTTCTCGATTCGTTCGATAGACAGCGTGTGGCCGGTTCGCTGACCGTGGTCGATGAGAACGTCCGCGGGTCGCTCGTCGCCGACGCTGACGACCTTCTCGAAGGGACAGTCCCGACAGGACACGCGCATCCGAGTTTCTTCTTCGCCCATAGCTGTCACTCGGGCGGTCGTTTCGAAGGCGTCCGGTGAGTTACTATCCCCTGCTATAACGGTGCATTTTTGACTGCGGGCGGTACGGTCGGCGAAAAAGATGGAAGGAGTCGGTCGGCGAGAGGAGCCACTCAGTGGGAGTGGCCGGTCATCTCGCCGAACGTCTGGCCGAATCGCTCTTCGAACAGTTCCATCGTCTTCTCCTCGTTGGCCAGTACCTCCTCGTCGGGGTCCTCGTGCGCGTGGTGGACGAGTGCGTGGGCCTGCTGTGCGAACGAGAGCATCGTCAGGTCGCCGAGCACTTCCGGCGCGGTTTCGGAGTCGTCCTCGCGGAGCGCGTCCACGATTCCGGTCGGGAGCGTCAGTTCTTCGGCGTCGCCGTCCGGTGATTCGATGGTGTACGTCACGGTCTCGACGTCGGTGTCCGTCATACCCTCACGTTCCCCGGGCGGACGTAAAGAAGTGCGGATGTTGGACCGAACACGGAGAACGACCCGGAACGCCCCGTCGCGAGGACGGGATATGTTTCGGTTCGTAACGCTTTTGACTGACTGTTCAGTAAGTTTCGGTAGAGAATGGACGCAGAGATTTCCGAACGGACGACGGAGGCGACGTACCCCGCCCTCTGCGAGTACGGCCACGCCGACCCGACGATGCAACGAGTAGCGAACGAATCGCCGCTCTCGAAGGCGACCACCCGCGACCGTTTCGACGGAAATCCGGAGGTGGTCGCGTGAGTTTCTTCGAGGGGCAAGAGGAACTCGACCTCACCGAGGGCGGCATCGTCAAGCCGCTCGTCTTCCTCTCGCTGCCCATCGTCATCACGAACTTGATGCAGACGGCCTACAACCTCGCGGACACCTTCTGGCTCGGCCAGTACTCCACCGAGGCGCTGGCCGCGATTAGTTTCGGCTTCCCGATGGTGTTCCTGCTCATCTCGCTGGGGATGGGCCTGTCCGTCGCAGGGAGCGTCCTCGTGGCCCAGCACACCGGGGCCGACGAGACCGAGGAAGCCGAGTACGCCGCCTCCCAGACCGTCTCCTTCGCGTTCATCGCGTCGGTGATACTCGGGGCGGTCGGCTATCCCTTCGTCCGGCCGTTCCTCGACTTCCTCGGGGCTTCCCCGGCGGTGCTTCCCGGCGCGACGGCCTACATGCAGGTCATCGCGCTCGGACTCCCGTTCATGTTCGGCTTCTTCGTGTTCATCTCGCTGATGCGCGGTGCCGGTGACACGCTCACGCCGATGTTCGTGATGGCCGGAACGGTCGTCCTGAACGTCGTCCTCGACCCGTTCCTCATCAACGGGTGGACGGTGGTCCGGAACGCGCCGCTCGTCGGGACCGTCGGCTTTCCCGAACTCGGCATCCAAGGGGCGGCCATCGCGACGGTGTTCTCCCGGAGCGTGGCGATGCTCGTCGGACTCGGCATCATGCTCTCGGGGTCCCGCGGAATCGAAATCAATCTAGATGACATGCGCCCGGACTTCCAGTATCTGCGGAAGATTCTCCAAATCGGAATCCCCGCGAGCGTCGAAGGGACCGGGCGCGCGCTCTCCATCAACGCGCTGTTGCTCATCGTCGGCCTGTTCCCGACGACCGTCGTCGCGGCCTACGGCATCGGGACGCGAGTGTTCTCGGTCATCTTCCTCCCGGCGATTGCGGTCGCGCGAGGCGTCGAGACGATGACCGGACAGAACATCGGCGCGGGGAAACCCGACCGCGCGGCGAAGGCGAACTACGTCGCCGCCAAGGGCCTGTTCGTCGTTCTCGCGGTGCTGGGCGTCCTCATCTTCCTCGTTCCGACGCCTATCGTGGCGGTGTTCACCGACGACCCCGCCGTCCTCGAAGAGGGCGCGACGTTCCTTCGATACGTCGCGCTCTCGTTCGGTTTCATCGGAGTCATGCGGGCGTTCACCGGCGGGTTCCGCGGCGCGGGCAAGACGCTGGTAGCGGCCGCCATCTCCATCACCACGCTCGCCGGGATTCGCCTGCCGGTCGCGTACGTCGCCTCCCAGTTCCGCCTCTCGATTCCGTTCGTCCCGGAAGGGGCCATCTTCGGCGTTCGCGGCATCTGGGTGGCGTTCTTCGTCTCGAACGTGGCCGGCGCGCTCATCGCGTGGGCGTGGTTCTCCCGGGACACGTGGCGCGAGGGTGACGTTCGCGGGACGCCCGGCCCGGGTCCCGTCGATATGGAGGACAGTGAGACGGCGATTTCGGACGACTGACCCGGTATCGGTCGCGCTCGCGAGCGTTCCTGTTGGAATTTGCGGATATCGAACTCAGAAAGAGTTCGGAGTACTGGTTGGCTAAAAGCGTCTACTATCCCACTCGTGCCTCGGTGGTCCTGTGCCGACTCTGAGTCGGCACAGGGTCCTACCCGCCGTCTTCCGTCTCGGTCGCGTTGACGATGACCTGTTCGGTCGTCGTCGGGGTCTCGGTAGTCGTGTCCGGCGGGGTCGTTGTCGTTCCTTCTGTCGTCGTCGTAGTCGTCCCTTCGGTCGTGGTCGTCGTTGTCGTTCCTTCGGTCGTCGTTGTTGTTCCTTCCGTCGTCGTGGTCGTCGTCTCCGTCGTCGTAGTCGTTCCCTCTGTCGTGGTCGTCGTCTCTTCAGTCGTGGTCGTCGTCTCGGTTTGGGTCTGGCCTGCACCCTCCGTTCCTTGTCCGGCCGCGCTCCAGCACCTCGCTGTATCTCCGATTCGAGGAGTTGGAGTCGGTTGCTGAAGAAGATGGCGTCGGTGGTGAACGAGTAGGTCTGGCCCTGCTGAAGCGTCCCCTCACGCAGGAAGACGAGATTGTAGTTACCCGGTCCGCACCCCTGATAGTTCATGATGTAGCCGTTCCAGTCCGTGGGGTCCACGACCGCACCGTCTCCCTGGTTCGGGTTGGCCGGATTCACGTAGCCGAGAATCTGATTGACCGTCGGTTGCTGGATTCGGCTCACCGCTTGGAACCCGACGCTCGGCTGGTAATCGGACACGAACACCAGTGCTTGGAGTCCGTCTTGTGGCTGCGTCTGTTGTTGTTGTTTCATCGTGTCCCCCGCGACGCTCCCGGTGCCCGCCAGTCCCAACGCGAGACCGGCGGCAGCGAGCGCCTTCTTCTTGCCGCTAGTGTCGTTCATGACGGGTCGGTAGCGTTTGTACCACCACCGCCGCCGCCACCGCCGCCACCGCCGCCGCCCTGCTGTATCGTCGATTCGAGGAGTTGAAGCTGGTTGCTGAAGTAGACGGCGTTGGTGGAGAACGAGTAGGTCGTCCCCTGCTGGAGCGACCCCTCACGCACGAAGATGAGTTCGTAGTTACCGGGACCGCACCCTTGGTAGTTGATGAGGTAGCCGTTCCAGTCGTCGGGGTCGACGACCGCACCACCACCTTGCTGCGGATTCGCCGGATTCACGTAGCCGAGTATCTGGCCAACGGTCGGTTGTTGAATCCGGCTCACTACTTGGAACGGGACGGTCGGCTTGTAGTCGTCCACGAACACCAGCGCCTGCAGACCGTCCTGTGGCTGGGTCTGTTGCAGTTGTGCTTCGGTGGTGTCCCCGGCGACGCTCCCACTGCTCGCCAGTCCGAGCGCGACGCACTCGACGCGAGCGCCCCCTTCTTCATGAACGAACGCCGCGAATCGTCGGTTTCTTCTACGTCGTTTTCTCGTGTCATAGTTCTCTCCCTCTGCCCCACCGAATCGGGGCATCCGTCAATGGGAGTGACAGCTCCATAAAAAAAGGAAGACCGTTCTGTTCGCAACGGATTATTGTACCGAATCTAATCTATAGTACAATCTCCACTCATTCTGTATTATTCGTTACTTATCTCTATCCCACCGTTGACGATACGCAACCTACGATACGGTGGTGCGTCGCCACACCGGGCAGGGGGCCGAGAGGGATAGGCAAGGTCTAGCATCGACGGCGGCGTTTCACTGGAGGGTTTCCGACAGAGCGAGGCGATTACTGGGCGTTGTACCGCGTCAGCAACGCGCTAGTGCGGTAATAACGGCGTGAACGGTCGTGCGTCTATATCTCTCGATACGGAGTGGAATCGCACACTTCGCCCGATGTCTCTCAAAGAAACACCGCGTTTTGAGGTGGTGTCGTAATGTCATCGAAAAGCGAGCGGCGACACACGACGGTGACGCTACTCGTCGCTGCGCTGCTCGTCGTCGGAGCAGGAGCGGTCACGACGCAGGCGACGACCTCGGACGACGCGACCGCGTTGCAGGAAACGACGACGGCGACGGTGAACCAGCAGGCCAACGTCACGATTCAGAATCTCACTGCACCCGAACGAGTGCGTGTGGGGACGAACTACACCGTCTCCGCGACCGTCGAGAATCGAGCCGGTGAGACGGTCACGAACCGGGTCAGCTACCAGATAGCCGGGAACGTCATCGCGGCGCAACTGGTCCAGATTCCGACGAACGGTACCCAGACCGTGGTCTTCAACGTCACGGAGGAGGATACCGAAGGGTTCCCCACAGGGACGTTCGTCCACGGCGTGTTCACCGAGAGCGCGGCGGCGACTGCGAACCTGACGCTGGTCGAAGCGACGGCCGATACAACGACGACCGAGACCACTACGACAGTCCAGAACGTTACGCCGACCGCGACGACGGTCGAGAACACGACGACGGCCGCGACGACACAGGCCACGACGACGGAGGAGACGGTTCAGGCGGAAGTCACGGCGACCGAGACGGTAACCACCGCGGAGGAGACCACGACGGTCACCGAGACGGAGACCACCACGACCACCACGACTGAGAACGCGACGGCCACTGCACGAGCGGAGGTCACCACGACGGAGACCACGGTAACCCAAACCGA
This sequence comes from Halorussus sp. MSC15.2, assembly GCF_010747475.1. Taxonomy (NCBI): domain Archaea; kingdom Methanobacteriati; phylum Methanobacteriota; class Halobacteria; order Halobacteriales; family Haladaptataceae; genus Halorussus; species Halorussus sp. MSC15.2. Next base: position 1,215,937 of record NZ_VSLZ01000001.1, on the reverse strand, counting down.
AACCGCTACGCCCACTACAACCGAGACTGCCACGCCCACCGCAACCGAGACTGCCACCGCCACGGTGACAGAGAACGCGACGCCCACCGCAACGACAACGCAGGCAGAGGCCAGGACGGCGCACCTCACGTTCGAGCGACAGAACTCGAACGGTAGTACGGTCACCGTGCAGTCCGTGACCGTTCCCGACGGCGGGTTCGTCGTCGTTCACGATACCGGCGTCATCGAAGGAGAGGTCGTCGAGAGTATCGTCGGAGTCTCGGACTATCTGGAACCGGGGACCCACCGGAACGTCACGGTGGAACTCGCCCAACCGCTGAACCAGTCCCAGCGACTCGTCAGTATCGCGTACCGCGACTCGAACGATAATCAGGAGTTCGACTTCGTGACCTCGAACCGGACCGCCGACGGGCCGTACACGAAAGTGGATTCGAAGGAGGCGGTCAACGCCATCGCCGTCATCGACGTCAACGAGACGGCGACGAACGCGACGACCACCGAGGGGTGAGGTGACGGTTCAGTCGTCGCTCGCGGCCGCCTCGGTCGCACCCGATTCGGCCTCGATTTCGAGGGTTTCGAGGTAATCGTCGGCGTCCAGCGCGGCTTTACAACCCATCCCCGCGGCGGTCACGGCCTGCTGGTAGTGGTAGTCCACCACGTCGCCAGCGCCGAAGATGCCCGGCACGCCGGTTTCGGTCTGGCCGCCGCCCGTGCCGCCCTCGGTCTGGATGTAGCCCGCCTCGTCCATCTCGACGTCGGTCCCTTCGAGGTAGTCGGTGTTCGGCGTGTGACCGATGGCGAGGAACACCGCGCCGACGTCCATCTCGAACGTCTCGGTCTCGGGGTCGTCGAGTTTGTCCGTCGGGTAGCCCTCGGGATGGCGGACGAGTTCGGCGTAATCGACGCCGTCTTCGACCGACCCGTGAACCTCCGTCAGTTCGGCGTTCCGGACGATTTCGATGTCGCCCTCTTCGACCTTCTCCTGCACGCGGTCTATCCAGTAGTCCTCGGCGCGGAACTTCTCACGCCGGTGGACCAGATACACCTTCGAGGCGAACTTGGTGAGGAAGTTGGCCTCCTCCATCGCGGCGTCGCCCCCGCCGACGACCAGCATCTCCTCGTCGCGGAAGAACGCCCCGTCGCACGTCGCGCAGGTCGAGACGCCGTAGCCCATCAGGTCGTCCTCGCCGGGGACGCCGAGCGTCCGGGCGCTCGCGCCTGAGGCGGCGATGAACGCCTCGGTAGTGTAGACGTCACCGTTCGAGAGTTCGACGCGGTAGGGCCGCGAGGAGTCGTCCACGTCCTCGATGACGCCGTTCCTGATTTCGGCCCCGAAGCGCTCGGCCTGTTCTTTCATGTTGTTGATGAGGTCCGGGCCGCTGATTCCCTCGGGGAACCCGGGGTAGTTCTCCACGTCGGTGGTGAGGGTCAACTGGCCGCCGGGTTCGTCGCCTTCCAGCACGAGGGGGTCGTTGTTCGACCGCGCGGCGTAGATGGCCGCGGTCAGGCCCGCGATACCGCTACCGGAGATGATAAGTTTGCGGTGTTCGGTCCCGGTGTCGGCGTTCGCGATACCTAACTTCTCGTCCAGTTCGCCCGTCTCGTCGAGCGCCTGCGTGTCGTCGAACCCGCCGATGAGTTCGTCGTCGATGAACACTTCGGGGGCGGTCTTCCGGCCGTCGGCCCGTTCGACCATCTCCTCGAACAGGTCTTCGTCGCCGGTCACGTTGTAGGTCTCGTACTCGACGTCCTTGGAGTCGAAGAGGTCTTTCACCTTCTCACAGTAGGAACAATCCTCTTTCGTGTAAATTTCGACTCGCGGGTGTTCGCTCATGGTACAATATTGTTATGGGGGGCGTATTTAGCTTGTGTTGTCCCGTCGGCTTTCCGGTATCGAGACCGATAGCGGTCGGACAGTCACGCGGTCCCGTCGTGGTAGTCGAGAAGACCGAGAGTCAGGACGAGTGCGCTCGCGAGTCCGACGACTACCGAGATGTCCTCCGAGAAACCTGCCCAATCACTCAGCGAGGAACCCGCGTTGAACCCGAGCGGAACTCCGTCGAACACGAGGATGGCCGTGGCCGACTTACTCGTGTACTTGGCGACGAGATGCGCCCCGGCGGAGAGAAGCACCGTCCCGGAACTCACGGCTACTGCGATACCCGAAACCGTGAGCGACCCGTCGGTCGTCGAGACGAGATACCAGAAGGGAGCGAACGGTACGAGGACGACCAGCAGAACCAGCACGTGCGTCTGAATCCGGCGGGCGAACTCGCCGAGTCGTTCGGTTCGGGCCACGGAATCGTTTCTCTCGGATGACACAAATATCTCACTCCTCCGAGTTTGCGCTCCACGAACAACAAACACGGGTGCCGGTGGCGGCAACGGACAGTTTCGACGGAGGTCGAAGTCTTTACCTCGCGTTTCGGCCTACAGCGAGTATGCCCGCCGACCTCGAAGAGAAGACCGACCGCTACGAGGGGCTGCTCGCCGAGGCCCTCGACGCCGCCGAAATCGCCCCGCCAGAGGAGACACCGATGGGTGAGGCCGCGGCGGAGTGTCTGGAGATGGCGACGTCCTACCTCGAAGACGGCCGCCACTTTAGGGAAGACGGCGACCTCGTGAACGCGCTGGCGTCGTTCTCCTACGGACACGCGTGGCTCGACGCCGGGGCGCGAGTCGGTCTGTTCGACGTCCCCCGCGAGGGCCACCTGTTCACCGTCTGATTCCACCGGAGCGGACTGTCGCCGCTCTTCCGAGAGATACCCGGACGAGCGTCGAAACGTAACTCTCCGAGACGGAACGGTGTGAATTTGGCCGAAACGTGACGCAAAGTTTGGAAAATCGATTAGTCACGTTTCGTGGTATATGGTACCATGGAACTCGAGCGGAGAGCGTTCCTGCGGGCCTCGGCAATCGGCGTCGCGGGTTCGATTGCGGGGTGTGCGGGTGCGAGCGACAACCGACAGGAGACCGAGACGGCGCGCGAGACGACGACTGCGCAGGAACCGGACGAGACCATCGTCCTCGGCGGACAGGTCGAGTACTGGTACGGACTCGCGCCGTCTAGGATTCAGGGGCGGGAGAACCCGACGCTGACCGTGCACCCGGGAACCGTCTACGAAGTCGTCTGGGTCAACCTCGACGGTGTGGAACACGAACTCCGCGTCTTCGACGCCGACGGGCAGGTGGTCGCGGCGACCGAATCGGCCGCCGAAGTCGGCGCGCGTCGGTCGCTGGTCCTCGAAGCCACCGACCGACTCGCTCGCTACGACTGCGAGTACCACCCCCAGCGCATGCAGGGGCAGGTCTCACTGGCCGGAACGACGACTACGGGCACGACCACGACCGAGGACGGCGGCGGTGGCGGTGGGGGTCCCTACTGACGCGACGCTCGTCGGAATCGTCGCTCGAAAGAAAAGGGATGCTCACTATCGGCGGACGGTCCGCTTCGAATCCCGTCCGACCGTTTCGACTCGCTCAGTGCGAGGAGTGGCGGTCGCCGGTGTGGCGCTCGCTTCCGTGACCGCGACGGCTTCCGAACCGGCGGTCGCGCTCGCTCGTTCCGCGCTCGCCGCCGTGACGGTGTTCTCGTTCGCCGGACGTCTGGTCGCGGAACGTCGAGTCGCTCGGGTCTGAGTGGTGGGTCTGTTCGCCGCGCTGACCCATCATTCGCCCGGCGAGTCCCTCTTCGCGGTGGCTCCCGCGCTGGCTTCCCTCGTGCGCGGTCCCGTGTTCGGCACCTTCGCGTCCCCGCTGCTGGCGCCGCTGGCCGTATCGTCGGTCGTCGCTCTGCTGTCGGCCCTGTTCGCGGTGACTGCCGCGGTGTTGCTCCGTCCCGCTCTGCTCGCCGTGGCCGCTCGACCCCACGCTTTCGATTCGCGGGCTTCGTGACGTCCCGAGGTCGTTCGCGCCTCGACTCCCGTGTCGGTCGGTGTGTCCGCTCTCGTTCTCGCCGAAGTCGTGACCCTGCTGGCTGGCCGTGCCGCCGCGCTGGCGGTCGCTCCGGCCGCTCCCGCGGCCCTCGTTACCTCGGATTCGCGAGAGCGCCTCCTCGGCTTTCTGCTCGTAGTCGGGGTCGGACTGCTGGCTCTCACCGCCGTGGTGGTGGTGATGGTGGTGGTGATGTTGCTCACCGCCCTCCTCGCGGTCGAGGTCGGTCCAGTCCTGATGACTACTCTCTCTGCTCTCGTGGAGACCGTCCTGATTCGCCTCCTCGCGTCGTCCCTGTATCTCGTGCGGATTAGCCATGTTCGAAACCCCCGACGACAGGTTGACCGAGAGTCGCCTTAGAGGTGCTGGCTGACTATCCAAGCGTCCCGAAGCCGAACATCGGCCCGAACAGCAGGTGGAGCGCGACGCCGACGACGAGGGCGGGAATCGTGGTGTAGATGGAGGCGACCACGGCCGCAGTTCTATCGACCGCGAGTAGCGGGAACAGCGCGTCGCCGTCCTGACTGATGGCGTTGGCGGTCAGCGCCGAGAAGGGAATCGCCCCCTCGGCGTACACGCCAGCGAGGACGATTTGGGGACCGCACCCCGGAATCAGTCCCACGAGTGCGCCCGCGACGGGGGCGAGTAGCCCCGCGGCCGCGGCGAGCGCACCCACGTCCACGCCGAGCGCGAGGACGCCGTACTCGTAGAGCAGGTACGCCGCTAACACCCAGACGGTGACGAAACTCGTCTCCATCGCGGCGTGGACCAGCGCGTCGTAGATTCCCTCGAACGATTCGCGGGCGCGACCGACCTGCCCGTCACCGAGGTACCTGCGACCGACGAAGTAGAGGTAGAACGAGAGTGCGGTCCCGGTGACGCCGACGACCGTGAACAGACCAGCGAACGAGGCACCGACTTCGAGCGGTACCTCGGGAGCGCCGGCGAAGAGGTACGTGACGCCGAGACCGAACGCCGCGACGGCGGCCAGCCACCAGACCGCGTGGGCGGCGTGCGAGAGGGGTATTAGGACCGGCGATTCGCGCGCAGGCGAGTGGTCACGGGCCGGGCAACCATCGGCCTCAGGAGCCGCACAGTCCCCCTCGGCGTAGTCGTGGGGTCCAGTCGCGACCGTCGCGGGAGCCACCGCCCCGCCGTCGGTCGCGGTCCGGTCGATTCTGCGGACTGCGGCGTCCACACGGCCGACGCCGACGCCGAATCGGTCGACGACGTAGCCTGTGACGACGGCGACGCCGAACGCGAGACCGTAGGCGTAGACCGCCGCCTTGGGCGCGAGCGCCAGAATCACGAACGCCGAGTCGCCCGCGGTGGCGACGAGCGTGGCGACGACGGTACCGAAACTGACCGTCCCGCGGACGTAGAGTGGCATCATCACGATGGCTCCGCCGCAACCGGGTGTCAGACCCATCGCCGCGCCCACGAGGGGTTGAGCGCGCTCGCTCTCGCCGAGTCGTTCGACCAACGCACCACGGTCCTGTACTGGACGAGACCGAACAGCAGGACCGTCAACGCGACGAACGCGCTGACCTGCACGTATCCGTCACGGACCGACGCCACGAATATCTCCGCGATTTCGGCCATCTCAGCCGTCCTCCGGTACCGGGAGTCGTCTCGCCGACAGTAGTTTAGACATATCTAAATTCTAGATTAGCACCTGTAAACATAGTGTTTACGGCTCTGCTCGTTCGTCACGACTGAGAAGTTGCGGCAACTTTTTTCTATCAGCCACGCGCATGGTTCTTTGTATGAACGAAACGTACGTGCGACTGGTCTGCCCCGAGTGTGGCAAGGACTGGGAAGAATCGCCCGACGACTTGCCGCCCCACGACGAGGTGTTCAACTGTCCGAACTGCCACGCCAGTCGCCGGACCGCGGAGTTCACGCGGACCGAGCAGGACCTCGAGACGCTAAAACAGTTTCAGTAGTTAGCTGCTGGTCGCGGAGCGCGCGCCGCACGCTTCGCACCGCAACAACAGCGCACCCTGTTCTCGTTCGAGACGCGTATCGGGAAGTCCACACTCCGAACAGAGGACGTACGTCTCGGTGTACTCCTCGATGGCGTCCTCGATGCGGCCGGAACTGAACTCGCCGGTCAGGCGCGCACGGCCGCTCTCGTCGATGTGTGCGCTCGTGCCGAGTTCGTCCTGCAAGAACTTCAGGACGTGGTCCTCGTCCCGACCGAGCGCGTCGAGGGTGTTCTGGAAGTTCTCGTAGACGGTTACGTTCCCCTCCTGGCGCACGTCGGCGTCTGGAACGTCGAATCGGGCCTCGTTATCGTCGATTTCGGGCGTCTCGTCTATCGCCCGGTCGAGGTGTTCGTCGTAACTCTCCATAGCTATCTAAAGGTGCGCGTTCGGATAAAAATCTTTCAGACTCACAGAAACGCCACTGCTCGGGAGGCGGTCCCGAATCCGGGTCGGTTCACAGCGTGACGGATGCAACAGTTCGAAACAGTTTCGAAATACCGTATTACGCGCTCTCAGGTCGGATTATGGCCTCCTTGGGAGGGGAAATCCGTACTCCGTGTTAACGGGACTCAAGATAATACTATAACCCTGCAACTGTTAGCCTCGTTTGGTTATGAAGAAGCAGGAACTCATCCACCTTCACGGGCTGCTTGCGGAGGTTGGAAACTATTTCGAGGAGGAGAACAGCACCGAAGTAGACCTTTCAGAGTACGACTCCCTTGGTGTACGACCAACATCCATTCACAAGTCCAAAACGGACCACAAAGCAGCGGTCTTCGCCATGGCAAACGCGATAACTTCCGAAATGAACGAAGCCGAGGCGGACGAGAAGGTCGCCGCCAAGGCCGACTGAACTGCGGACGACGCTTCCTCGAATCGTCGATACGACCCGATAGCGGTTGCTGTGTTCTGCAACGGTTCTCTGGATAGTACTTGAAGAGCACCGCTACGGGAACGTTTCGGAACGGAACGCAGAGACGGCAGAACGAGTGTCGGCTACGCGTGGAGGATAGACGTGCCCGTCACGCCGCCCGCGGGCGGAGGGCTGGCAGAGTTGTTGGTCACTCGATGAGGTCCTCGAACTCGGGGAGGACTTCGTCGTCTTCGTCGCGGTCGCTCTGGCTCTCCGATTCGACCTCCTCGGACTCGACGTCCTCGCCGTCTTCGTCGTTCTCCTCGACGACTTCGACTTCGAGGACGGTCAGGGGAATGTTCTCGAGGCGCTGGCCGATTTCCTTGCGAGCGATTCGCGAGGCGTGTTCCTCGCGCTCGACGTTGAACACCGTCATCTCCAGTTCGAGCGCGACGAGGCTCTCGTCGGCCGCGATGAACGCCGGTTCGAGTTCCTCCCCGCAGTGCGGACAGGACCGTTTCCCCATGTTGATTTCGACGTAGTTGAGGTCGGGGTTGAGCAACTCGCCGGTCTTGGAGATGGCGATGCGAACCGCCTCGTCGGGAGTCTCCACGTCGTAGACCGGGACTGCGGCTTCCACGACAACTCTGCAGTTCATAGGCGCATAGAAGTTGTGGCGCCAACAGTATCAAGTTTAGCCCCGAAACGAAAGACTTCCACCGGCCGGTCTCGTTCGGTCTGGCGATGAACTCGGGTTCGATAGCTATCGGCGAGTTCGAGGGGGGTCTCGACGTACAGACGACGTTGGAGAGCGGGCAGACCTTCCTCTGGCGGCGCGACGACGGGCGCGCCTACGAGACCGGCGGCGCGAGCGGCGGGTCGGCGTGGTACCACACCGTCGTCGGCGGGCACACCGACGGGGAGTCGGAAGTCCTGAGGGTGCGCCAGCGCGACGACCGACTGGAGTGGGAGGCGTCGTTCGACGCCGAGTCGCTGGTGGCGGAGCGACTCCGACTCGACGACGACCTCCCCGCCATCTTCGAGCGAATCCCGGACCACCCCCTGCTCGCGGACGCCCGGGAGACGTACCCCGGACTCCGAATCGTGAACGACCCCTTCTTCCCCTGTCTGGTGTCGTTCATCTGCTCGGCCCAGATGCGAGTCGGGCGCATCCACGGGATGCAGACCGCCCTCGCCCGGGAGTTCGGCGAGACCGTCGAGTTCGACGGCGAGACCTACCACGCGTTCCCGACGCCCGAGCGACTCGCGCGAGCGACCGAGGACGAACTCCGGGAGTTGGGACTCGGCTACCGCGCGCCCTACGTCCGGCGCTCGGCGGAACTGGTCGCCTCCGGCGAGGCCACGGCCGACGACGTCCGGGGTCTCGACTACGAGGACGCCCGTGACGCGATGCAGGCGTTCGTCGGCGTCGGCGACAAGGTGGCCGACTGCGTGCTGTTGTTCTCGCTGGGCTATCTGGAGGCGGTTCCGCTCGACACGTGGATTCAGACCGCGATAGCCGAACACTATCCGCACTGCGAGAAGGGGTCGTACGCAGAGACCTCCCGGGCGCTCCGCGAGGAGTTCGGCGGCGAGTTCGCGGGCTACGCCCAGACCTACGTCTTTCACTACCTCCGGACCCGTGGGTAACCACTTCCACCGGACCCGGAGGTAATCTCCCTCCGGTCCCCGGGACCGCGTCCCGACCTCAGGGGTGGTACACGACCGAACGTCCCCGTCGATGAGGTGGCGTCCCACCCGTAGGTGGTCGTCCCGAAATAGACCCTCAGACCCAATCGCCGCTACCCCGGCCCGACGGATTGCGGTCGAGCGTGGGAATCTCGCCCGTCTCGGCGAGGCTCTTGAAGCGATAGAGCATCTTGCTCGCCAGCGTCTCGGGGACGACGCCCAGCAGGTTCATCGCCGAGCGCCCGGCTCGGCCACCCGGCGGGTCGAACCGCAGCGTGAGCGTCACCTCGGTCCCGCGGTCGGCCGGAGCGGGTCGGAACCGCACCGACCCCTCGTTGGGTATCGGCGCGCCCTCGGTGGACTCCCAGCGCAGGAACTCGCCGGGACGGTCCTCGACCATCTCGGTCTCCCACTCGATGCTCCGGCCGAACGGTGCGGAGACCACCCAGCGGTGACGGTCCTCGCCCGCCAGCGTGACCTCGGCGAAACCGCCCACGATGCGAGTCAGCAGGTCCGAGTCCCGCCAGAAGCGGTAGAGTTCGTCGGGCGACTCCCGGACGGTAGCGGACCGTTCGACCGCCGTCGCGCCCGAATCGGTCTCCGCCTCGACCCCGCTGTCTTCGGACCCCGGAGTCGCACCGCCGGACTCCGACGGGCGGGTGCGTCCGCCGACCCCTCGGTACAGCAGCCACCCGCCGGTGAGCGCGAGCGCCGTCCCGCCGAGAGAGCGTCTCCGAAGTCCGACGGTCACGAGCGTTCCGCCGAGCGCCGTGACGGCCATCCGCCGGACTCGACTCGCGTTACGTCCCCCGGTCGCGTTCTGTGTCACGCAGTAGTTCCCCCACAGAGTGCTTGGGGGATTGAACATTGTATCTTGTGCCCGGACTCTCGACCACCGTACCGCCGCGAGTGTCGGCCATCCAAATCGCCTTAAGACAGAACGTCGAACCGGGACGTAGAACCATGTCGAGCGACTCCGAGAGCGCCGACCGAACCCGAGCGCACGTCTTCGTCTCCGGCAAGGTACAGGGCGTCTACTACCGGGCGAACACCCGCGACGCCGCCCGAGAGCGCGGCGTGGACGGGTGGGTTCAGAACCTCAGCGACGGCCGTGTGGAGGCCGTCTTCGAGGGGCCGGAGGACGCGGTGGAGTCGATGGTCGTGTGGTGTCACACCGGGAGTCCCGCCGCCGACGTGGACGACGTGGAAGTCGAGTACGAAGCCCCCGAGGGCGAAGAGGGGTTCCGCATCCGGCGCTGAGAGCACCCTCGACACCGAGTCAGAACCCGGACCCGGCGGGGCCAGCACGACTTTCCGCGTCAGTCGCGTACTGCTCCCGGTCAGCTATGCGCGAGAACACGCCAGAAGTCGGCGTCGAAGTGCGAGGTACCGAGACCGAATCGCTACCGCAGGGGGCCGAAGGGGAGGGAACCGACCCCGGCGAGCAACTCGTCCTCCATGTCGCCGTCCCCGTCGTGAATCCGCAGTCGAACACCCGCGACTCGATGGTGGACGACGACGCCCTCGTCGGCCGGATTCCGGTGGCGAACGCCGACACCCCCTGCGCGGACGACCTGCTCGACGCGGCGGTGGTCACGGTCCTCGAAGAGCGCGTGACGGCCTACTACCCCCGCGAGAGCGAGGACGAGGTCGTCGCACTCGTCTGGGAGGCCGCGACCGACGACTGGCGGTGCGAGGAGTGGGAACTCGACGGCGAGTTCGAGGTCGAATCCGGGCGCAGGGACGACGACGAGGCTATCCTCTGGGAACCCGACGGGTCGGTTTAGTCCTCCTCGACCGTCTCCGCGTCGGCGGCGTTGGTCATCACGCTCCGCAGACCCTTCAGAGCGTTGTGCTTGCGGGTGTACCCTTCGCCGCTCGTGGCGATGACGTTGCCGTTCCGGTGGACCAACCGCCAGCGCCACTCGTCCGCCCGGTCGGCGAACACCTCGAACCGGGCGAGACTCTCCCGAGGTTCGGCCGACCCGACCGGGAGTTCGACGGTCTCGTCTCCGTCGTCGATGGCGGTATCGGCGTCGGCGGTAGCGGCATCGGTGTCAGGAGACGAGTCGTCTCCGTCGCCGGTGTCGGCAGCGTCCGCGATAGAATGGTCACCTTCGTCGGCGCGCCGCCGGAGTCTCGTCGGTGAACGCTTCGACCGCGGTCTCCTCGTCCCACTCCAGTTCGACCTCCAGACTCCGGCCGTCGTCGGTCTCGAACTCTACCTCCAGTTCGACCGCGTCGGGAACCGCGACGGAGATGGCGTCCTCGTCGCCGAGGCGAATCGAGCCAGCGGCGACGCCGTCGGCGATTCCGCGGAGGAGCGTCGCAACGTCTTCCCGGGCGGCCGTCCGTTCGAGTGCGTATTCTTCGGACACGTTACCACTCACGGCCCCCCGCGTAGTAAAACGCTGGAATCAGTCAGCGAGCGGCGTCGTCTCAGTTCTGGTGACGCGACGTTCGTTCGCCGCCCTGCTGGTGGCCGTGTTCCTGCTGCTGGTCGCGGCCCTGTTGCTGGCCGCGGCCCCGTTGCTGTCGGCCGCGACCCCGCTGGTACCCTTTTCCGTATCGAGATTGCTGACCGCTTCCCCGGGACTGCTGACCCCTGCTCCGGGACTGCCGACCCTGCGACCCGTGACGTTCGGTCCCCAGTTGGCTTCGCTCCTGCCACGACGACTGGGTCCCCCACTGCTCGCCGCCGGGGCCTCGCTCGGTGCGCTGCTGGGACTCCTCTAACCGACGGGAGTAGGTCTCTCTGGGGTGGGCGGTCCGTAGTTCGGGCTGTTCGCTCGATTGTTCGGGCTGTTCGCTCGGTTGCTGGTGGGGCTGCTTGGGCGGCGTCTGCTGGTGAGACTGCTGGGGCGAGGGGCGCTGCTGGGGCATCTTTGCGGGCATGTCGCGGCGGTGGGACCCGCCAGCCTGTCCGGAGTGTCGCTCCTGTCCGGAGAACTGCTCCCCGCCGTGCGGGTTGTTCGCGTGACTCTGTTCGTGGCGGGCCTCGCCGCCGAACTGGAGGCTGTGGCGTCTCCCCTGCGTCTGCTGGTCGCTTCCCCGCGTCTGCTGGCCGCCGCCACCCGTCTGTCTGTCGCCCCGGCCGGTCTGTTGTCCGTATCGACGCTGCCGATTCTGCTGGGGCTGTCGTCCAGACTGGGACTGCTGACGCTGCTGGGACTGCTGGTCTCCTCCGGGGGCCACGTCCTGTCTACGTATCTCCGTCTGTTGGGTCTGTCCCCCCTCGCGTCGCGAGTCACCGCCGTAGCGGAGACTCGCCTGTCCGGGCTGAGACTGGCTACTCCCGGATTCGGCGCTGGCCGGGATGATGGTCTCCTGCCCCTGAAGCTTCTGTTTCACGTCGGACTCGACCCGTTCGGGACTTCGACGCTCCTCGCCCCGTTGGTCGCCGCTTCGTCGGGTGGATTCGTCGCGACGCTCCTCTCGACCTCCCTGTCGGTATCGGTTATTGGACATCAGTACTCTCCCCGTGAGAACCACGGCCCGCGAGTGCCTTATTGGTGCTGGCTAGGGTGCTTCGAAGACGGGAGTTCGGACAGGTGTTCAATTCTTATAGAAATCTCTGTATCCCTCATAAAAATCTGTAGATTGGTATCTCGGTAGTGTTGCGTTCGCCGACGCCCTCGAACTTCGCCCGGCCTGCGTCGAGTACGGTGGGCGTTCGCCTCCGAGCGACCGGCGGCGCGCGCCGACGATAGGACTTAACGCGCTCGCCGACCAACGCCCCGATATGATTTCGGCAGACCGGATGGCGCAGGTGGACGCGAACGCGGCCGCCCTCGGCGTGCCGCGAAAGCAGTTGATGGAATCCAGCGGCAACGCGGTCGCCCGAGAGGTGCGAGCGGTCGCCGACCCCGGAGCGCGCGTGGCGGTCGTCGCCGGGCGCGGGAACAACGGCGGCGACGCGTTCGTTGCAGTCCGGTTTCTGGGCGAGTACGACACCTCGGTCCACCTGCTCGGTCGGGCGGAGACGATAGCGACCGACATCGCCCGCGAGAACTGGGACGCCCTCCGACGCGGCGAGTACGACGTGGAGGCGGTCGGCGACTCGCGCGACTTCGACCTGCCCGACTGCGACGTGGTGGTGGACGCCATGCTCGGCACCGGCGTCACGGGCGCGCTCCGCGAACCCGAGGCCACCGTCGCCGAGCGAATCAACGAGGCGGACGCGACCGTGGTCTCGGTTGACGTGCCCTCGGGCGTGAACGCCGACACCGGCGAGGTACCCGACGCCGAAGCCACCGCGGTCGAGGCCGACCGCGTGGTCACGTTCCACGACGCGAAACCCGGTCTCGACTCGCTCGACGCCGAGGTGACGGTCGCCGACATCGGCATCCCGGCGGCCGCCGAGCGACTCGTCGGACCGGGCGACCTGCTTCCGGTCCGCAGTGGGACGAAGGCCGAAGACGCCCGGACCTACGTCGTGGGCGGCGGCCCGTACACCGGTGCTCCGGCGCTCGCGGCCCAGGCCGCGCTCCGGACCGGCGCGGACCTCTCGTTCGTGGCCGCGCCCGACCCGGTCGCGCCCCAGATTCAGGGGTACGCCGAGGACCTCATCGTCCAGTCGTACGACGGCGACCACCTCTCTCCCGAGCAGGTGCCCGACCTCGTGGACACCGCCGAGAGCTACGACGACGTGGTCGTTCTCGGTCCCGGTCTCGGGAACGCCGACGAGACGCTGGAGGCGGCGAACCGGTTCCTCGCCGAGTTCTCGGGCCGGGCGGTCGTGGACGCCGACGCGCTCCCCGTGGTACCGGAGGTCGAGACCGACGCGACGCTCGTCTGCACGCCGAACCGCAAGGAACTGGCGAAGATGGGCGGTCCGGAGGTCGAGAGCGCCGACGCTCTGCGCGACCACGCCGACGAAATCGAGGCGTTCGCCGAGGAGTTAGGTCACGTCGTGCTGGCGAAGGCGAGCGACGACATCGTCACCGACGGCGAGCGCACTCGTGTCTCGACGGCGGGGACGCCCGGCATGACCGTCGGCGGCACGGGCGACACGCTCGCGGGCACGACTGCGGGCCTGCTCGCGACCCACGACCCCTTCCAGTCGGCCTGCATGGCCGCGTACGCCAACGGGCGGGCGGCCGAACTGTTGGACCACGAGCGCCACGACGGCCTGCTCGCGTCGGACCTGCTCGACGCGCTCCCTCGCGCCCTGTGGGGTGACGACGATGAGTGAGAACGGCGAGGAGGAGACCGGAGAGGCCCGCGATGCGGAGTTGACCCACACCGACGACGAGGGCGAGGTCCAGATGGTGGACGTGGGCGACAAGCCCGACACGGCGCGCCGGGCGGTCGCCGCGGGCGAAATCAACCTCCAACCCGAGACGGTCGAGGCCATCAGCGACAACGACGTGAGCAAGGGCGACGTGCTGGCCACCGCCCGCGTCGGCGCGGTGCAGGCGGTCAAGCACACGTGGGAGACCATCCCGATGTGCCACCAGATTCCCATCACGAACGTCGAGACCGACTTCGAACTGTTCGCCGACCGCGTGACCCTCGAAGTCGCTGTCGAGACCACCGGCAAGACCGGGTGCGAGATGGAGGCGCTGGAGGGGGTGACGACCGGCCTGAACGTGGTCTGGGACATGGTGAAGGCCGCCGAGAAGGACGACGACGGCCAGTACCCCGACACGTCCATCGACCGCGTGCGAGTGGTCGAGAAGACGAAACGCGAACTGTAGTCGCCCGGCGGCCGGGTCGTCGCGGCCGGTCGTTCCGCTTCAGTCACCGTCGGTCTGGTTGGCGTCCGGGTTCGACTCGTCAGCGTCGCCGTCAGTTTCGCCGCCGTCGGGGTTCGACCCGTCAGCGTCGTTCGGTCCGCGTCCGTCGCCGTTCCCCTCCTCGCTCTCCTCACCGCGGTCCTCCTCCTCGCGGTAGTCCACCTCCTCGTCGAGCGTCCGCAGGAAGTTCGGCGGCGTCTCCTCGGACCGACGTCCGCGCGACACGTCGTACCAGTAACCGACGCTCGCCACCGCGAATAGGGCGACGATGAGCGCGCTGACGGCGACGGGCGTCAGGCCCCCGAACGGCGGCACGTCGTATAGAACCAGTCCGAGCAGGCCGGTGGAGAACGCGGTCAGTGCGAGGTACACCTTGTACCACGCCACACGCGTGTGGGTTCGTTTGCGGGCCATCGTCTGTGAGACCGGGAACGTTGGGCGTCGGCGCTCCCGCCGGTCGGTCGCGCTGGCCACCTGTCGTACTGGTCTGACGGTCGGGGCTACTTTGTTATTCGCGGGACTTCGGATTCGGCCGTCGGGATAATCGACCACACCGGAAGTAGACCGAGCAGTAACGAGAGTTGAAACGAATTACGCCGACGGTGCGCTGGTCAGGTCGCCCGCCTTGGCGCGGGACTGCTCGACGATGGCGGGCCGGGCCTCGAAGTCCACGACCACCTCGTCGTTGGCGTAGGTCACGTCGTTGACCCGCGCGTGGTCGTGGACCCACGAGACGACGCTCATGGTGTCGTCGGTCATCGGGAGGACCAGTTTCTCGCGCTCCCAATCGGGGAGTTCGGCGTCGATGCGTTCGCGCAGACCCACTAGATTGGTCTGCTCCTTGCCCGAGACGGCGATGGGGTCGGGCGCGAGCGCAGAGAGCGCCTCGGTCTTCTCGGCGAGTTCGTCCTCGCTCACCGCGTCTATCTTGTTCAACACCGTCACGATGGGTGCCTCGTTGCGCTCGTAGAGCGTGTCGTGGCAGGTGACGAGTTTCTCGCGTATCTCCTCGATGGGTTCGCTCACGTCCACCACGAGCAACACGAGGTCGGCGTAGTACACCGCGTCGAGGGTGGACTTGAACGACTCGACCAGCCAGTGTGGCAGGTCGCTGATGAACCCGACCGTGTCGGTCAACAGCACGTCCCGGCGGTCCATGTCCATCTTCCGGGTCGTCGTGCCCAGCGTGGTGAACAGGCGGTCTTGGGCCTCCGCGGTGGTGTCGAGGTCGGGGTGTAACTCCTCGTTCTCGCCGAGTTCGAGGTCGGCCGCGAGGCTCTGCATCAGCGTGGACTTCCCGGCGTTGGTGTAGCCGGCCATCGCCACGAGGTCGAACCCGGACTCCCGGCGGCGGTCCCGGCGGTCGGCCTCGGTCCGGGCGATAGAGTCCAACTCGTCTTTGATGCGGGAAATCTGGTCCTTGATGTCCTGCTCGCGGCTCTCGTCGTACTCGCCAAGCCCCATGAACCCCGGCCGCTCGTCGCGCTTGGCGAGGCTAGTCTTGGCCTCCGCGCGCGGGAGTTCGTAGCGTAACTCCGCCAACTCGACCTGTAGCTGGGCCTTCCGGGTCTGCGCGCGCTGACCGAAGATTTCGAGGATGAGTCGGAACCGGTCGATGACTCTGGTGTCCTCGGGGACGCGCTGGCCGAGGTTGTACGTCTGGTACGGGCCGAGTTCGTTGTCGAAGATGACGATTCCGGCTCCGGTCTCGGCGACCGCGCGACCGATTTCGTCGGCCTTCCCCTCGCCGACCTGTAGCGCCGGGTCCTCCTTGCGCGACTGGGTGAACTCGGCCGCGACCTCGTAGCTCGCGCGCGGGCGAGGTCGCGTATCTCTTCGGTGTCTGGTGTGCCTGAATCGACTCGCTTTGCGATTATCGCTTTCATAGGAACAGTTTTCGGGCGGCGTACGCGGCGTGGTGTGCGGTCTGCACGGTCTTTCGTTCGGCTATACTCTCGACGTACTTGAAACTCGGGCCGAGGTACTGCTCGACTTTCACGTCGGGTTCCTCGTAGAACTCGCCTCGCTCGGCCACCACCGGACCGTCCGGCGGTTCGGGCAGTTCGGCCACCGCGTCGGCGACGACGGTGGCGGCGTCCTCGAACGTCGGCGGATTCCGACTCGTGGCGAACCCCATCCCCTCGACGTTGCGGAGGCGTGTCGTGCCGACGCTGGCGTGGACCGCCGCCGCCACCATGAGGTACTCGCCGGACTCCTCGTGGCGGCCGCTGATGTCCACCCCGACGACGCTAGCCTCGCCGGGCCTTCACCTCGGTTTCCGCACCCACGGTGCCCATAGGTCGGTCTACGGTCCCGTCCCTTTTCAATGATACGACGGGGGCGACCGCGGCGGACGACGCTGCGGGACGTGTAATGAACGGCGGACACGGTTCGGTTCAACGACCCGGCCCACTTACCACAAGAACCTTATTCCATCGATGAGGGATAGGTCGTATGCCCCTCGAAATAGACCCCCAACAACTCGGACTCGAATTCGGGTCCGGAGCCGTCGTCGGCGGCGTCATCGGTTTCGCCGCCAAGAAGGTGGCAAAGCTCATCGCCATCCTCGTCGGTATCGAACTGGCCCTCTTCAAGTTCCTCGAATCGAGAGGAATCCTGACCGTCGATTGGAATCGACTCACCGCAGGCGTGCTTCAGGCTGGCGAAACCGCCGAGACAGGCGTTCCCCCGTCGTGGGTGACGACCATCCTCTCGACGCTGTCGGTCGGTGCCGGATTCACCGGCGGCTTCTTGGTCGGCTTCAGAAAGGGATAGTCGGCGAATCGGTCTTCTTCTCGGAAACGTTCTACCGGCAGATAGAGCAAGTCGCAGTCAGCGCGTCTGAATCTCGTCCTCGTCCTTGATGATTCGGGTCTCGGCCTCGCCGCTCGTGTGTTCGTTCACGAGGTCGTAGAACTCGTTCTGCATCCCGGCGGGGAAGGTGAGGACGCCGACCCAACCGCCGTCGTTCTGCCACTCCTCGCGTTCGAGTTCGCCGAACTGCCGAATCTTGGCCTGCGCGCTCCCGGCGTAGTCGGCGGGCACCTGCACCGCGACGGTCACCTCGTCGAACCGGATGGGGATGACCGGCTTGAGCGCGTCGAGCGCGTCGTCCACCTGCGTCCCGACGGGTTCCATCGGGTCCACGCGGAAGTCGGTCTCCTCCAGCGCGGACTCGATGCGCTCGGGCGGGTGGGGCGCGTCGTCCATCTGGGGGTTGACCGCGTTGCGCGTGATGCGATTGACCAGTTGCTTGTACTTCTGTTCCTGCATCTCACGGCGCTGCTCGGCCGTTATCTGAATCTCGCCGTCGCGGATGACCTGCGGGATTATCTCCAGCGGGTCGGTCGTGCCGAACACCTCCTCGAGTGCGCTCTCGGCGGGTCGGTCGCCGCGACTCGCGTCCTCGAACACGTCTTCGGCCGCGATGACGTCCTCCAGTTCGCCGTCGAACTCGCCGCGCTTGATTTCGAGCGCTGCGTCGGGGTCTACCAGCACCTCGAACCGCTCGCCGTGGGATTCGAGGCGGGCAGTCACCGCCTCTTCGAGTGATATCATACCGTACGGTAGTGTCCCCCGTCTCAAATAAGCTTGCGTCGCCGCGTCGGTTCGACCGCCCGACCCCGGTTCGTCGGGCACCGCTCGCACGCAACCCGGCCGTCGGTCCCGGCGAGCGGTACAGTTATTACGCCGGGGTGACACGTTCGGGCAACGGAACGACCGATGACCCGCTAACTTCTCCGACCGGCGTTCGCCCCGGTCGCCAACCCGTATCGTCACCGCGACTACCGCAGCAGT
The DNA here is from genome assembly GCF_010747475.1 of Halorussus sp. MSC15.2. NCBI lineage: Archaea > Methanobacteriati > Methanobacteriota > Halobacteria > Halobacteriales > Haladaptataceae > Halorussus > Halorussus sp. MSC15.2. Next base: position 1,197,938 of record NZ_VSLZ01000001.1, on the reverse strand, counting down.
GACTCCGCACAACACCCGAGACGGCTATGAGTTTACCAGAGAGAGACGACATCGCATCCGAGTACCGATTCGACCTGACCCGCATCTTCGAGACGCCGGACGACTGGGACGACGCCGCGGCGGCGCTCCGCGACCGGATTTCGGCGCTGGAGTCGGCGGCCGCGGCGTCGCTCGAAACGACGGCGGACCTCCGGGCGCTCCTCGAACGAACCGGGGAGTGCTACCGCCGGAAACAGCGACTCGACCTGTACGCCACGCTCTACGGGAACGTCAACACCGAGTCCGACGCGGCCGACGACGTTCGGAGGCGGTTCCGCGACATCGAGGCCGAGTTCGAACCCGTCGCGGCGGCCGTCCGCCGTCGCCTCCGCGAGACCGACGACGAGCGCCTCGACGCGTTCGTCGCCGAACTCGACGAGTATCGCCGATACGCCGAGAGCCTGCGCGAGCAGGCCGAGCGAGTCCGGTCGTCGGACGCCGAGGACGCCATCGCGACCCACGGCGAGACGCGGTCCGCGCCGACCAGAGTCATCCGGGCGGTCACGACCGAGGACTTCGACGCACCGAGCGTGGAGCGACCCGACGGCGAAACGGTCGAACTCCGACACGACAACTACGGCGAGGAGCTATCGCATCCGAATCGGGCGTACCGCAAACGGGTCTACGAGGCGTTCTGGAGCGAGATGGACCGGTTCGAACACACGCTCTCGCGGGCCTACGCCGAGAAACTCGCGGCCGCCGACGCCGAGGTCGAGGTCCGGGGCTACGACTCGATTCGGGACCGCGACTTCCGGGGAACCTACCCAGAGTCGGGGGCGGAACCGTACCTGCCCGGAGCGGTCCACGACGTGATGCTCGACGCGGTCAGGGCGAATCTGGGACCGTACCACCGGGCGCAGGCGGTCCGTCGGGAGCGCCTCGGCGTCGAGACGCTCCGACCGTGGGACCTCCAAGTGTCCATCGCGGACGCCCCGGAACCCGAGGTTCCGTACGAGGAGGCGAAAGAACACATCCTCGACGCGCTCGCGCCGCTGGGGGAGGACTACGTGGACCGAACGCGGTCGTTCTTCGCGGAGCGCCGCATCGACGCGTATCCGACCCAGAACAAGCGGACCGACATCCCGGCGTACTGCCCGGCCTCGGCGGCCGACGGGGCGTTCGTACTGGCGAACTACCGCGAGGACCTGTGGTCGCTCTCGGTACTCGGGCACGAACTCGGCCACGCGCTCAACGTCTCGTACCACCGCGAGGGACCGACCCGGTACGCGACCTGTCCGAGCGCTATCTGCGAGATTCCGTCGGTTCTCCACGAGATTCTCGTCCTCGAACACTGCATCGAACAGGGCGGACCGCTCGCGGCCCACGCGAAGAACCGCCTGTTGGAGTGCGTCGGCGGTAACTTCTACGTCCAGACGATGAATTCGGCGTTCGCTCACCGCCTCGCGACAGCGGTCGAGAACGGGGAGAATCTCTCTGCCGAACGCGTTCGCGAGACGCACGCGGACCTCCTCGCGGAGTTCCGGCCCGAGGTCGCGTACGACGACCGTGCCGGACGGAACTGGCTCGGTGAGGGGACCCGCGAACCATACAGCAGTTTCCAGTACGTCCTCGGCGCGACGGGCGCGCTGGTGGTCCGCGACCGACTCCGCGAGGGGAGTTTCAGTCCCTCCCGGTTCCGCGACTTCCTCCGGAACACCGGCCGGAAGGACCTGCTCGCGCAGTTCGAAGCCCTCGGCGTCGACGTCACCAGTCCGGCCACGTACGAGCGCGCCGCCGAGACGTTCGCGGGGTATCTGGACGAGTTCTGACCCTCGCTCGTCCGACTCGTTCCGACGGACGAAACGACACCGGCGACGGCTCCGCCGCAGTTCCGACCTGTCCGACAGCAGTCACGCCCACTGTCACAGCTCTGAGACGAGCGTCGTCGAACCGACCCCGAACGGCCGGTTCGTTCGATTACCGTTGGGGATAAGTCGAACATTAGGCGAGTTGGACCACCAATGCGATTGAGAGGAAACTGTCTTCGAATCGACCATTCGGGTCACGTCGCCCGATAGTTCGCGGCACGGACATGCCGGAATAGCTAGGTGAACTGCGATTGGTGGCTATCTATACAGGTAACGGATTGGCGAAAGTAATTATTAGCGTCGCTGTCGTCCCACGCTACTGCGGTGCGAGCGAGGTGAACATAATGAACGGACGGACACTTCTATCGGTCGGACTGAGCGCGTTACTGGTAGCCAGCGTCGTCGCAGTGGGTGCTGGCTCGGCAGTCGCCGCCAGTTCGGCCGACCGTAGCGCGGTCGAAGGGGGACAGTATCTACAGGACGACGGCGCGCAGAACCAGACCACCGGCGGTCTCAACCTTTCGGAACTCAACGTGACGGCGTACGAAGCCGCCGTCCTCGCGCAGAACGAGACCGGCGGGACGGTACTCGGCGTTCGACTCAAACGGGCGAACGGTACGCCGGGATACGAGGTCCTCGTCGCCAACGAGACGGGGAACGTCACGGGCGTCGTCGTCAACGGGACCGACGCCGGAATCATCCAAGTCAGCAGGAATATCGCACAGGTGAACCAGACCGTGCTCCAACAGCAGGGAATCAGCGTGAGTGACATCGGCGGAGCCGTCTCGGCGGTGGAGGCGGCCCAGCAGGAGGTCGGCGACGAGTTCGTGCCGATAGAGGTCGCCATCGAGGCCGAACCCAACTTCACCGGCCAGCAGGTCACGTTCGTCTCGCCGAACGCGACCCAGTCGGTCGTCGTGGACCTGACCAACGGTTCGGTCGTCCAAGTGAGCGACGTCACCCCGAAGCGAGGTGCGGAGGCCCAGATGACGGCGACCGAGCAGGCGAACGAGACGACGGAAGCGGCCATGGTGGACAGCAGCGCGATGGGTGCGATGCAGGACGACGGTGAGACCGAAGGCTGCTGCGTCGGTGACGACGAACTCAGTCACGAGTTCGGCGACGCGAGCGAGTTCGTGGCTCCCACGCTCACCGGATTCGGCGAACAGGTGTTCGCCGCAGACGACGAGTTCGACACCGCCGACGACTTCGGTCCCTTCACCGGCGTCGAAGGAGAGGAAGATGAGAATCTCTTCGACGGTGGAGAGGAAGAAGAAGAGGGCGAAGGCTTCATCGGTGAAGAAGACGAAGACGGGTGGTTCTAACAGTCGGCGCTCGCTTTCGACAGCACCGATAGCGTGACGGCATCCGATTTTTTGGTTCGTTCGTCGTCCGTTCGTCCGGTTCGGACAAGTTCGTTCTCGCGTCGCATCATGGCGAGTCGGAAGCCCGGAACGTCGGTCCGGTCGCAGTTTGCTACTCCTCGTTCGGCGCGAACTCGACCAGCGTCAGGTCCCGGTCGAGCATGCAGTAGTCGTGGGGCGGGTCGCCCACGACCTCCGTAATCTGGTAGTCCTCGTCGAAGTTCACACCCGCCGGTTCGCAGAATTCGTGGCTCGGGCACTCCGTGTGCGGGCAGGGTCCTTCGAGACTGGCCTTGCTCCCGGCGTAGGCGTTCTTGGCGGGGACGTTGGCCTTCGCGCCGACGGGTTCGACCTCCACCGCGGTCACGCCGCTGTCGTGGACGGCGCAGTCGAGGGTCTGGGCACCGTCTCGCACGTCGCTGACGCGGTAGCGCACGCCCTCCGAGAGGTTCAGACACTGGTCGCGGTACGGACACCCCTCGCAGGCCGAGGACTCGCCCCGATAGACGAACTCCTGACCGGGGTCGGCGAGACGGGTTCCGATGAGGGTGATGGACGACATGGACACGGGTACGCGGGCCGTCCGGTTAAGACTCTCGTCCTGTCGGCCGGTCGGCCGAGTTGTCGCTACTCCCCGGTCAGTTCGTCGAGTTCATCGAAGTACTCCTCCCGCGGGACCTGATACGCGCCTCGGTAGTCGAGTTCGCCGCGAGCGAACTCGGCCGCGAGTTCTCGCGCGCCTGCGACCGCCTCCTCGCGCGTGTCGTACGTTCGCGCGGGGACTAACTCGACTTCGGGTTCGAGGAAGAACTCGACGCGCCAGACCCGCGTCGTCCCGTACTCGGCCTCGGAGGCCGGGCGGTTGGGCGCGCCAGCCGCGACGTACAGCGTCGGCATGCACGCCGGTGGGAACTCGTCGCCGTCGAACACGTCCGGCCGGTACGCGAGGATTCGGCGTCCCTCGGGTTCGTCGTTCCAGACCGTCCAGCCAGCGGGTAGGTCGGGGTCGGTCGAACTGCGCTCGGTCGGGTCGCCGTCGCTCATGGTCGCCGGTTCGGCCCTGCCGGGTAAGGCCTTGCCGGTCGCACGCGGGCGACAGCGGTCCGCTCGCTCGCCCGGTCTTAAAGGCCGGGTCCGTTACCAACTCCCACCGAAGAGGTGATGCCCTTCACCCGCGTCAGTCGTCGGTGTTCAATGGAGTTAATTTATATAAAATCAAAATCGAGTCGAGCCAACAGTTATATATCGCTACATCCCATCCATTAAATAGTATCGGTGGTACCGACCCACGCGGTACGCGGTAACACGAACCTACCGATTCACGACCGCCCGAGTTCGTCGCCCTCCGACGTGCACGTCGCCGTGAATACGGGGTGGGATAGCACGTACATGAACGGCCAAAACGGTAGCGTCCCGCGCACGAGCGGGTCCGAGGAGTCGGAAGGGGTGTGTGGCACGGGCAGCGCCACGTTTGTGAAAAGTTATCAGATATCAGAGTGGCCGTCACCTCTTTGTGCGTGTCCGTCTACCACATATTCCGGCCGCGAACTACAGAACCACCGGTCAACCGTTTGCTCTCTCTCGACTCTCCCAACGGAACGCGTGATACGATGACAGCAACACTGGAAGAACTCAGCCAGCGATACCAAGAATCGATGCCCGAAGACCTCCGCGAGACCAAGTCGTTCGACTGGTACCTCGACGAGGTGTACGAAGACCCCAAAATCGCTCGGAACGCCCACCAGCGGGTGGCCGACATGTTCGACTACTACGGGACCGAGTACGACGAGGAAGCCGGTGTGGTCGAGTACCTGCTCGCCTCGGAGGACCCGCTGCACGACGGCGAGAACACGTTCTACGGCCACGAAATCCACCGCGCCATCCACGAGTTCGTGAACAAGGTCAAGTCCGGCGCGCGGGGTCTCGGGCCGCAGAAGCGCATCAAACTCCTGCTCGGTCCGGTGGGGTCGGGGAAGTCCGACTTCGACCGGCAGGCCCGGAAGTACTTCGAGGACTACACCCTCCGCGAAGAGGGCCGGATGTACACGTACAAGTGGACCAACCTCTGTGACGTCATCCACGACCAGGACCCGGCCGACGACACGGTCCGGTCGCCGATGAATCAGGACCCCCTCGTCCTGCTGCCGCTCGAACAGCGCCAGCGAGTCATCGACGACCTGAACGAGAACCTCGACGCGCCCTACACCATCCAGAACGAGCAGTCGCTCGACCCCGCGTCGGCGTTCTACATGGACGAACTGCTGGCGTACTACGACGACGACATCCAGCAGGTCCTCGAGAACCACGTGGAGGTCATCCGACTCACCGCCGACGAGAACAAGCGCCAAGCGGTCGAGACGTTCGAACCGAAGGACAAGAAGAACCAAGACGAGACCGAGTTGACCGGCGACGTCAACTACAGCAAAATCGCCATCTACGGCGAGTCCGACCCGCGCGCGTTCGACTACTCGGGGGCGTTCTGTAACGCCAACCGGGGCATCTTCTCGGGCGAGGAACTGCTGAAACTCCAGCGCGAGTTTCTGTACGACTTCCTCCACGCGACGCAGGAACAGACCATCAAGCCCAAGAACAACCCCCGAATCGACATCGACCAAGTCATCGTCGGCCGGACGAACATGCCCGAGTACCGCGACAAGAAGGGCGACGAGAAGATGGAGGCGTTCAACGACCGGACCAAGCGCATCGACTTCCCGTACGTCCTCGAGTACGAGGAGGAGGCCAAGATTTACCGGAAGATGTTGGGCAACGCCGACGTGCCCGACGTCCACATCGAACCCCACACCCTCGAAATGGCCGGACTGTTCGGCGTCCTGACCCGCATCGAGGAACCCGACAGCGAGATGGTGGACCTGATGCAGAAGGTCAAGGCCTACAACGGGGAGATAAAGGACGGCGAGGACGTGGACGTGAAGAAACTCCGCGAGGAGGGCGAGGAGTCGGCCGACATCGGCGAGGGGATGGAGGGCGTCTCCGCCCGGTTCATCGGCGACGAGATAGCCGAGGCCATCATGAACTCCACCCACCGCGACAAGGGGTTCCTAAGTCCGCTCTCGGTGTTCAACCACTTCGAGGAGAACCTCGAGAACCACGGCTCCATCCCGGAGGAGAACTTCGAGACGTACTACCGCTACCTCGAGATGGTCCGCGAGGAGTACAAGGACCGCGCCATCGAGGACGTGCGCCACGCGCTGGCCTACGACATCGAGGAGATTCAGCGGCAGGGCGAGAAGTACATGGACCACGTGATGGCGTACATCGACGACGACACCGTCGAGGACGAACTCACCGGCCGCGAGCAGGAACCCGACGAGAGTTTCCTCCGGGCGGTCGAGGAGAAACTCGACATCCCGCGCGACCGCAAGAACGACTTCCGGCAGGAAGTGAGCAACTGGGTCTCCCGGCGCGCCCGCGAGGGGTCGCCGTTCGACCCGCAGGACAACGACCGCCTGCGCCGCGCGCTCGAACGCAAACTCTGGGAGGACAAGAAGCACAACATCAACTTCTCGGCGCTGGTGTCGGCCAACGAGATGGACGACGACGAGCAGAACGCGTGGATAGACGCGCTCGTGGACCAAGGCTACTCGCGTGACGGCGCCAAGGAGGTGCTGGAGTTCGCCGGTGCCGAGGTCGCTCGCGCAGAGATGGAGGACTAACCGTGGCGACCGGCCACGACGACGGGCGGACCGGCCGCGACGACGCCAGCGGCCGCGAGGAGACGCCGGACCGCGACGCCGGCGAGTTCGTCGAGGCGGCCGACCGCGAACTCAGGGAGACCTACGAGGAACCCAAGAGCCTCACCGAGTTCGTGGACGAGGCGTTCCGGAACCCCACCGTTGCGGCCCACGCCAGCAGGTACCTCCTCGAAGCCATCGAGTCGATGGGCACCCGGACCGTCGTCGAGGTTGGCGAGGAGAAGGAGCGCTACCGCTTCTTCGACGACCCCGCTAACGACGGCGAACACGCCATCCTCGGCAACACGGAGGTCCTCAACGCGTTCGTGGACGACCTCCGGTCCATCGCGGCCGAACGCGGCAAGGCCGAGAAGATAATCTGGTTCGACGGGCCGACGGCGACCGGCAAGTCCGAACTGAAGCGGTGTCTCGTCAACGGTCTCCGCGAGTTCTCGAAGACCGAGGCGGGCCGTCGCTACACCGTCGAGTGGAACATCGCCAGCGCCACCGAGGCCCGCGGCCTGAGTTACGGCGAGGAGCGGGCGGCCGCCGACGAGGAGAACTGGTTCCCGAGTCCGGTGCAGGCCAACCCGCTGACGGTGTTCCCCGAGGAGGTCCGCGAGGACATCCTCGCGCGAATCAACGCCGAGGTCGAGGACCACATCGACCTGAAGGTGGACAGCAAACTCGACCCCTTCAGTCGGGAGGCCTACGACTACCTCGAAGAGCAGTACCGTCGGACCGGCGAAGCGGACCTGTTCAGCGCCATCACCGACCCCAACCACCTCCGCGTGAAGAACTACGTGGTGGACATCGGTCACGGCATCGGCGTCCTCCACTCGGAGGACTCCGGGCCGCCCAAGGAGCGCCTCGTGGGGTCGTGGATGCGCGGGATGTTGCAGGAACTCGACTCGCGAGGGCGCAAGAACCCGCAGGCGTTCAGTTACGACGGCGTCCTCTCGCAGGGGAACGGCCTGCTCACCATCGTTGAGGACGCCGCCCAGCACGCCGACCTGCTCCAGAAGTTGCTCAACGTGCCCGACGAGAAGACGGTGAAACTGGACAAGGGCATCCAGATGGACATCGACACCCAGTTGCTCATCATCTCGAATCCCGACTTGGAGGCCCAACTCAACCAGCACGCCGAGGCGGGCGGTGCGGACCCGCTCAAGGCGCTGAAGCGCCGACTCGACCGGCGTCGGTTCAAGTACCTCACCAACCTGAGTCTGGAGGCCGAACTCATCCGGCGCGAACTGACCAACGAGACCGACGTCTGGCGGGCCGACAGCTACGACGAACTTGAGACGCTGATTCGCGAACCCCTCTCGGTCCCGGTCCGGAACAACGACCACGGGACCGGAGTGGGCCAGCGCGAACTCGCGCCCCACGCCGTCGAGGCCGCGGCGCTCTACAGCGTCGTGACTCGACTCGACGGCGAGGACGTGCCCGCGGGACTCGACCTCGTGGACAAGGCCAAACTGTTCGACCGGGGGTACCTCCTCGACGGCGACGACCGACTCGACAAGGACGACTTCGAGTTCGGCGACGACGCCGACGACGGCGAGCAGGGGATTCCCGTGACCTACACGCGGGACGTCATCGCGGACCTGCTCAACGAGGAGAGCGAGCGCGCTCACGCCGAGTACTCCGTCGAGGAGGTCATCATGCCCCGCGACATCCTCAACGCGATGGCCGAGGGACTGACGGGCGCGCCCGTCTTCTCGACGGCCGAGCGCACCGAGTACGAGAACCGACTCGTGCCGGTGAAGAACCACATCTTCCAGCGACAGGAGGAGGACGTCCTCGACGCGATGATGCGCGACAAGCGGGTGGACGAGGAGACCGTCGAGGAGTACATCGAACACGTCTACGCGTGGGCGACCGACGAGCAGGTCGAGAACGACCGTGGCGAGCGCGTCGAACCCGACGCGCTCAAGATGAAGGTGTTCGAGACGACCACCTCGGCCGGTTCTCGCCCGAGAGCTACGGGGCCGACCACGGTCCCTCGCCGGCGGTCGAGGAGTTCCGGCGCAACAAGGTCATCACCGCGCTGAACCGCCACGCGTGGGAGAACCGCGACGAGGACTTCTCGGTGTCGGACATCGACCCCAAGGAGATTCCCATCATCAAGACGGTGCTGGCGAACTACGACTGGGACGACGTGCGCCGGGTGTACGAGGACTTCGACCCCAACCAGTGGGCCGACCCGCCCAGCGACACCGAGACGGCCGCGGTGAAGGAGAAGACGGTGACGAATCTGGTCGAGATGTTCGGCTACAGCGAGGCGTCGGCGGAACTGACCAGCCAACACGTCATGAGTCAGGTGAGCTACAAATGGGACTGAGAGAGGACTTGGAGCGCTACAGGGAGGTCGGCGAGGAGAAGCGCGAGGACCTCGCGGACTTCATCCAGTACGGCGACCTCGGCCAGAGCCTGCCCGACGAGATAAACATCCCCATCAAAATCGTGGACCTGCCGGAGTTCGCGTACGACCGGCGGGACAAGGGCGGAGTCGGGCAGGGCGACCCCGACGTGGGCGACCCGGTCGGCGAACCCCAGCCACAACCCGGCGAGGAGGGCGACGAGGGCGACGAACCCGGCGAGGAAGGCGGGGAACACGACTACTACGAGATGGACCCCGAGGAGTTCGCCGAGGAACTAGACGACGAACTGGGACTGGACCTCGAACCGAAGGGGAAGGAGGTCATCGAGGAGAAGGAAGGCGACTTCACCGACATGACCCGGACCGGTCCCGACTCCACGCTGGACTTCGAGCAGATGTTCAAGGAGGGGCTGAAGCGCAAGTTGGCGATGGACTTCGACCCCGACTTCCTCGAAGAGGTGCTGCGAATCGACGGCTGGGGTCCGGACAGGACGTTCGAATGGGCGCGGGACAACTCCATCAACGTCTCGAAGCACTGGCTCGAAGAGGCCTACGGCCAGATTCCCGCCGACGAGAAGACGAAGTGGGACTCCATCGAGGAGGTCGAGGAGAACGTCACCAACCGCAGCACGGCCCAGAAGATAAAGGAGGAGGGCATCCGCCACGTCCCCTTCCGACGGGAGGACGAGCGCTACCGCTACCCCGAAATCATCGAGGAGCGCGAGAAGAACGTGGTCGTCGTCAACATCCGGGACGTGTCGGGGTCGATGCGCGAGAAGAAGCGCGAACTGGTCGAGCGCACCTTCACGCCGCTGGACTGGTACCTGACCGGGAAGTACGACAACGCCGAGTTCGTCTACATCGCCCACGACGCCGAGGCGTGGGAGGTCGACCGCGAGGAGTTCTTCGGCATCCGGTCGGGCGGCGGGACCAAGATTTCGTCGGCCTACGAACTCACCGCGGAGATTCTCGACGAGCGCTACCCGTGGTCGGACTGGAACCGCTACGTGTTCGCGGCGGGCGACAGCGAGAACTCCCGGAACGACACCAGCGAGAACGTCGTGCCGCTGATGGAGGAGATTCCCGCGAACCTCCACGCCTACGTCGAGACCCAACCCGACGGGAAGGCCATCAACGCGACCCACGCCGAGGAGGTCGAGGACCACTTCGGCGAGTCGTCGGAGGTGGCGGTCAGCTACGTCAACAGTCCCGAGGACGTGACCGACGCCATCTACGAGATTCTCAGCACGGAGGCCGAATCGTGAGACGAGCCACCGAGACTACGACGTTCACCACGGAGCCAGACCCATGAGACAGCGACCCAGAACAGCCAAGGCAGCCGAACCGCTCCGCGAACCGGCCGAGGAGGCTCGGAATCTGGCCCACAAGCTGGGGCTGGACCCCTACGACGTGAACTACTGGGTGGTCGATTACGACGAGATGAACGAACTCATCGCGTACAACGGCTTCCAAGAGCGCTACCCCCACTGGCGGTGGGGCATGCAGTACGACCGCCAGCAGAAGCAGGGCCAGTACACCGGCGGGAAGGCCTTCGAGATAGTCATCAACGACGACCCCTCTCACGCCTTCCTGCAGGAGTCCAACGACGTGGCCGACCAGAAGGCGGTCATCACCCACGTCGAGGCCCACGCCGACTTCTTCGCCAAGAACCGGTGGTACCGGATGTTCGCCGACGAGTTGGACGCCGCGGCGATGCTGGAGCGCCACGCCCGGCGCATCGAGGAGTACATGTCCGACCCCGAAATCGACCGCGAGGCGGTCGAGCAGTGGATAGACAGCGTGCTGTGTCTGGAGGACAACATCGACCAGCACGAACCGTTCAAGCGCCAGTTCGAGCGGCGGGGCGACGACGAGGAGGGCATCGAGGACGAACTCGACCAGAAACTCGACGAGATGGACCTCTCGGACGAGGTGAAACAGCAGGTCTTCGACGAGGAGTGGCTGGACGAGCAGGCCGAGGACCCGGAACTCGACGACCCCGAGATGGACGTGCTGGCGTTCCTCCGTGACCACGGCAAGGCCTACGACGAGGAGACCGGCAAGGCCGAGGAGATGACCGAGTGGCAGCGCGAGATTCTGGAGATGCTCCGGGCCGAGTCGTACTACTTCGCGGCCCAGAAGCTGACGAAGGTGATGAACGAGGGGTGGGCCGCCTACTGGGAGTCGATGATGATGGGCGAGGAGGCGTTCGCGGACGACGACGAGTTCCTCCAGTACGCCGACCATCAGGCGCGAGTCCTCAACTCGCCGGGGCTCAACCCCTACCAGCTCGGCAAGGAGCTCTGGGAGTATATCGAGAACACCGAGAACCGCCGGGAGGTCGCGCGGAAGCTCCTGCGGACCGAGGGCGTCACGTGGCGCAACTTCCACGACACGGTGGACTTCGACCGGGTGCAGGAACTGCTCGCGCCCGACCCCAGAATCGACGCCATCGACCCCGAGAATCTGGACGAGTTGGACGACCTCGCTCCCGAGAAGGTGGACGAGGAGATGCTGGCGGCCGCGAAAGAGGGGGAGATAGACCTCCGGCGCTACCCGTGGAAGGTGCTGACCTACGAGGGACTGGCCGAGCGCCACTTCTCGCTGTGCAAGCGCCAGAACCGCGGGTTCCTCCGGTCGGTCTCCCAGCAGGACCTCGAACAGTTCGCGCGCTACATCGTGGACGACGCCCGGTACGACTCGGTCGAGGAGGCCATCGCCGACGTTGACTACACCGTGGGCTGGGACAAGATGCGCGAGGTCCGGGCGAGCAACAACGACGTGACGTTCCTCGACAGCTACCTCACGCAGGAGTTCGTCACGGACAACCAGTACTTCACCTACGAGTTCAGCCAGACCACGGGCGACTACCGCGTCGCCAGCACCGACTACGAGGACGTGAAGAAGAAGCTGATGCTCCAGTTCACCAACTTCGGCAAGCCCACCGTCGCGGTGTACGACGGCAACTACAACAACCGGAACGAGTTGCTACTGGGCCACCACTACAACGGCGTGATGCTCGACGTCGAGCAGGCCAAGCGCACGCTGGAGCGAGTGTTCGACCTGTGGGGTCGCCCGGTGAACCTCAAGACCATCGTGAAGGAGGTGGACGACCGCGACGCCGAAATCGCCCGGCGTCGGGACCGCGAACCGGAACCCGAGGAAGTCGGGAAGCTCCTGCGCTACGACGGCGAGCAGTTCACGATGGAGGACTTAGAGTGGAGCGAAGTCGAGGATATCGCGGCCGACGAGGTGGACTACGACACCAAGCCCGAAGACTGGTTGGCCTGAGAATCACCTCGTCCGGAGCGGGGTTCGTTTCGTCAGCGGTGTCGAGAAGGAGTCTGTTTTCAGGTGGACCGGCTTGGTGATTCAGTCGAACGCATCGAGTGAGGTTGGCTAGTCGTTTGGTCGAACACATCGAGTAGCTAGCTACGACCGACTCGTAGGAGTCTTCCGCACTGCAACCGCAGGCCTCACACCTCCTCAGCCTCGACGGCCGCATCCGCGGCCGCCGTCCCTCGCACGCTCGGCGCGGTCACGAGGACCGCTTAAGCGCGCGCCGACGGTGTCCGGTCTCCCGGCCTCGACTCCGGAGGGTCGTCAGGAGAGCGTCGATGGCACGTCGATTTCGTTCTTGATGATGGCTCTTCGCGAGGCGTCGAGTCGCTCCGACACCTCGCTCGGAATCGCGGAACCGAGGTCGGTCCCGTAGACCGCGCGGACGCCGCCTTCGAGCAGTCCGAGCGTGTTGACGGTCCCGACCCGGAACCGGAACTTCCGGTCCACGAGGCTGGCTATCGACCGGAACACCGCCTTGTCCACGTGCTTGACCATGCTGGCGAGGATGACGTCGCTGTACTCCGGAACACTGCGCGACTGGTCGTTGTCCACGCCGATGGCGAACCGTCCGGCCTCCTGAGCCGCGCGGAAGACGCCGACACCGGACCCGCCCGCGGCGTGGTAAACCACGTCCGCGCCGTCCGCGTACATCTCCCCGGCGATTTTCTGCCCGGCGTCCGGGTCGGCGAACGACCCGACGTACGCCGACGTGACCTCGATGTCCTCGCTGGCGCGGGCCACGCCCGCCCGGAATCCGGCCTCGAACTTGTGGATGAGCGGCACGTCCACGCCGCCGACGAAGCCGACCGCGAGGTCGTCGGTCGTCCGGCCCGAGCCAGCGCTGAAATCGCGCTGGGTGACCAGTCCGGCCAGATACCCGACCTGAAACGACCCCTGATGCTCCGCGAACGTGTAGTTGGCCACGTTCGGCAGGAGGCTCCCGTCGTCCGCGGTTGCCACGCCGTCCACGAGGAGAAACTGCTGGTCGGGGTACTCGGTCGCGTTCGCGACCAGACCGCTGGTCTGGGCGAAGCCGACGCAGCAGACGAGGTCCTTCGGCGGGTCCGTCGCCGCCGCGAACTCGCGTTGCAGGCGCTCGATGTCCGCCGCTGAGGACGGTTCGGCGTTCTCGAAGCTGATGCCGAACTCCTCGCGGGCCTTCTGGGCGCCCGAGTGGGCCATGTCGTTGAACGAGTTGTCGCCGAGTCCGCCAAGCGCGTACACCATGCCGACGCGGGCGTCAGTGTTCTCGGGTCGCTCGGTCGTCGTCGGCCGAGTCGTCTGTCGCGTCGTACTCGACGCCGCGTCGGACGCGGTCGTCCGCTCGTCCGAACCACCGCCGGAACACCCCGCCAGACCCGCGATGCCCAGTGCGCTGGCCATCCCGCCGAGCAGTCGCCGCCGCGAGACCGGAGACGGCGTTTGCATCCCGTCGTCGGTCATTCCGGACTCACCGTCCGAGCGGGCGGTTGCTCCTCGGTCTCGAAGTCGAACTGTTCCAGCAGTTCGCTCAGACGCTCGGACCGCTCCGCGAGGTCCTCGACGCTGCTCGACACCTCGCTCAGCGAGGCGGTCTGTTCCTCCGCGGCCGCCGAGACCGTCTCGGCCTGCGTGGTCGTCTCCTCGCTCACGCTGGAGACGTCCTCGACCGTGGCGACGACCTCCTGCACCGACTCGGCCTGTCGCTCGGCCGCGCGGCTTATCTCGTGGATGCTGTCGTTGGTCTCGGAGACGTCGTCCACGAGGCGTTCGAGCGCTTCGAGGGCCTCCTCGACGGTCTCGGTGCCGTCCGAGACGCTGGTCCGGGTCTCGTGCATCTCCTCGACGGTCGTCTCGGTCTGGTCGCGGACCCGGTCGATGGAGCCTCGAATCTCGTCGGTGGCCGACTGGGTCTGCTCGGCGAGGTTCTTGACCTCCTCGGCGACGACCGCGAAGCCCTCTCCGGCCTCGCCCGCGCGGGCCGCCTCGATGGAGGCGTTGAGCGCGAGGACGTGCGTCTGCTCGGCGATGTCGGTCACGAACCCGACGACCTCCTCGATGTCGCCGACCTCGTCGCGGAGGCGCTCGACCGACTCCGCCGTTCGCTCGGTGCGGTCCTCGATGCTGTCGAGTTCCTCGATAGCCGCTTGGGCGGCCTGTTGACCCTCCTCGCCCTCGGCGGCGGCCTCCTCGACGCGCTGGGCCACGTTGTCGGTCGAGGACGCGACCTCCTCGACGGTCGCCGAGAGGTCGCTCATCTCGTCGCTGGCGCGCTGGAGGTCGTGGTTCTGTTCGACCGCGCCGTCCGAAATCTCTTGGACGGACTCGCTGACCTCCTCGCTGGCGCGCTGGACCTCGGTGAGGCTGGTGGTCGCCTGCTCGCTCTCGCCCGCGACCTTCCGGCTGAAGGACCTGACCTCCAGCATCGCGTCGGTCAGTTCGTCCATCATCCGGTTGTACGCCGAGGCGATTCGCGCCATCGCCTCGCTCTCGGCGTCGGTGTCCATCCGGCGAGAGAGGTCGCCGTCGGCGGCGTCCTGCATGACCTCGCTGTAACTGTCGGCCTTCCGTTCGAGGTGGCCGTTGAGAGTCTCGGCTCGTTCCTTGGCCTCTTGGGCGTCCTTGCGTTCCCGCTCGGCGACCTGCTGGGCCTCTCGGGCCTCTTCGCGCGCCGACTCGGCGGCCCGAATCTTCTCGCCGATGGCGTCGCGCATGCTGGCGAACGCGTCGTAGAGCTGGCCGAGTTCGTCGATGCGGTCGCTCCGGAGGTCGGTGTCGAGGTCGCCGCGCTCTATCTCCTCGGCCTTCGAGGTGAGTTCGTTCAGCGTCGCGGTCGTCCGGCGCTCGAAGACCAGCGAGACCACGCCGAGCGCGAGGACCGCGGCCAGAATCGTGGTCAGTAGGCTGGTGCCGACCCGGTCGCGCATCGAGAAGGCGCTGGCCTTCGGCGCGTACGAGACCACGACCCAGTTGGCCCCGGCGACCGGCCTGTGGTTGGCCACGAAGTTGTCGGTGGTCACGAGACCGTCGCTCGAACCCGCCGACCCGACGATGGCCTCTCCGGCGAGTTTGCCGTCCAGTTTGGAGTCGCCGGTGTCGAACACCTCGTCGCCGTCGAGGTTGTACACCACCGTCTCGCCGTCCTTGACCGGTTGGTGGAGACCGTTCATCTGCGCGGAGATGTTGGCTGTCAGGACCACGGCACGGTCGGACTTGTCGGGGACGCGACTGACGAACGCGACGACGCGTCCCTCGCTACCGGGCGCGTCGTACGGCCGACTCGAGACGAAGACGTCGCTGGGCCGCTGAAGGTCCGCGGCCCGGTCGTCGGTCGCCCACGGCACGCCGCTCTCCCGAAGGTTCGTGCCCGCGGCGTCGTCGTTCGAACTGACGACGACGTTCCACGATGTGGTGTTGACGAAGTGGACCGCCCGAACGTCGTCGGGGAGGGTCGGCTCTTGGGCTTCGAGGTAGTAGTTCACGCCGCGCTGGTTGTAGGTCCGGAACGCCTGCGCCTGCGAGAGCGTCCGGGTGAGCGTCCGCTTGCTCCGGACCCACTCGCCGAGTCTGCTCGCCTGCAGGTCGGCGGTCGAACTGATGCGGTTCTTCACGTCCTTCTCCAGCGCGTCCTGCGTGGAGGCGTAGTTGTACGCCCCGACGCTGCTCGTGACGAGGACCACGACGAGGACGACGCCGAAGAACTTCGCGGCGAACGTCCGTCTGAAGACGTTCGGTATCGCTCCGGTCGGGAGTCGGTCTCCCAACCGTGACAGGAGTCCCCTGGACGGGTCTCCCGACGAATCGTCCGGTTCAGTTGCCATACTCGTGAGGAGCCCCACTCAGCTCTTAATAACTTCGACCAGAATCAGAATTGATATTCGATTGTTGAACCACTTACTAAGGAACGTTAAAAACCCGAATTAGACGTCATACAGGCGGTCACCGAGACGTTCGCGCTCGGTGCGACGGGTCGGAGGGGCGTCGAACGACACCTGCTCCCCGTCAGTCGGTAACGCAGGTCGGTCGCCGTCGGTACCTCGGGACGCGCTGGCCTCGGTCTACTCCGCGTCGGGCGCGAAGTTCCGGAGCAGGCGGTCGCCGAACGCGAGGACGAGGAGCGCGCCCAGCAGGTCGAACACCACGTCCAGAAAGGTGTCCGTGGTGCTGTACTGGACGAGCAGGGGTTCGATGCCGAGACGACGACTGACCGCGTGGACGACGTACTCCAGTAGTTCCCAGACGACCCCGGCGCAGACGATGACGGCGAGAACCCGCGGACGAGGGTCACGGCCGCGGCGGCGGGCGGCGGCGTGGACGACACCGCCGAGGAGCGTCGCCGAGAGCGTGTGGGTGACGTGGTCCCACCACCACGTGTCGTCGTACGGTCCGAGCATCCCGACGGCGTGGGCCAGCATCGCCACGGCGGTGTAGACGCGCTGCCACGGCCGGAACGCCACGTCGTACCGGCGTTCGATTACGTCCGGCAGGAAGGTGGCCGCGAGCGCGCCGACGGCGTTCGCGACCGCACCGGGATTTCGTCGCCGAAACCCCTCTCCGAACACGGCGGCGATTCCCCACCGGACTGCCCGTTCGAGCGTGCGCGCCACCGCGGTCCGCGTGGTCCCACGCATGCGTGTCGGCCGGTAGTAATCGGTGAACCGACAAATAGGTTGGTCCAGGCGACGGCGTTCGTCGCCGCCGGTCTCCGAGCGTCGTCGTCGGAATCTACTGCTCGTCGGCGAGTCGAATCCCGCGCGAGACGACGTACATCAGAACGATGCCGGACCCGACTGCGAGGACGAACTGCGTCGCCACCGTGAACATCGCTCGGAGGGCCGCGTTGTCCTCGAAGAGAAAGACGAACGCGAACGGGACGAGCGCGACAGCGACGAACACTCCGACGAGGCGAGCGAGCGGAACCGCCTCACGAAACACCTGCTTCCAGTCTATCGTGCCCGTTTTCCGGTCGAGGAACGGAGGGGACGGCGACATCCGTCACGATGTACCTGTCTGTCAGCATATGAGTGTTCCGTTTGCTGTGCCGGATTCCGTCGGGAGAGGCCGAATACGGCCGCTACGTTACCACGCGTACTCCTCGCGGGGGTCCACGTCGTCGCGCTCGCTGTCGTAGATTCGCTCGCCCTCCACGAACACCTGCCGGGCGTCGGAGTCCAATTCGAACATCGGGCCGTCCCAGACCACGAGGTCGGCGTCGGTGCCCGGTTCGAGCGTTCCCACGCGGTCCTCGATACCCAGAATCTCGGCCGGGTTCCGCGTGACGGTGCGGAGCGCCACGTCCTCCGGAAGCCCCTCGCGGACCGCGAGACCGACACAGACGTCCAGATGCTCCTGCGGGAGCACCGGCGCGTCGGTCTGGATGGCGACCTTCACGCCCGCGTCGTGGAGGATGCCCGGCGTCTCGAAGGTGATGTTGCGGAGTTCGTACTTGCTCGCCGACGAGATGGTCGGGCCGACCACGGCGGGCACGTCACGCTCGACGAACTCCTCGGCGAGGACGTGGCCCTCCGTCGCGTGTTCGATGGAGAGGTTCTCGATGCCGAACTCGTCGGCGATACGGAACACCGTGGCGATGTCGTCGGCGCGGTGGGCGTGGACCCGGAGCGGCAGGTCGCCCTCCACGACGCGGGCGAGGTTCTCCATGCCCAAGTCGCGCTCGAAGGGGTCGCCCTCCTCGCGCGCCTTCTCGCGTCGCTCGACGTAGTCCTCGGCCTCCATCAGCGCCTGCCGGAGGGTCGCGGCCACTCCCGGCCGAGTCGAGGGCTGGCGGTCCTTCTGGTCGCCGTGGAACCGCTTGGGGTTCTCGCCGAACGCGGCCTTCATGCCGTCCTCGCGGACGAGCATCCGGTCTGCGACGTCGCCGTAGGTCTTCATCGAGCAGATGACGCCCCCGATTACGTTCGCGCTCCCCATCCGGGCCGAGACGGTCGTGACGCCGCCCTGAAACGCGTGCTGGAGTTCCTCGTCGCGAGGGTGGAACCCGTCGAGCGCGTTGACGTGGGGCGTCACGGGGTCCGACACCTCGTTGAAGTCGCCGTCCTCGGGTTCGCCCCACTCGGCCATCCCGGCGTGACTGTGGGCGTCGACGAGTCCGGGAGTGACGTGGTGACCCTCGACATCGAGCACGTCGGCGTCGTCCGGAATCTCCACCTCCTCGTCCGGGCCGACCGCCGAAATCTCGCCGTCCTCGACCAGCACCGTTCCGCCGTCTATCGTGCCGCGCTCCGAAACCGTGTGGACCGTCCCATTGACGATTGCTCGCACGACTCGTAGGTCAGCAAGTGTGAGTAATAGAGTTTCGGTTCGAAACTCCATCCGGTAACCGGAGGAGGGGACGACGTTTCGTCGGTATCGCCACCCTCTACCGACGACCGAACAGTCCACCCGCTACGTCAGGGATGGGTGTTCCCGGCCTCTGTTCTAACACTTGTTGCCTCCTATCTTCTCAGCATCGCAGAATTGGTCTTCCCCCGTCACGACGACCGACAGGTCGCCCTCTTCGTTCACGAGGTCGTTCGAGACCAACTCTATCGAGTGGCCACAGTGTTCGGTGTCCTCCACCGTGGAGAGACAGCCGTCCGTCGATACCGTTGCTCCGACTTGCCCGGTCAGTCCGACTAGCAGTCCGAGTGCGACAACCGCGACGAGCAGTTTCTTGTTCATAGGTAACACCCAACCATACAATATAACTTACCTACAATAAACCTAGGGAACAAAATGGGCGATTCTCCGCTACCCTGAAACATAAACCCGGGTCACGGCATACCACAGCCATGTATCGACGCGACCTGCGTGACACCGCGACCGACAACCTGCTTGCCGACGCCGCGACCGCCGAGACGGCCGAGCAGGTTGTCGCGGAACCCGACGGTGACCGCCTCGTCTACGCCGAGAGCCGCGAGCATCGGACGAACCTCCTGTTGAAAGACGGCGACGATACCAGAACACTCACCAGCAGAGGGGTCCTCGCCCAGCGCTACACCCACCTCGACCCGCGGTGGTTCGACTGGCACCCCGAGGGCGACGCTATCGCCTACGCCGGCGAGGACGGCGACGGTCTCTCCGTCTGGACCGTGGACCCCGAAACCGGAGAGAAGCGTCGCGTCACGAACCACGAGGCGCTCGACTCCCAGCCCCGATTCTCGCCCGACGGCGACGAAATCGCGTTCGTGACCGACAACTGGTCGCCGGGGTCACTCGCCGTCGCCGCCGCGGACGGCCGCCGCGTCGAGGTCCTGCGCGACGACGAGTTCCTCTACGCCGACCCCCGGTGGGACGACGACGGCGCGCTCTACGCCGTCCGGACGCGCCACCGCGACCTGTCGGACCGCGCGAGTCAGGTCGTCCGCGTGACCCGCGACGGAGCGGTCGAACCGATTTTCGCCGCCGACTCGGTGAACGCCTACGCGCCCCGGCCGCGACCCGACTCGGACGAAGTCGCGTTCGTCCACGACGAGAGCGGGTTCGACGCGGTCTACGTCACCGGTCCGGACCGCGCCGAACCCGAGCGACTGCTGGCCGAGCGCGGAACCGACTTCGGCGCGCCCTCGTGGGACGCCACGGGCGAGACCCTCGCGGTCACGGCGACGCGGCAGGGCGACGTGAGCGTCCGGACCGTCTCGTGCGACTCGGGCGAGACCGAGACCCTGACCGACGCTCCCGGCGACCGCTACTTCCCCGAGTGGCGAGAGGGCGACGTTTTCGCTGTCGCCGCGGACCCGACCACGCCGCCCGAAGTCCGCAACCTCTCGACCGGCGAGCGCGTCACAGGACGACCGCCCGCGGGTCTCGACGACCGGTTCGTCGAACCGGGGTCGATTACCTACGATTCGACAGACGGGGTCGAGATTCACGCGATGGTCTACCTCCCGGAAGGCCACGAACGGGCCGACTCCGACTCGGTTCCCCTGCTCGTCCACCCCCACGGCGGTCCCACCGCGTTCGACGGCTACGAGTTCAACCACCGCGCCCAGTACTTCGCCGCGCAGGGGTTCGCCGTGATAGAACCGAACTACCGCGGGTCCAGCGGGTTCGGCCGGGAGTTCCGGAACCGCAACGACTTCGCGTGGGGCGAGGGCGACCTCGACGACGTGGTGAACGCGGCGGACGCGCTCGCGGACGCCTACGACGCCGTGGACCCCGACCGCGCGGGCATCTTCGGCGGGAGCGGCGGCGGCCTGATGACGGTCAACGCGCTGGGGAAGACCGACCGCTTCGACGCCGGAGCGGCCTTCTACGGCGTCTACGACTACGAGACGTTCTCGGACGACACCGACGACGTGGGCTGGCGGCTGATGAAGCGCGAACTGGGCTTCCCCGCGACCGACATCGACAACTACCGCGAGGCGAGTCCCGTCCGGTCGGTCCCCGACATCGACGCGCCGCTGCTCGTTCTCCACGGCGAGCAGGACGCTCGCGTCCCCGTTAGCCAGTCCGAGCAACTGGTCGAGGAGTTGGAGAAGCACGGCAAGCGCTACGAGTTCCAGACCTACGAGGACGAACCACACGGCTTCCTCAAGCGGGAGAACGTCCTCGACGCCTACTCGCGGGTGGCGGACCTGTTCGCCAAGTACCTCGAAATCGACCCCGACGACGGGAGCAGTCGGCCCCACGAGTCGGGCGATACGGAGTAAGTCGCCCGGCCGGGCGACGCGGCGTAGCTCGTCCGGTCGGGCCGAAAAGTAGTCTCCGCGAGACCTCGGTCAGCGACCCTCGAAGGTCGCCTCCTCGTCCTCACCGAACGCCGCGAGTCCGGCCGCGTAGTCCTCCGTCGCCGCGAGTCGAGTGATAGCGTCGCTCTCTGCGGCCATCTGGGCGGGCAAGCGCCGCCCGTAGCTCTCGGCCAGCAGGCGCTTGGTCGCGCCGTAGGCCTTCGTCGGGCCGTCGGCGAGGTCGGTCGCGAGCGCCGCGAGTCGGTCCTCGAAGGAGTCGGACGCGACCGCTTCGGTCGCGAGACCCATCCCGACCGCCTCGTCGGCGGCGATGGGTTCGTCGAGCAGGGCTATCTCCTTGGCCTTCCGCAGTCCCACGAGTCGGGGTAGGAAGTAGGTCGAACCCCCGTCGCCCGAGAGACCGATTCGGGGGTAGGCGAACTCGAACCGGGCGTCGTCGCTGGCCACCACGATGTCGGCGCAGAGCGCGAGACCCAACCCGCCGCCCGCGGCCACGCCGTTCACTCCGGCGACGACGGGTTTTCGGACCCCGGCGAGGTGGCCGACCGCGGCGTGGAGTCTCGTGGCGATGCGCCGGAGTCTGCGGGCGTCCTCGCGGGTCCCGTCCATCCCCGAGAGGTCCGCGCCGGTGCAGAACGCGCCCTCGATTCCGGCGAGGACGATGCACCGGACCGCGGGGTCGTCCGCGACCGACTCGACCGCGGCCTGTAACTCCGCGGCGGCCTCGGCGTCGAGAGCGTTGTGAGTCTCGGGGCGGTCCAGCGTGATTCGGGCGACGCCGTCGGTTCGCTCGACGGTGACGTGTTCAGTGTCGCTCATGTGTCTGTATTTGTCGTCGGAACGGATAAATCGCCGCGTGTCGGTAGGGGACGCCGACACCGAGTTCGAATCGGGAGAGCGCGGCCGACGGCGGCCGTCGGACCGAACCGGATATTCGTCCGACAGGATTCGGCGAAAATCCCGCGCCGTACTGCCACGAACTCGGAAGGTCAATTCTTTAATACCCGGCGCGGAACCGTAGGGGTATGAAGCGAGTCGACGTTGCAATCGTCGGTGGCGGTCCGGCCGGGACGTCCGCCGCGCGGGCGGCCACCGAAGAGGGGGCCGACGCGCTCCTCGTCGAGAAGGGCGTTCCGCGCGCCGACCGCGAGGAGTTGGGACCGGACTCGACGGACGCCGCCGGGATGCTCGACTACTGGGTGGACATCATGGACATCCCGTTCGAGGAGATTCCCGACCACGTCGTCCTCCGGGAGTTGGACCGGACCGAGTTCCTCGGTCCGAACGAGGACTGCGTCATGGAAGACACGGGCATCGAGTCCTCCTACGACGGGTTCGGGTTCACCTTCGACCGGCCGCGGATGGACGACTGGCTCCGCGACCGGGCCGAACGAGCGGGCGCGGAGTACCGCGTGGGCGTCGGCGTCACCGACGTGGAGACCGACCTCACGGGGTCGCCGACCCACACTCTCAGGCTCTCTGACGGCGAGGAAATCGAGGCCGACTACCTCGTGCTGGCCGACGGTCCCCAGCGACAGGTCACGATGCGCGTGCTGGACCGACTCTCGCCCGACGACCGCAAGGTCTCGGACGTGATGGCCCCGAACACCGCCAACCACATCGCGTATCAGGAGTACCGGGAGTTCCCCGAGGAACTGTTCGACGACAGTTCGCTCAAGTTCTGGTGGGGCGTGATGCCCGGCGAGACGGCCTACCCGTGGGTGTTCCCCAACGACGGGACGGTCGCTCGCGTCGGTCTCACGATGCCCATCGGGATGACCCTCGACGACGTGGACGACCCCGAGTCCTACGACCTCCTCCGACCCGAGGACGAGACCCTGCCCCGTCCCGCCGAGTACATCGAGCGACTGCTCGAACGCGAGTACGGCGACGAGTACGACCCGAGCGACTTCCCGCTGGTCGAGGACCGCGGCAAGAGCGGCGGGACCGAGACCTACCCCATCTCCTCCACGCGGCCCATCGACTCGCCCACGGCGGCCAACGTCGCCGTCGTCGGCGGCGCGATGGGGACCACCTCGGCGTTCCACGAGGGCGGCTACCACGTCGCGGTCCGGACCGGGGCGATAGCGGGCGAACTCGCCGGGAAGGGCCGCCTCGACGGCTACAACGACCGCTGGAAGGAGGCCATCGGCGACGAGATAACCCGGAACGTCACCTTCGCCGACATCGTGGCCGACTACGGCCCCGACGACTGGGACCGGACGTTCTCGATGGCGAGCGACCTCCTCGCCGACGAGGGCGAGGGCGGACTCCTGAAGTACAAGCTCTCGTCGGGCCTGACGGGCGCGAAACTCGTCACGAAGTACAAGACGGTCAAGCGCAAGTACAGGAAGGGCAAGTACGTGCAGTTCCGCGAAGACGAGTACGAATTCTGAGTCGGCGGTTTCCTCGGACGGAATTGTCCGAACGGCTCACTCGGTCCCGTCCGCCCGGAACACCAGACAGTAACTGTGGTCATAGCCGTAACCGTAGGTTCCGCCGTCCCGCTCGGTCTGCTCCTCGCCCTCCCACCCGACGACCACCTCGCCACCGAAGTCCAACGACTCGGACACGGCATCGGCCACGTCCCACGCCAGCGTCGTCACCCTGTCCTCGTGCTTCATGTTCGAGACGTCCACGAGGACAGTAGCGTCGGCGGCCGCGTGGTCGGCCAGTCTGGCGAACAGGTCGGTCAGGTCGGCGAGGTACGCCTCGTAGTCGCTCTCGCTGTCGGTCGCGTAGTTCCGGAAGGGGTTCACCGTCATCGTCCGCTCCATGTACGGCGGCGAGGTGAGACAGCAGTCGAACGCCGGGAACCGGTCGAAGTCGAGTTCGAGCGCGCTGGCCCGTCGGACGTTCTCGGGGCGGTCGATTCGGTCGCGGACGAGTTCGACCCGGTCCTCCTCGTACTCGACGCCGTACGGCACTCGGCCCAGTTCCTCGGCGACCGTCAGGGTGGTCCCGAATCCGGCGAAGGGGTCGAAGACGGTGTCGCCCGGCTCAGAGAACTCCCGGAGGAAGTGTCGGACGTACGCCTCCGGCGTCCGCACGTCGTCGTACTCGGCCGGGATATCGCTCTCCCGGTCGTGTTCGAGAGTGAGGAACGTCTGCACGAGAGGGAACTTCTGGCGGGTGCCTGATAACTTCTCGGGGTCGGGTGATGTCGGTCGATACGGCGGTCGCCCTCCCTCCGATAGTTTGACAGTCCTCCGCACACCTCCCGTTCACCAATGAGCGACTCCGGTATTCGCGTCTTCGACGGCCACAACGACACCCTG
Organism: Halorussus sp. MSC15.2; assembly: GCF_010747475.1. Lineage (NCBI taxonomy): Archaea > Methanobacteriati > Methanobacteriota > Halobacteria > Halobacteriales > Haladaptataceae > Halorussus > Halorussus sp. MSC15.2. Next base: position 1,173,363 of record NZ_VSLZ01000001.1, on the reverse strand, counting down.
CTGGACCTCCACGTGGAGGAACGCGGCGGCGGCCGCTCGTTCTTCGAGCGGAGCGAGTCGGGCCACGTGGACCTGCCGCGAGCGCGGGAGGGGAACCTCGGCGGCGGCTTCTTCGCCGTGTTCGTCCCGAACGACGGCTACGAGTACGAGCGCACCGAGACCGACGAGGGGTACGAGACGGACCTGCCGCCCGCCGTGGGCCACGAGCGCGCCAAGTCGTTCACCTACGACGCGCTGGCGCGCCTCCACCGCATCGCGGCCGAGTCGGACGGCGCGGTGCGAGTCGTCGGCGAGTACGACGACCTCGAAGCCACCATGGCCGACGCCGACGCCCTCGCGGCGATTCCCCACCTCGAAGGCGCGGCGGCGGTCGCGCCGGACCTGTCGAACCTCGATTTCCTCTACGCCGCGGGAGTTCGCTCCATCGGATTAGTGTGGAGTCGCCCCAACGAGTTCGGACACGGCGTCCGGTTCGAGTACCCCGGCACGCCCGACACCGGCCCGGGACTGACCGACGCGGGTAGGGACCTCGTGGCGGCCTGCAACGACCGCGGCGTCCTCGTGGACCTCGCGCACACCACGGCGGCCACCTTCCGAGACGCCGCCGAACGCACGACCGACCCGCTCGTCGTGAGCCACGGCGCGGCCCGCGGCGTCTGCCCGCTGAGTCGCAACCTGACCGACGAGCAACTCGACGCCGTGGCCGACTCCGGCGGCGTCGTCGGCATCACCTTCGCGGCGAGCCAAATCCGGCCCGACGGAGCGGGCGACCCCGACGCGCCGATTTCGACGCTCGTCGACCACGTCGAGTACGTCGCCGACAGGGCGGGCGTCGAACACGTGGCGCTCGGGTCGGACTTCGACGGCGCGACCGTCATCGACTCGGTCGGCGACGTGACCGGGCTTCCGGACGTAATTGCGGAGCTTCGGCGTCGCGGGTTCGGCGAGGACGAGGTTCGGTCCATCGCGCAGGGCAACTGGCTCCGCGTGATTCGGGAGACGTGGACGTAACGTCGATGGACCGATGCTGGCCGCGTCGAAGAGAGCACGGGAGGCAGACCGCCGAAACCAGAACGCACTACTCCCTCGAACTCTTCCTGTAACTGTCGTGGGTGATTCCGGATACCGTAGCGTGGCGAAGCACCCGACTGTCGTCCGACTGTATCGGTTCGTCGTCGTCGGGGCGAGCGCGGCCCTCGTACAGACGGTAGTGCTGTGGCTACTCGTCGAGTACGCCAGTCTCAACTATCTGGTCGCGGCCACGCTGGCCATCGAGATGACGATTATCCTCCAGTTCTTCGTGAACAACGCGTGGACGTTCCAGCACGCGCAGTACACCGCCAGATACGACTACCTCGTCGGCCTGCTCCGGACGAACGTCGTCCGCGGGACCGCGATTCCGCTCCAGTTGGCACTGCTCTGGGCGTTCGTCAACTGGGGCGGGTTCGTCTACCTCGTCGCCAACGGGTTCGCCATCTTCATCAGCGGACTGTACCGGTACTATCTCGACTCGCGCTGGACGTGGCAAATCGCGTGAAGAGCGCCTCGGAACCTACGAGCGGAGCGCCCTCGGAACGTCGGCGGTCTCGGGAGGTCAGTCGTCTTCGTCCTCCTCGTCTTCGTGTTCAATCTCCTCCTCGACCGCCTCTTCGAGGTCGAGGTGCCCTTCGCCGCTGTACTTCGGTTGGTCCACGTCCTCCGCGGTCGCTTCGAGGTGACGGCGGACTTGACCGGGCTTGGCGTCGGGATTGGCGCTCTTGACGAGCGCGGCGGCCGCTGAGACCTGCGGTGCCGCCATGCTGGTTCCGGCCTTCCACCCGTAGTCGGCGACCATGTTGTCGTCGTCGTCCCACGTGACCGTGGTACTCAACACCATGTCGTACTGCCAGTTTGCGTCCGACGGCGGGTTCTGGACGGAGTTTCCACCGGGCGCGCTGATGTCGATAGCCTCGCGCCCGAAGTTCGTGTACGACGCGGGCGTCGTCGTCGGTTTCCGCAGGTCTTCGAGTGGCTCTTCCACCTCGCCGTCTCCGTCCTCCTCGCTCGACGCACCGTCGTCCCAGCGGAAACCGATAGGTCCGGTCGCGCTGACGCTCATCACGTTGTCGGCCTCGTTCGGGAGGCTGAGTACGTCGCCGTCATTGTCGAGGTTGGCCCCGTCGTTGCCCGCGGCCGCGACCATCAGCGTGCCCTGCGACGCCGCGTAGTCGGTCGCGCGCTCGATGGAGTCTCGCAGCGTCTGGTTCTCCTCGTTGTCGGGGAGCGGGTACACGCCGAGGCTCAGGTTAGCCACGTCCGCCTCGATGTCGCCGGCGTAGGTCATCGCCGCGATGATGTCGCCGAAGAACGCGAACGGGCCGGTGAACACGCGGAGCGCCACCAGTTCGGTCCCCGGTGCGGTGCCGACCACGCCGTCGGTGTTCGACCCGTCGGCGGCGATGATGCCAGCGACGTGAGTGCCGTGGTCGTTGTACCACGGCGTGAAGTCACCCCCGTCGCCCGTGAAGTTCTTCGAGAGGTCGGTGTTGAGCGGACTGCTCAGGTCCGGGTGGTTGGGAATCGCACCCGAGTCGATGACCGCCACGCGGGTCCCCTGACCCGCAGTCTCCTCGAGGACCTCACCAGTGTTTTGGGAATGTTTGTCCCACTGGAGTTCGCGACGGGATGTGGTTCCGTCTTCGTCCTCGTCCCCGTCGCCTTCGTCGTCCTCCTCGTCGTACTCCTCGTCCACCTCGTACCGCATCTCCACGTCCTTGGAGTGACGCATCCCGCGGAGAGCCTTCTCGTCGCCTTCGACGACCGCGATGTCGATTTGACTCAAATCGTGGACAACCGTGAGTCCCTCCAAGTCGCCCTCGGCGGTGTCGCGCAAATCGACGATGTACCGGTCTTCGACCGATTTCGCCGAGACCGTCGCGGTGAACGCGAGTCCACCGAGCGCCGCGCCAGCACCTTTCAGGAACGTTCGTCGATTGGTTTTATTTCCCATACAGGAGGTATTTACGGCATACTATTAATAATTCTGTTAGAATATCACTGAAACGTACGTATCGGTAAACCCAGTTTTCGTTTCTTCGAGAAGCAGACGCGATTGTTCCGGCGACGTGGTCTCCGAGAGACACCGACACGACCGAAGAGTCCGTTAGCGGTGACTCGAACGTCGAGGACGGTCGAAATGGAACTGCCGACCGGCGGAGCGTGGCGGCGCTCGGACTCGTCGGCAGTCCTCGCGCCGGGTCCAGCGCGCCAGTCCGGAAGCCCGCCGCATCGGAGAGAGAGAAACGAGCGACGGCGGTTCGGTCCGCCGAGCGGCCTAAATCGACTCGTCGAGCGCGGCCTCGATATCGAGATGGCCGTTGCCGTGGTACTTCGCCGAACCGACGTCGCGCGCAGTCGATTCGAGGTGGTCGCGGATTTCGGCGGGCGTCGCGTCGGGGTTGGCGCTCTTGAGGAGCGCGGCGGTCGCAGTGACCTGCGGTGCCGCCATGCTGGTTCCGGCCTTCCACCCGTACGACGGAACCATACTGTCGTCGTCGCCCCACTCGAAGACGGTGCTCAGCACCATGTCGTACTGCCAGTTGGCGTCGGTACCCTTGGCCTCGGTGTCGTAGTTCCCGCCGTGGGCGCTGATGTCGATGGCGTCGCTCCCGTAGTTGGTGTACGGCGCGGGGTCGGTCGGCGACTCGTCGAGTTTGTTGAACGCCGCGCGGTAATTGCGAATGAACTTCCCGTTGCCCTTGTCGTCCCAGCGGTAGCCGACGGGACCGGTCGCGCTGACGCTCATCACGTTGTCGGCCTCGTTCGGGAGACTGATGACGTCACCGTCGGTGTCGAGGTTGACGCCGTCGTTGCCCGCGGCCGCCACCATGAGGGTGCCCTGCGACGCCGCGTAGTCGGTCGCTCGCTCGATTGAGTCCTTCAGGAGTTGGTTCTCCTTGTTGTCCGGCAGCGGATACACGCCGAGGCTCATGTTGGCCGCGTCGGCCTCGATGTCGCCGGCATAGGTCATCGCCGCGATGATGTCGCCGAAGAATGCGAACGGCCCGGTGAACACGCGGAGCGCCACCAGTTCGGTCGCGGGCGCGGTGCCGACGATGCCCTCGTCGTTCGTGTCGTCGCCCGCGATGATGCCAGCGACGTGAGTACCGTGGTCGTTGTACCACGGCGTGAAGTCACCGCCGTCACCGGTAAAGTTGCGCGAGAGGTCGGTGTTGAGCGACCCTTCGAGGTCCGGGTGATGCGGTATCGCGCCCGAGTCGATGACCGCCACGCGGGTCCCCTCGCCGCGGGTCCGGCCGTGAACGCCCGAGACGCCTTGGGACTGCTTGTCCCACTGGAGTTGCGAGAGCTTGTGCGGGCCGGGTTCGTCACCGTTCCCGTTGTCCTCCGCCTGTGCGAAGTCGAACTCCAGTTCCACGTCCTTCGAGAAGGCCGCACCCTCGGCGTCGGCCTTCTGGGCCTCGACGACTGCGAGGTCTATCTGGCTCAGGTCGTGGACGACGTCGAGTCCGTCGAGGACGCCGTCGGACGCCGACTTGAGGTCCACGAGGTATCGTTTCTCGGCCGACGACGCCGAGACCGTCGGCGTCAGTGCGAGTCCGCCGAGCGCCGCGCCTGCACCTTTTAGGAACGAGCGTCGATTGGTTTTGTTTACCATGGTCGAGAATGAACGTTCGTTCTACTTGAATCTATATACTTCCTCCAAGACAGTAATTAAGTTCTTCTCAGAGAGGAACAAAGAGCGGCGACGACGTGCGAACCGGTAATACCGCGAGAAAACGACCGGGGACGCTACGGAGGGGCGTTAGAAGCCCTTTCCGAGCAGTTCGCGGGCGATGATGTTCTTCTGAATCTCGGTGGTGCCCTCGTAAATCTGGGTAATCTTCGCGTCGCGGTAGAACCGCTCGACCGGGAAGTCGTTGACGTAGCCAGCGCCACCGTGAATCTGGACGGCCTCGTCGGCCACGTCCACGGCCACGCGGGAGGCGAACTCCTTGGCCATGCTGGCGAGTTTCGTGACGTCTTCGCCTTGGTCGACGTTCCACGCGGCTTTGTAGGTCAGGTTACGCGCGGCCTCGGTCTGAGTGTGCATCTCCGAGAGTTTGTGCTGGATGGCCTGAAACTCCGAGATGGGGCGGTCGAACTGCTCGCGCTCTTGGGCGTAGTCGAGCGCGGCCTCGCAGGCCCCCTTGGCGATGCCGACGCCCTGCGCCGCGACCGCGGTCCGGGTTTCGTCGAAGAACTGCATCTGCTGGAGGAAGCCCATCCCGCGCGTCCCGATGAGGTTTTCCTCGGGCACGCGCACGTCGTCGAGGATGAGTTCCGCAGTGTCGGAGGCTCGGATGCCCAGTTTCCCCGTTATCTTCTCGGACTTGAACCCGTCGCGGTCGGACTCGACCACAATCTGACTGAACCCGTTGTACCGACCGTCGGCGTCGGGGTCGGTCTGACAGAGGACGACGTAGTAGTCGCCGACCGACCCGTTCGTTATCCACATCTTGTTGCCGTTGACGACCCACTCGTCGCCGTCCTTCTCTGCGCTGGTGGAGACCGACGAGACGTCCGACCCGGTGTCGGGTTCGGAGATGGCCGCGCCCATGATGGCGTCGCCCGCCGCGACCGGGGAGAGGAACCGCTCTTTCTGGTCGTCGGTGCCGAACTCCATGATGGCGTGAGCGCCGAACGAGGCCGAGGTGACGCAGAGACCGATGCCGGGGTCCACCGCGAACAGTTCCTCAGTGATGATGGCTGACTCGAGGTTGTTGTAGCCCGCGCCGCCGTACTCCATCGGGATGATGGAACCGAGCATCCCCATCTCGGCGGCCTTGTCCATGACCTCGTGGGGGTACTTCTCTTCGACGTCGTACTCTTGGGCGACCGGTTCGATTTCGTTCTCGGCGAACCGCCGCACTTCCTCGCGAATCTGCTTCTGTTCGTCGGAGAGTCCGAAGTCCATGCGCGGAGTTTGCACACCCTCCCGTAAATCGTTTCGTAACCGTGAGTAAACTTGTGCCGAGTTTCTAATCTCCGATAGGGAAACGTTGAAACGGCCGGCAAGTGACCCTACACGTATGGACGTAGAAGATATCAACACCATCGCGGTTCTCGGAGCGGGCAACATGGGCCACGGCATCGCGGAAGTCGCGGCCCTCGCCGGGTACGAGGTCAACCTGCGCGACATCAAGGAGGAGTTCGTCCAGAACGGCTACGAACAGATAGAGTGGAGCCTCGACAAACTGGCGGAGAAAGACCAGATTTCCGAAGAAGAGGCCGACGCCTCCCTCGACCGCGTGACGCCGCTCGTGGACTTCGAGGAGGCCGTCTCAGACGCTGACTTCGTGGTCGAGGCGGTTCCCGAGAAGATGGACATCAAGAAGGACGTGTACGGGGAGTTGGAGGAGTACGCGCCCGACGAGGCGGTGTTCGCCACCAACACCTCCAGCCTCTCGATTACCGAACTCTCGGAGGTCACCGAGCGACCCGAGCGGTTCTGCGGGATGCACTTCTTCAACCCGCCGGTCCGGATGCAACTCGTGGAGGTCATCTCGGGCGCACACACCGACGACGAGGTGCTGGACCTCACCGAGGACCTCGCCGAGGAGATGGGCAAGACGCCGGTCCGCGTCCGCAAGGACAGTCCCGGGTTCATCGTGAACCGCATCCTCGTTCCCCTGATGAACGAGGCGGCGTGGATGGTCGAGTCCGGCGACTACACCATCGAGGAGGTAGACAGCGCGACCAAGTTCGACATGGGCCTGCCGATGGGGAGCTTCGAACTCGCCGACCAAGTCGGCATCGACGTGGGCTACCACGTCCTCGACTACATGCACGAGGTGCTGGGCGACGCCTACGAACCCTGCCCGCTCCTCGCCCAGAAGGTCGAGGAGGAGAAACTCGGCAAGAAAACCGGCGAGGGGTTCTACGACTACGAGGACGGCGGTGCCCAGATTCCGACCGACGCCGGGAGGGAGGACGCGGTTCGCCGCCTCCAGGCGGTGATGGCCAACGAGGTCGCCAAACTGGTCGCGAACGACGTGGCCGACCCCGACGCCATCGACGAGGCCGTGATGCTCGGCGCTGGCTTCCCCGACGGTCCGGCGCGAATCGCCGACGAGGCCGGTCTCGAAGCGCTCGCGGACACCCTCGACGACCTCCACGAGGAGACCGGTGCCGAGCGATACGAGGCCAGCGACTACCTCCGCGAGGCCGCCGCCGAGGGCGGTTTCTACGGCGGTTCGGACGACGCCGACGAGGGCGCGTACGACTACGACACCATCCGCGTCGAGAAACCCGGCGAGATGGTCGGCAAGGTCGTCCTCGACCGACCCCACCGGATGAACACGGTCAGCGAGGACCTGCTGGACGAACTCGGCGACGCCATCGACGCGCTGGAGGAGGACGACGAGGTGCGCGCGCTCCTGCTCGTCGGCGAGGGCGACAAGGCCTTCTCCGCGGGCGCGGACGTCCAGAGCATGGCCGCGGGCGGCGGCGACCCGCTGCAGGCGGTCGAACTCTCGAAGAAGGGCCAAGAGACCTTCGGCAAACTCGAATCCTGTCCGATGCCGGTCGTCGCGGGCATCGACGGCTACTGCCTCGGCGGCGGCATGGAGATGGCGACCTGCGCCGACCTGCGTCTCGCCACCGAGCGCTCCGAGATGGGCCAACCCGAGCACAATCTGGGTCTCCTGCCCGGATGGGGCGGCACCCAGCGCCTCAAGCACATCGTCGGCGAGGGCCGCGCCAAGGAGATAATCTTCACCGCCGACCGCTTCGACCCCGAGACGATGGCCGACTTCGGCTTCGTCAACGAGGTCGTCGAGGCGTCGGAGTTCGAGGAGCGGGCCTTCGAACTGGCGGCCGACCTCGCGGCCGGACCGCCCATCGCCCAGAAGTACACCAAGCGCGCGATGCTCGCGGGCCGCGACGACACCGACGCCGGACTCGAAGTCGAGTCCCAAGCGTTCGGCCACCTCATGAACACCGACGACCTGATGGAGGGCGTCACGGCGTTCATGGGCGACGGCGAGCCAGAATTCGAAGGGAAGTGAGCCGCGGCCGGTTGTGAACGCCCGACACGGCCGCCTTCGGGCGATAACGGAACGTTTAAACTAATCCGGCCGGAACGAAGAAATGCACTCGCAGTGAGTGTGGACGTACGCTCCGTTGGTGTAGTCCGGCCAATCATTTCGGCCTTTCGAGCCGATGACCAGGGTTCAAATCCCTGACGGAGCATACTTTCTTCCGATTCTTTCGGTTTTGAGTTGCGTAGTAGGTTGATTATACACGAACTGCCATCGCTGTCATTACAAATTACGGTAAATTACGCTTGAAACGAAATTAGAACTCCATCATGCCCAGTGTTGACGCAAATATTTTTATTAACGCCTCTTAGAGAGGAAGAAATCTTTTAAGGCACACTGCCCCAAGTAACCCAAGGAAAAGAAAAGCAACGATATCGTTAAAACCTACACTCGGGATAGTGTAGTATAGCCAGAGGCCGTAAAAGACCCCACCGAAGCAGATTAGAGCTCCTATTGCAAATAGGGTTTTTTCTGTTGAGGCCATATTTTGCGTAGTGTCTTCCAAAAATATAGTTCTATTGATGGCTCTCTACTGGGAATTCACATAGACGTCAAATGTGAGTTTGGGGACTGGGGGAGTTCCCGGGACAGGGAGGTACTTTACAACTGTTTCCACGCCGCAACCGTTGTTCTGAAGACCAATCTCCGCCGCGTAAATTGCTGCACTAGCACTTAAAACAGCGCAGAAAATCGTGACTGGTGCTCCACCGCCGATGGTACCGGTACCGACAAGAGTACCGATAAATCCGGCGGTGATAGCGCCCTGATTGAGGCGTGTTTTCAGGAGTTCCGAGTCTTGATCGTCTGTAAACAGCGACACCTTAATGTACGGATCTGTCGCCTTAGGTTGCCGAACATTGTATTTAGTTACGCCGCAACCCTGTGTAGTGACATTAGAGGTTGTCAGTTCCCGATAGGCCTCAAGGGATTTTTTAGTAGGAAGAACAGAGGGGTTGTCTTTTGATCCGCCAAATTTAACTAATCCCTTCTGCTTGAATTTGTTTATTTTTTTGACAGAGCTTGCGAGCATTGCCGCTGCATCCCAGCCAGTAACTGATTCCCCTTTTTTAAGTGATTGGACTGCACTCTGAGTCAATCCAGATTCCACTGTATTGACTCGTTCAAGAACGTCTTCGTGATTCAATGTTTTCCCGCTACGACCCTTGACTAAGAGGTCAAGCTTCCCATTTCGAATAACGAGCGGGGACGTCTTGCTTGATTCACTGTTACCGTTTGATTTCTGTGCACTCACCACGCCCGAAGTTGCGCCGAATGCTAATCCAGTTCCAGTCGCACGGATGAAATTCCGCCTGTTGAGATTTCCTCTCATTGCACTCATTAATAAAATCCAACTGTTTAAATATTTTCTTCTTTTCTACTCCAAATACCATTATATAAACACCATTATATTATATTTCATTTCTTTATTTTTATTCTTCAACTCCAACTATCTTTAGTCTGTCTGGAACCACCCTATCAAATTATAATCATATTCCTGTAGAAAATGACTCTTGAACAGCGGCGGTTCTTCAATTCTGATTTCTCACTGACTCACTCGAACCACAACTCGCCGAACGACTCGAAGAACGACCGCCCGGTGTCGATACGCTCGTAGCGCGCCCGCAGGTCGCGGGCGACGCCTTCCACGCTGTCGGCGTGGGCGTCGAACTCCTCGCGGTAGGACCGTTCTAACCGATTGCTGACGTAGGCCCGGAGCGACTCGTCGCTTTCGAGCGCCTCGAAGACGGCGTCGCGGCCGGTCGGCAGGTTACGTTCCTCGGGCGCGACGACGTGGGCGAGGACGACCTGATTCGAAGCCAGCGCCTCCAGTCCGGCGTCGATTGCCTCGACGTCGCCGAGGAAGTCGCTGCAGACCACGACCAGTGCCTTCGAGTCGATGGTGGCGGCGTAGTCGGCCAGCGCGTCCTCGAAGGCGGCCTCGCCGTCGGGTTCGACCGCGTTGCACTGCTCGACCAGTCCGAGGACCTCGCCGCGGTTCGACCGGCCGCGGTCGAGTCGCTCCGCGGCGTCGCCGAACGTCGCGAACCGGAACTCGTTGTGGTCCCGGGCGGTCAGGTAGGCGAACCCCAGACCGAGTTTGGCGGCGTACTCGAATTTGTGGGCGTCGCCCTCGCCGAAGTCCATCGACGCGCTGGCGTCCACGAGGACGTGGACCGTGAAGTTGCGCTCGGCCTCGAACTGCTTGACGTAGAGTTCGTCGGTCCGGGCGTAGAGGTTCCAGTCGATGAATCGGGGTTCGTCACCCGGCGCGTACCGCCGGTAGTCGGCGAACGTGAGGCCCTCGCCCACCGCCTCGGTGGTGCGCTCGCCCTGCTGTTGGGACCGAGCGTTCCGGTCGTTGGCGGCGTCGAACCGGTCGAGTTCGTCGAGGAACTCGGCGGTTATCATCGGTCCTCGACCAGCGCGGTTATCACGTCGTCCGGGGTCATCCCCTCGCGCTCGGCCCGGAAGTCCACGACGACGCGGTGGCGGAGGACGGGGACGGCCATCTCGGTCACGTCCTCGCTCCCGACGTGAGACCGGCCCGCCACGAGCGCGCGGGCCTTCGCCGCCCGGACCAGCGACATGCTGGCGCGCGGACTCGCGCCGTATTCGAGGTCGTCGGCGCTCCGCGTCTCGCGCACGACGTCCACCGCGAGGTCCCGGAGGTCGTCGGCGATGGGGACCTGATGGGTCAACTGCTGCATCTTCCGGAGTTCGCCGGTCGAGACCTGCGGTTCGACCGAGACCGAGGCATCCACGTCGCGAGTGTACCGGTCCACGATTTCGCGCTCGGCCTCCGCGTCGGGGTAGTCCACGAGTATCTTCATCAGGAAGCGGTCGGACTGGGCCTCCGGCAGGGGGTAAGTCCCCTCTTGGTCGATGGGGTTCTGGGTCGCCAGCACGAAGAACGGTTCGGGCAGGTCGTAGGTCTCGTTCCCGGCGGTCACTTGCCCCTCCTCCATGGCTTCGAGCAGGGCCGACTGGGTCTTGGGCGTCGCCCGGTTTATCTCGTCGGAGAGGACGAGGTTGGCGAACACCGGTCCCTTCTCGAAGGTGAACGTCCGGCCGGTCTCGGTCTCGCGGACCATCTCGGTGCCGATGACGTCCGAGGGCATCAGGTCCGGCGTGTTCTGGATGCGCGAGAACGAGAGTCCGGTCACCTCCGCCAGCGTCCTGACGAGCAGCGTCTTGCCGAGACCCGGCGTGCTCTCCAACAGGGCGTTGCCGTCGCAGAGCAGGCAGGCCAACACGTGGTCTACCACCTGCTCCTGTCCGACGATGCGCTCGCGCACCTCGGACCGTATCGCTCGAATGCGGTTCGTCACGTCGTCGATAGCCGATTTTCGGTCAGTCATCCGTAGTGTTCCCTTGGAGTTGGTGTGCGTATCGCTGTACGAGCGCCGCGTCTTCGACCCGGTCGGGCGAGGCGAACCCGGCGCGCTGGGCGTCAACGCCATCACCGTCACCCGACCCGTCGCCCGCGTCGCTGTCGTAGTTCCAGTCGCGCTGGCCCTCCCCGCCCGGACTCGCGCTGACCGCGGCCGAGAGGTTCTCGGACCCCGCGGTCACGTCGGTCGGTTCGCCCAGCACCTCGTCGCCGCTGCGGAGTTCCGCGGTCTGGTTCGAGAGCGCGCCCCGGTCGGCGGAACCGTCGGCCGGACCGCCCGACCCCGGTCCCGGTCCGGAGAGGGCGACGCCGAGGTCGAGACCCATGGCGGCCGTCTGGACCATCGCCAGACTCAGCGCGAACGCGAGGACGACCGTCGCCGCCAACCGGGTCGTGTTCACGAGACCGACGCTTGAGGTCTCCCGGAGTCGGTCGAGAACGTCGGCGTATAGCGCCCGCGTCATCGGATTCGTCCGGTCGGCCCCGGCGGCGTCGCGGGCGGTCCGGAGCGCCTCGCGTACCTCGGGGTTGGCCGCCTCGAACTGCTCGGCGGCGGGGCGGCGCGTCCGGAGGACGAACTCCGCGACGAACGTCGCGACTCCGGCGACCACGCCGAGTAGCGTGGCGACGTCCGGCGCGGGCAGGCCCAGCGAACTGAACGACGCCGCAGCTAACTCGGCGTCCAGCACGGGGAGACCGACCGCTCCGGCGGCGAACCCGACAGCCAGCAGGACGCAGACCGCGTCTAGACTCGCGTAGACGAACGCCACCTTGCGACACTCCCGACGAATCTGGGCGAGCGCGGCGCGGATTTCGTCGGGGGCGCTCTCGTCGGGACTCGCCTGCGGTTCGTCGTCGTCGCTCATCGTGCCACCCCCGCGTTGCCGGGCGGTCGCCCGACCGTAGGTTGCCGGACCGCCGGTCCTCCGAGGTCGGGTCGCCCAACTACCGGTCGTTCCACGTCAGGTCGGCGCGCCACCGGAGCTTCCGACCGACTCCGGCGGAGTCGGTCCGGCCGAGCGTAGTCGTTCGACGACGAGTTTTCTAGCTCCTCGATTCGCTCGCGGAGCTGCTCGATTTCGTTCCGGAGTTCTTCTATCGTCTGGTTCTTCTCGACGAGCATCCGTTGCTGGCGCTGGACGGTCCGGTTGACCCGCTTCAGCGTCTCGTTGCGGGCGTCGGCCCGGGATTCGAGTCGGTCGATGGTCGCGTTGAGTTCGTCGGTGCGGGCCTTGGCCGCCTCGAACTGGCGTTTCAGCCTGTCGCGCTCGTCTTTGAGCGAGGCGAGTCGATTCCGCGCCCGCTCCAGTCGGCGCTCGGTCGAGTTGAGTTCCGACCGCGTGGCGTTGAGCGACTTCTCGGTCGCCCGCAACCGCTTGGAGACCTCCTCGATGTCCGAGAGCCGCGTCTGGAGCGTCTGGTTGACGTCCCGGAGCGACCGGTTCAGTCGGTCGATGCGCTGTTGTTTGCGCTGGACCTCGCTCTCCAGTTCGGCGTTTCGGTCGGTCAACTGCTCGTTCTCGGTCCGGAGTTGGTCCACCGACTCCTGATAGTAGACGGTCGTTCCGACCAGACCGAGTGCCGACAGGCCGACGAACAGCGCCAGCACGACGTTGATTGTGTCGCCGATGTAGCTCATGGTATCACTTCCTGACCGCGGCGACGGCGGAGCCGCCGAGCGCAGACCTCGCCGACGAAGACCAGCAGGCCCGCGAGGAGAAACGCCCAGTCCCACGACCGCTCGACTCGACGCTTTCGAGTCGACTGTCGCTCGACCGCCGAGGCGATGGCCGCGGGACTGTCCGCCGAGAACGTCCGACCGCCGGTTCGCTCGACCGCCCGCTTCAGTTCGGGCGACGCGCCGAGCGCGGCGTACTCGGCGGGGTAGTTGACCGCGTACGCGCTCCCGAGAACCTCGCGGTATCCCGGTCGGGTCGGCGCGCTCCGGGCTTCGTACCGGCCGGGCGCGACCTCCGAGAACGACAGGTCGGCGCTCTCGGGCGGATTCTCGCCCGCGTAGACGAGCGTCGTCGACTCGCCGACGCGGGTGTCCGGCGCGGCCACGACGCCGGTCGCCTTCCGCTGGGGGTCACCGATGGCCCAGTTCACCGACCGCGAGAGCAGCAGCGAGTTCGGCTTCGACCGCAGGTCGCCGAGACTCCCGTCCGCGCCGTAGGCCGTGACGGCGGCCACCCGGCCGAGACCGAAGCGCCACGCCGAGACGGCGGGCGCGCCGTAGCCGGTCGCGACCAGCAGGTCAGCGCCCTCCTTCACGCTCACCTGATTGGCTCCGGGAAGCGAAGCGGTCGGTGAGACCCCGCGAGTGACGAAGTGGCCGTCGTCCACCACGACCGCGTGGTCGCCGCTGTACCGACGGTTCTGGCCGCCGAACCGGACTCGGAGTCGGTCGGTCTCGTCGGCCAGCAGGAACGACCCGCCGGTGCGCTCGGCGACCCCGCGGAGGACGCGTTCGTTCACGCTGCCGACGCCCACGCTGACGACCCGGACGTCCCGGTCGGCGAGTTTCTCGGCCGCCGCGAACGTCGGCTTCGCGGAGTCGCGGCCGTCGCTCAGGAGGATGACGGTGCCGCCGTTCTCCCCGAGCATCTTCGACGCGCCGAGCAACCCCGCGCTGATTCGGGTCCCGCCGCCGCTTTCGAGGCTTCGAATCTTCCGCTGCAACGTCTCGCGGTCGGTCTTCAGCGACGCGAGGTCGGCGACCCGGTAGGCGTTCCGCTCGAACGCGACGATGCCCGCCTCGTTTCGGTTCCCCAACTGCGAGAGAACGTCGAGCGCGAGCGCCTTCTGGACTCGCATGCCCGACTTCGCGCTCCCCGACACGTCCACCGCCAGCACGACGCGGGACTTGGGGCCGGTCGAACCGCCGACCTCGACCGGGAGCAGCGACGAAATCCGGGAGTTGCCGTATCGGCCCTTCTCGTAAGCGTGTTCGCCCCCGACCACGAGCAGGCCCCCGCCGTCGATGACGTGTTCCTGAAGCGCGCCGACGTTGCCGAGGTCGGGCGCGGCCACGTCGTGGACGACGACCGCGTAGTAGTCGTCGAGGTCTGCGGGCACCGACTCCGCGCGGGTGACGTTGTAGAGTTCCCGGAGGTACCCCTCGAAGGCGTAGTCGCCGCGACTCACGTAGAGGACCCGCGGTTGTTCCACGACCTGCACCGTCTTGCGATACACGTCGTTGACCTCGTAGGCGTCGTCGCTGTCGAGACGGGCCGTGATTCGGTGGGGTCCGGTATCGTTGAAGGTGTGCGTGACGGTGAACGACCCGTCCTCGGGAACCTGCCGGGAGGCGACCTGCGACCCGTCGGCGGAGACGGTGACGGTCGCGTCCGTCGGCGCACCGTCGAGTCCGGCGGCCGTCACACCGAATCGGTTCTCGACGCCGACGCTGGCCTTCCGCGGCCCGGAGACGGATACGCGGGCGTCCGACTGGTTCTGAGTCAGTCGGACCCGGTTGATAGTGGCGTTCACCGAGCGAGCGAGGTCGGTCGCCCGCGACAGCGACGCGCCGCCGGTGACCTGCCCGTCCGAGACCACCAGCAGACTCCCGTTCGGGCGGACGTTGGCCACGATTCCGGACCCGACGCGCGACCGATTGCCGGTGGCGACCGTGACGCGGTTCACCGCGACGCCCTCGTCCTCGATTCCGGCTTCGAGGTCGTCTGCGACCGGCGAGTGGACGCCCATGCTCGCCGAGTCGTCCACCAGCATCGTGACCTGCGGGTCGCCCGCCGTGGTCGCGGTGGAGACGGTCGTCGGACCCGCGGCCGCGACGACGAGGCAGGTGACGACGACGAAGCGCGTCGACCAGAGCGCGACGTGGGTGCGGCGGCCCACTACGTCGTCGGTCCGTCCGCCGTCCCGGTCGTCCGAGTCGCCGGTCAGTTCGGTCGCGGTACTCGACTCTCGGACGAGTAGCCAGAGGGCGACCGCGGCGACAGGGACGGCCGCGAGGACGACCGGTCGGGCGAACTCCACCGGCGCGTCGAATGGTAGGTTCATCAGAGGTCACCTCGGTAACGCAGGAGACCCAGTTCCAACAGGACGAGCAGCGCCGCGAGACCCGCGACGAGCGGGGTCAGCTTCTTCGGGACGGTCGTGGTCTCGGCGTCGGTTCCGACCGCGCTGGTCCCGTCATCGGTCACGGACGGGGCGGTGACGTTCGACTCGGCGACGCTGGCCAGCGACGCGGCGTATCGCCGCTCCCCGACCTCGTGGAAGCCGACGCGCCGGAAGGCGAGGGCGCTGGTTCGTCGGCTTCCGTCGGGCGTCCGGACGGTCACGTTCTCGCCGAGCGGGAGGGTGGTGCCGGTCCGGTAGTTCGTCGCCGACAGCGACCGTCGGCCGGTCAGTTCGTAGACGACGCGCTTCCAGAACACCGGGTAGCGGTAGTTGTGTTCGAACGACGACCCCGACGCCGGGTAGCCGTAGTAGAACACGCGGCCGCCGTCGAGCCGTGCGGTCGCCAGTAACGGCGTGCCGTTTACCGTGCTGAGCAGGGCGTTCCCGGCCCGGAGGTCGGCGCGCACGTACGTCTGAGGTGCGGGGAACGTCACGTCCTCGGTGATGGGGGTCGGGTCGGGTTGGCGGACCGCCGGGTCGGTGGCGGTCCCGTTGGGCGCGACCGGGAGCAGGTCGCCGTAGCCGACCGCCGAGAGGTTCGACTGGGCCTGAATCACGACGCCCCCGCCAGAGGACAGCGTCTCGCGGGCGAACTGCAGCGTCCCGTCGAGCAGTCTGTCGGGCCGGACCTCGCTGAACACGACGAGGTCGTAGGACTTCGAAATCGACGCGGGCGGGTTCTTGACCGTCACGCTCGTCCCGCGGACGACCCGCAACGCCGTAATCAGGGGCCGGTTCTCGTCGTTAGTCACCACCAGTACGTCGGTCGTCGGGTCCTCGGGTGCCGCGACCGCGAGTCGGTCGTCGGTCGGGAACGAGTCGCCCGGCGAGAGGCGAACGGTCCCGCCGCCAGCGGGGACCGGGAGCGTCGCGGTGGCGACTTCGCCCGGTCCGAGCGTCACCGACCGGGTAACCTCGCCGAACGAGAATCGGCGCGTGGTCTCCGCGTTGCCGAAGTTCTTCGCCCTGACCGTGACGGTGCCGTTAGCGAACGAGTAGCCGACGACGCCGACGTTGGCCGACCCGCCGCGGTCGAACTGTCGGAGGTCCACCGCGTACCCCCGTGCGCGGGCCGAGGCGACCGCGGTCCGCCAGTCGCCCGAGGCGAAGTCGCTCACAACTACGATGCGTGCGTCGTCGCCAGCGACCGCCGCCGCGCGGCTGATTGCGTCCCGGAGGTCCCCCGGCGCGTCAGTGACTCGGAGACCGTCGAGCGCGGCCTTCGCCTCCGCGGCCGGGGCGCGCCGGGTGAGGACTGCGGTCTCGTCCCGAGCGACGACGACGGAGGTCTCTCCGGTCGCGGCGTCCTTCGCCGCGCGGACCGCCCGGTCGAAGCGGGTCGCGCCGTCCGCCTCGGTCGCCATGCTCGCGGTGGCGTCCACCACGACCACCGTCTCCGAGACAGTGCGTCGCTCAGAGACCGGGACGTAGGGCGCGGCCAGCGACACCGCGACGACAGCGATTGCGAGCAATTGGACGAGCAGGAGCGCGTTGCGCCGGAGTCGTCGGAGCGCGGGGTGTCGCCGACTCTCCTCGCGGTCGCCGACGAGGAACTCGACCGCCGGAAACGAGACGGTCTCCGGGTCCGGTTTGAGCAAGTAGAGCAGTATCACGGGTATCGCGGCCGCCAGCGCCGCGAGTCCGAGCGGTCGGAGGAACACCGACGACAGGGTCTCGACGAGGGTCACGGCTCGACGGGCACCTCCGGGACGGGCGAGACAACGAACCCGGGCGGGCGAACACCGCCGGCGGAGCTACGAGTTCGGGCCATCGTTCGGGAAGCCGCCCGCGTTCGGGAACTGTCGGAGGACTAACGGGCGGTTTGGTGGTTCTGTTCGCGGGTAGTGTAAATACCTTTTCATTGGTAATCGATACGGTAGCCTGCGGTGACACGAGTCGTCTCCGCGGGAAACTACATCCGCGGGCGGGGTCCCCGCTGGGGGCGCGCCTCCACCGAGAGCCTCATGACCGCTCGCCCGAGTCCGCCGAGGACAGTCCCGAGGGTCACGAGACCAAATCCGACGACCAGAACGCGGAGCGCGGGCACATTCGTCCGACGGTACGCCCTGAGAGCGAAGTATGGTATCGTGCCGCCGAGCGCCAGCGTGACGGTCTTGAGCGCCACGGCCATCGTCGAGTCGGCGAACGCGCCTCCCGTTGTCATACGGTCCGATACGCTCTTTCGGAGTTACTACCGAGTCGTCGTTTTCGGAAACTGGGAGCGCCCCGAACATCGTCGGGTCGGTTTTCACGTCGCCCAGCGAGGTCGCTGTCCGACAATTCTATTCTTATAATTTTACAATAGAATATATTCGGGAATACCTTTATTTTATATACTTAGAAACAAATTTGTATGTCGGGAGACATATCGATTCGGTCGAGTAGACGCACCGTCCTGAAATCCCTCGCGTCCGTCTCCGCGGCCGTGGCCGGAGTGTCCGGGGTGTCGGTTGCGACTGAGCGTACCGGCGCGGACGACGCCGACGTGTTCGGCGAGGTCCAGCGGACGGTCATCGACGACACCGTCAAGCGAGTCACACCTTATGACAACCTGCTCGTGGGTGACAAAGACCAGACGCTGGCGTACCTCGAAGAGGCGGACCTCTCGACGCCCGAGCGCAAGCGAGCGCGCAACTTCCTCCACAAGATGTGGCAGAAGTACCCCGTACGGCGTGTCGAGACGGAGAACACGATTCGATACGAACTCGACCCCAAGCGGAACGACGTGGCGGTCGATGGCTCGGGCGCACTATCGACCGCGGCCGAGCGGCGGCAGTTCGGGGAAGTGGCGAGCGCGGTCGGCGACGGCGGGAGACGTCTCCGCTCCGGCGACGCCGCCGTCTCGCCGGAGTGGGCACCGAACGACCACAACCGGATGGCGGGACTGGCCTGCGAGCAGATGGACGTGAGTTCATACTACGCCGGCCTCGCGCGTGACAACGGCGGCGACCCCGACGACTGGGGCTGTCAGTGCGACGTCTCACAGTATCTCCCGGACGGGTGGCCCGACGAACTCGTCAGCGAAATCCAAGATGCCGTCGATCAGGTGTTCCACTCGTATCGCCACTACTGGAACCCCGACTTCGAGTTGTGGTGGAACGGGACGCGCTACTACGACGGGCAGACGGGCGACGCCCCAAAGTACGCGAAACAGTACCTCCAGAAGGCGAGAGACGAGATGGGAACGAGCAAGTACAGCGCCTTCGTCAACCTCGGGTACGCGACCCACTTTCTCAGCGACGCCGGGCAACCCCTCCACACTGGTCTCGAACTCAAGCAGTTCAACAACCAGTGGGTGCACTACGACTACGAGTCGTTCGTGCACAGCAACTGGGACTCCGGCGAGAAGTTCAAGGACGCGTTCCAGCGGACGCAGTACGCCGCGCCCGTGGACGACGCCGCCGAGGCGACCAAGACCGTCGCGAAGTACAGCAACGACTACCTCTCGACGCTGTTCTACGCCATCTACGACAACCCCGACTCGTGGAAGTCCAACAGCGACGTCCTCACGATTACGCGCAACTGCTACAACAAGACCGCGACACACATGCGCGGGTTCGTCGAGGAGGTGCAGAACGCGTAGTCCCGCGACGGCCGCCGCCGACCGTCCCGGACTCAGGCGCTCTCTTTCGGGTCCAGCACGTCGCGGAGGGCGTCGCCCAGCACGCTGAACGAGAGTATCGTTACCGCCAGTAGCGAGACCGCGAACGTCGAGGTCCACCACGTCGCCGGGAACTCCTTTCGGAGTTCGAGCGCGATGATTTCGCCCCACGACATCAACAAGAAGTCGTTGAGTTCGAGGTAGGCGATGGCCGCCTCGGTCAGCAGGAAGAGGGGTATCTGTCTGCTCGTCGCGGTCACCACGGTCGAGGAGACGTTCGGAAGCAGGTGCTTCCGGAGGACGTGCCAGTGGCTCGCCCCCGCGTTCCGGGCGGCCGTAACGTAGCCCTCTTTCCGGCGCTGAAGCACCTCGCTCCGGACCATCCGGGCGGTCCCGCCCCAACTCGTCAACCCGAACACCAGCACGACCAGCAGGAGTCCCTTCTCGAAGAGGAAGACGAGGATGAGATAGAGGACGAACGCCGGGAGCGTCTGTTGGACGTCAACGTAGCCCATCAACAGCGTGTCGGTCCACCCGCCCGCGTACCCGGCGACGACGCCGATGGCGACGCCGACGGGGACCAGAATCGTCGCCGAGACCAGCGCGACCAAGAGGCTCACCCGCATTCCCGACACGAGCAGCGCGACGACGCTCTTTCCGGTGCTGTTCGTGCCTAGCGGGTAACGCAGCGTCCCGCGACACCATCCGTCTACGACCGGTCCGAGACACTCGTACACCCGCCCTTCGGCGACGCCGAAGAACATCGGAGGTTGGTGGGCGTGGTCCAAGTTCAACTCGGGTCGGAGGAACCACGGTCCCACGGTGCCGACCACGAGGAAGACGACGAGGTACGCGAGGCTGGCGACCGCCAACCGGTTCGTCCGGAGGCGGTTCCAGTAGGTCCGGGTCATCCGCGGGCGGGCGGCCAACGGCCAGACGACGAACGTGGCCAACGCGAGCCACGACAGGGCGAACAGCCAGTCCAGACCGGACGGGTCGAATCCCAGCGCCAACGGCTCGCCCTCGCCGCGGACGAACAAATCGACCGCGAACCCGAGTCCGAGACAGCCAGCACCGACACCGAACGCCGTGAAGCGGTCGCCGACCGACGCCCCTTCGGATGCGACCCCGTCGTCCGCTCCGTCGCCATCGTCCATCGTATCGATACGCGGACAGTTTCGAACCTCGTCCAATAAATGTTGATACTCTGTCCACAACTCGACGAGGGAGGACTGGTCCGTCAGTCTCCGCGACGGTAGCCCAGAGACGCCGAACTATCGGACTACCGCAAATATTAATTATTTGTCTTCAGGATGGTGGACCGATGAGACTGCTCGGCCACGTCACCCGACGGGCGATAATCGCGCTCGTCGCCGTCTATTTGGTCGTGAGCGTGGCGTTCGTCTTCGTCGCCGCTACGCCGGACCCGAATCAGGCACTGGTCGCCTACTCGGTGGCCAAGAAGGGCGGCAGCGCCGAGGAGGTCCGTGAGGCGATTCGGGCGTATCGAGAAGCGCGAAATCTCGACGACCCGCTCCTCCAGCGATACGCCCGGTGGATGGTAGACGTCTCGACGCTCGACTGGGGGATATCGTACAGCTTCGAGCGACCGGTGACCTCGCTGATACTGGAGCGACTGCCCTACACGGCGATGTACGTCGTCCCGGCGCTGTTGCTGTCGCTGGTCAACGGGGTGTTGATAGGTCTCTACGCCGCGTTCAACCGGAAGGGACTCTTCGACCGGGCGTCGAGTCTGGTCGCGTACCTCGGTCTCGGGATACCGAACTTCTGGCTCGCGGAGATGGTCGCGGTGGCTTTCGCCGTCGAGGTCGGGTCGTCGCGCATCGGACGACCCGAGTTCGCGAGTGAGGCGTTCTGGTCGGTCGCCCACCTCCGAGCGTTCGTCCTCCCGTCGCTGGTGCTGGCCACGGGACTGTTCGCCGGGCAACTCCGGTACGCGCGGGCGGAGTCGATGGAGTACGTGAACGCCGAGTTCGTGGACGCGCTCAAGGCCAAAGGAGTCTCGCGCCTCTCGGTCGCTCGCCACGTCCTCCGGAACGCCGCGGTCCCCATCACGTCGCTGTTCTTCACCGACATGGTGGCGGTCCTCGTCGTCAACATCTACGTCATCGAGGAGATATTCGGCATTCAGGGGTTGAGCGCCCTGAGCCTCTACGCCATCGAGAAGCGAGACATGCCGGTCGTCATCGGGACCACGATGGTCATCGCGTTCGTGGGCGTCGCGGCCAACTTCCTACAGGACGTGCTGTACGCCGTGATGGACCCCCGAATTGGCGACACGAGGCGATAGGGGCGGACCCCGACACACCTCGCCCCACCACGCTCACCTGATTCGCCGCGCTCACTCTGTCACGACAACTTCGACCCGCCGAGTTCGCGGCCCGTCGCACTCCACGAACAGCACGGACTGCCACGTCCCGAGCGCAAGTTCGCCGTCCTCGATGGGGACCGAAACCGATTCGCCGAGCACCGTCGCCCGGAGGTGGGCGTCGGCGTTGTCGTCGATTCTGTCGTGACGGTAGTCGCCGTCGCTCGGCGCGAGTTCCGTCGCGAACGCCGCGATGTCGTCGAGCAGCCCCGACTCGGCCTCCTGTACGACGACTCCCGCGGTTGTGTGGCGGACGAAGACGGTGCAGAGTCCGGACCCGACGTCGTCGGGCACCGCCTCGGCCACCCGGTCGGTCACGTCCACGACCTCGGTTCGCTCGTCCGTTTCGACGCTGAACACGTCGTCCGTTCGGACGCCGACGTACGTAGTTGCACCGGTGGCCGCGGAATCCGTGACCGCGTCTAGACGGTCTCTGTAACCGCCGACCGCCTCCTGAACGCTCGCGAAGGCCGGTTCGACCGGTCGCTCAGACGCGATTCGTCGCCACCTCGGCGCTCCGCGTTCGCCGTTTCAGGTGCCACTTTAATCCCCCGTACCGAAACGACGCCACGAATGACCGACGACAGTCCCGACGTAGTGGTCCTGCGGAAGAGCACTCACGGCGTCCCGGTCTCGGAGTACGCCGACGAACTCCGCGAGCGACTCCCAGACCGCGACGTTCGCCACGCCCGAACCCCGACCGAGGAACGGGAACTCGTCGCCGACGCGCCCGTCGTCGCCGGGATGGAGATAGACGAGGCCCTGCTGACCGAGGCCAAGGAACTAGAACTATTCGCGTGCGCTTACGCCGGAACGGGCCACCTACCGCTCTCGGCGCTCGAAGACCGCGGCGTCGCGGTTACGAACGCCTCGGGCGTCCACGGTCCGAACATCGGCGAACACGTCGTCGGGAACCTGCTCGTGTTCGCGCGCCGCCTCCACGAGGGGTGGCGACGCCAACAGCGGCGCGAGTGGCGGCACTTCCGCGCCCGCGAGTTGCAGGACAGCACCGTCACCGTCGTCGGACTGGGAGCCATCGGCCGGTCGGTGGTCGAACGCCTGCAGGGGTTCGGCGTGGAGACTATCGGCGTGCGCTACACGCCCGAGAAGGGCGGCCCGACCGACGAGGTGGTCGGGTTCGAGGGACCGGAGTTCGAGGACGCGCTGGCCCGGACCGACTACCTCGTGCTGGCCTGCCCGCTGACCGAGACGACCCGCGGGCTAATCGGCGAGGCGGAACTCAAGACGACGCCGCCGGACGCCGTCCTCGTCAACGTCGCGCGCGGACAGGTCGTGGACACCGACGACCTGTTGTGGGCGCTCCGGGGCAACCACCTTCGGGGCGCGGCGCTCGACGTGACCGACCCCGAACCGCTCCCGGAGGACCACCCGCTCTGGAATCTGGAGAACTGCCTGATTACGCCCCACTGCTCGGGCCACACGCCCGAGTACTACTCGCGGTTGGCCGACATCGTCGCGGAGAACGTGCGGCGGTTGGACGAGGGCGAGGAGGTAGAGAATCGAGTGGTGTGACCGACAGGCCCGAACGGCCGCGGCCCCTCGGCTTTTCCACAATCGCCACGTATCGCTGACGATGGCCCCGGACATTTCGATAGACGCCGACTGGAACAGCATCTTCCTCGACGGCGAGTGGGTCCCCTCCGAGGGCGAGGAGGAACTGGCCGTCGAGGACCCCTCGACGCGCGAGGAAGTCGCGCGAGTACCCGCGGGGGTCGAGACCGACGTGGACGCCGCCTACGAGGCCGCGGCCGAGGCCCAAGAGGAGTGGGCCGAGGCCCCGCCCGCCGAGCGCGAGCGCGTCGCGCAGGAGTACGCGCAGGTGCTTCAGGAGTACGAGGAGGAGATAGTCGAGATGCTGGCCCGCGAGGCGGGCGGGTCCCGAATCATGGGCGAAACGTCGGTCCAGCTCGCGACCGACCAAGCCGTCGAAGCCTCGACGTTCCCGCGACGGATGAAGGGCGAGCAGGCCGACTCGAACGTCCCCGGCAAGGAGAACCTCGTCCGAGTCGAACCCGAGGGCGTCGTCACTGTCATCTCGCCGTGGAACTTCCCGCTCAACCTCTCCGGACGGGCGGTCGCGCCCGCCATCGCCGCCGGGAACGCTGTCGTGCTCAAGCCAGCGACGAACACGCCCATCACCGGGGGTCTCCTCATCGCGAGACTGTACGAGGAGGCGGGCCTCCCGGACGGCCTGCTCAACGTCGTGACCGGCCGCGGGTCCGACATCGGCGACCGGGTGGTCGAACACCCCGAGAGCGACGTGGTGGCGTTCACCGGGTCTACCCCGGTCGGCCGGGGCGTCGCCGCCTCCGCGGGCGAGAACCTCTCGGTGGCGGCGATGGAACTCGGCGGCAACAACGGCCACATCGTCACCGCGGACGCCGACGTGGAGGAGGCGGTCGATTCGGCGGTGTTCGGGTCGTTCGTCCATCAGGGACAGGTCTGCATCTCCATCAACCGCCACATCGTCCACGAGGACGTCTACGACGAGTACGTGGAGCGACTCACCGAACGCGCCGAGTCGCTCCCGGTCGGGAGCGCCCACGACCCGGAGACGGTCGTCGGACCCATCATCGACGAGTCCCAGCGCGACGAGATGCTCGGGTACGTCGAGGAGACCGTCGAGGCCGGGGCGACCCTCGAAACCGGCGGCGAGACCGTCGGGACGGAGGGCGTCGAGGACTCGCTGGTGGTCGCGCCGACCGTCCTCTCGGACGTGACCAACGACATGTCCGCGGCCTGCTTCGAGCACTTCGGTCCCATCGCGCCGGTCATCCCGTTCTCGGACGTCGACGAGGCCGTCGAGATTCACGACGACACCGAGTACGGTCTCTCGGGGTCGGTCCACGCCGGTGACGTCGGCACGGGGATGGAGATAGCCGAGCGACTCGACACCGGCATGGTCCACGTCGACGACCAACCCGTCAACGACGAGGCGCACGTCCCGTTCGGCGGGACCAACGCCTCGGGCGTGGGCGGGTACAACACCACCGAAATCTTGGACGAGGTCACCGAGAAGAAGTGGATATCGCTGCAACACGAACCGCGCGAGTACCCCTTCTGAGCGGGCGGGGTCCGGCCTTCTCCGACGGGAGAACTTCCGGAAGCGCCGTTTTCGCGTGAAAACGCGAGTTCCGAACCGTCCAGAACCTCAAATCCAGCCTTCGCTCTGCAACAACTCGCCGTTCAGCACCGCCGCGCCCGCCGCGCCGCGAATCGTGTTGTGGGCCAGCGTGTTGTACTGGACCCCGGCGGACGTCGTCTGGACGCCGCCCGCGGCGATGGTCATCCCGCCGCCCAGCGTCCGGTCGAGGCGGGGTTGCGGGCGACTGGGGTCCTCGAACACCTCGACGAGCGGGTCCGGGGAACTCGGCAGGTCCAGACTCTCCACGCCGCGGAAGGCGTCCTCGACCTCGGTCTCGGTCACGTCGTCGCGGGTCTCGGCCCAGACGTTCTCGAGGTGGCCGTCGATGGTCGGCACGCGGTTGCACGACGCGGAGACGTCCGCGTCGTGGTGCGCGAGTTCCGCGCCGTCGAAGGTGCCCAAGAGCTTGCGGGATTCGGTCTCCATCTTCTCCTCCTCGCCGCCGATGTGGGGGATGACGTTGTCGATTATCTCCATCGAACTGACGCCGGAGTAGCCCGCGCCCGAGACGGCCTGCAGGGTCGAGACCTGCACGCGCTCCAGTCCGAACTGGTCGAGCGCCGCGAGGGTCGGCACCATCGTGATGGTCGAGCAGTTGGGGTTCTTGACGACCGCGCCGTCCCACCCGCGCTCGTCGCGCTGGACCTCCAGCAGGTCGAGGTGGCCGGGGTTGATTTCGGGGATGACGAGGGGCACGTCGTCGGCGAGGCGGTCGTTCGAGGAGTTCGACGAGAGGACGTAGCCCGCCTCCGCGAAGTCGGGTTCGACGTCGGCCGCCACGCCCGACGGGAGCGACGAGAAGACGAGGTCCACGTCGTCGGGCATCTCGTCCGGGTCGGTCGCGCGCACGGTCAGGTCCGCCGCCGCTGAGGGAATCGGGGAGTCCACCCGCCACTTCGCCGCCTCGCTGTACGGGCGGCCCGCGCTGTCTTCGCTCGCCGTTACCGCCGCCAGTTCGAATTCGGGGTGGCCGTCCAGCAGTTGGATGCATCGCTGGCCGACCGCGCCCGTCGCACCGAGAACGCCGACTCTTACGGTCATTGTACAGGATGGTTCGGCGTTACGGCGATAAAACGATTTGGGAAGCGCCACCATTTTGCGGGGCCGAAAAATCGGATTTGGGAGCAGTGAACTGCGAAGCAGTGGACCGTGGACGAGCGGACCGCCGAGTTGCGAACCGCAGAGAACCAAATTGGAGAGAAGCGAATCGCAGCGTAGCCACTAACGGAGAGATTGTCGCAGTAAGCAGACGGCTCACCGGCGTTACTTCTTGGTCGTCACGTAGCCCGCGATGCGGTTGCGGACGCCCTTGGACTCGATGTTGGTGAGTTTCTGGACGCTCTCCTTGTTCTGTTCGAAGTCGGTCGTGAAGGCGTCGGGGTACCGCTCCAGCAGGATTTTCCCCGTCTTCTTCACGTAGTCGGGTTTGATTGCCATGCCCGACAGTTCCCCGTTGGCGACCATAAAAGCATCCGTTCGCACCGACGACCGAGACTGACGTTTCGATTCGGAAGGATAATTATAGTGGAACTTCCAGACCGTAGCAGTAACTGTGCGCGGGACTGACCGAGACACCGACCGGGGTACCGTCGAACGCGGGTCGTCCGACCCCTCGTTCGAAAGCGAACTCGAAGCGCTCGTGCTTCGCGCGTTCGGCGAGGGCGAGGACGTCGAAGGCGTCTGGGACCTCGAATACGAACCCGAAGAACTGCCCGACTGGACGGTCACCATCGACCGCAAAGACGGCATCTGAGTTCGGTCGGACCGGCGACCACGAGTCGTGTCGAACGAAAAGATGGAAACTGTTCGACCCGAAGGACCGCCTCGGGCGACTACTCCGCGAGGTGGTCGCGGAGTCGGTCGAACGCCGCGCGCACGCGGTCGTCACCGCACGTTCTGCCGACGTCCTCGAAGTACGCCAGCCGATTCTGCAGTTCGGTCTGGTCGTACGCGTCGACGCCGAGTCGCGAGGCCGCGACGGTGGCCTCCACGACCGAGTTGAATCCCCGATTGACGGTCGGCACGGTCTCGCGTTCGACCGCGCCGTCGCGAGGAGTGAGTTCCCACTCCTCCCACCGAGTCGCTCCCGAGACGCCGGAATCGACCTGCTCGGCCTCCACTGCGACCCACGCGTCGGCGCTGTCCAGCACCGGTTGCTCGACCTCGAAAATCGAGAGCGTGGCGTCCACGAAGTCCACCGGGTCGCGCACGAACTGGACGTATCCGCCGCCCTGCCGGTGGAAGTTGCGCCGGGTTCGGGTGTTCCCCCACGTCCGGGCTGTCACGGGTGGTTCGGCCGCCGAGTCGGTCGGGTCGGACGGGGTCGTCCCGTCGGCCGAGTCCGCGTCCGACGGCGTTTCGGGCGGGTGGAGACCGAGCGCCGCGACGTTCCACAGGTCGTTGGGGCCGAGCGTGGTCACGACCGACTCGGTGACCCCGCAGAGTTCGACCGGCCAGCCCTCGGGCGAGCGTCGGTCCGCCGGCGACGGACGGTCCTCGGCGGTCGTTCGGTCACCTGTCGGAGCGGTCGGCGACTCGCCGCCGTCGCTCACACCGACACCTCCCCGCGGGTCAGCGCGACGAACAGTCCCGCCGCGGTGAGGTCGGCCGTGGTGCCGGGGTTAACGCCGTCGGCGACCAGCGATTCGGCGAAGGCCTCGACCACCTCGGGACCGCCTTCGAGGGCCTCCTGCGCTCGGACACGGACGCTCTCGGCCGTCTTCGCGCCGTGCTGTTTCGCCACCAGCGTGTCGGGTTCGCGCGCGAGCAGTTCGAGGTAGACCTGCGCGGCCATCGCCGAGACAGGGGCCGACCCGGCCAGTTCGGCGAGGCGGTCGGCCGCCCAGAAGGTGCGCTCGAACCCGCCGGTCCACTCGGCGGCCACGTCGTCGGCGTCGTCGCCGAGTGCTAGCACGTCGTACAGCGTGACCCCGCGCTCCTCGACCGCCGTAATCGCGTCGCTCCCGCGGCGAACGTCCAACTCGGCGGCGTCCTCCGGCGGGTCGTCCACGTACACGTCGGCGTGGTCGAACGCCCGGAAGAAGTCGGCGGCGTCCTCGGTGGTCGTCGCCTCCACGACCCGGGTGACGTCCTCTGGCGAGAGTCGGTCCGGCGCGTCCTCGTCGTCTTCGTCGGCCTCGCGGTCGTCGCCGCCCTCGTTCGCGGACGCCGCCTTCACCAGCGGAACGAGCAGGAGGAGCGCGCCGAACTGGGTGTTACCGCCCTCCTGCTGGCTCATCCCCGCGATAGCACGTTCGAACGCCTCGCCGACCGGCGCGCCCTCCTCGGCCGCGCGCAGGCCCGGTCCCGCCCCGACCGTGCCAGCGAGGAAGTGTTCGAATCGGAGGTCCGGGAAGTCGCGCTCGCGGTCCACGTTCCCCGGCTTGGGCGTGCCCGCCACCTCCAGCAGGAGCGCGAGCTGGGCGTTCTCTGCGGGCGTCATGCCGACACCTCCCGTTTCTCCGCCTCGAACCAGTCGTCCGCCGCGGCCCGGACGCGCCGGAGGACCTCGGAGTCGTCGCTCGGTCGGCCGACGCTCACGGCGTCCGCGCCGTAGGCCAGATACTCCCGGACCGTGGCCTCGTCGCGGACGCCGTTGTTCGCTATCACGAACAGGTCCCGCTCGTCCGCGACGTCGGCTATCTCGGCGACAACGCTCTCGGAGTCCATGGCATCGACGTGGACCGCGTCGCCCCCGGCGTCGGCTATCGCTGCGGCCACCTCGCGGAGGTCCACGTCGGGCAACTCCGCGCGGACTTTGACGCTCACTGCGGGTCCTTGTGGATGCGTCCCTTTGGCGGCGGCCACCTGCTCGCGGAGGCGGTCGGTATCGCGTAGGAGAGTTTCGCCAGCCCCGGCCTCGCACATCTCGTCCTGTCGGCAGTGGGCGTTGAGTTCGAGAATCGCGTCGCGGTCGGCGCAGATTTCCGCGACCTCTCGAAGCGGTTCGAGCGTGGTGGTCCGGACGTTGAACCCCGGACGGAGGTCGGCGTCTTCCAGCGCGGCGAGTTGCCGGTCCACGAAGGCCGCGGGGTCGTCGGGCAGGAACTCCTCGCGGTCGCGTCCGACCATCTCGCGGGCCGCCTCGCGGGTCGGGCCGTCGAGCGCGATGCCGCCGAGGAACGCCGCGCCCGCGAACTCCGCGGCGGACTCGGCCCACGCAGCGTCCGACCGGCCGCTGAGGCTGGCGAGCGCGAGTCGCGGTTCGAACACTCAGACCACCTCCAGCGCGTCGGCGACGGCGCGGGCCACGCGCTCGGCGTCCGCCTCGTGTTGCATCTCGGTGTCGGTCCGGACGACCGGCCGGTCGAGGTCGGTGCCGTCGTCGTCGTCCAGCACGAACGCGTCGGCGAAGGGGTAGGCCTGCGCCACGCCCTTCGTCGAGGGTTCGAAGCCCGCGGCCGCCATCAGTTTCGCGGCCGGGCCGGAGAACACCTCGTCCTCGACGAACGGCGAGACGGCGACGACCGTCGCGTCTTCGAGCGCCTCGCGGAGTCGGTCGATGGCCAGCATCGGCCCGATGCTGGTGACGGGGTTCGAGGGGCCGACGACGACCGGCCCTTCCGCTATCGCGCCGAGGGCGGCCGGGGCGGGGTCGGCGTCCTCGGCGCCGCGGAACTCGACGCGCTCGACCTCGGGGTCGGCCCGGTGGGCCACCCAGAACTCCTGAAAGTGCATCTCGTCGGCGTACTCGTCGTCGTCCGCTGGCGTGTGGACGATGGAGGCCACCGGGTCGTCACTCATCGGCACAACGTCCACGGGCACGTCGAAGGCGTCCGCGAGGAGTCGCGTGACTTCGGTGAGACTGCGGCCCTCGTCGAGTAGGCCGGTGCGGGTGACGTGGACCGCCCGGTCGCGGTCGCCGAGTTCCATGAACTCCGCGACGCCGGAGAACCGCCGCCACCTGGAGAGGTCCCGGCCCGCGGTCTGGGCGTCGTCGGACAGGTAGCGCGGACCGGGGTCGAGACCCGCGGCGTCGGCGATGTCGCGGAGTTGTCGTGGGTCTCGGTCGTGTCGTCGGCGATGCCCCACCAGCGTTCGCGGTCCAGCAGACCGCCCTGCTCGAACAGGACGGTGTCCACGTCCGGACAGACCAACAGGCCGCCCAACTCCACGTCGTCGCCGGTGTTGGCGACGACTGTGGCGTCGGCCGGGTCGAAGACCGACTCCGCGCCCGACAGTAGCTTGGGGGTGCCGGTACCCCCGGAGAGAAACGTCGTCATATGCCGAGTTGCGTCTTCGAACGGGTAAACGCTTGTGCTGTCGCGGCATTTTACGGCGGTCGGACCGCACCGGCGGAGCCGTAGGCTCCGAAAATCGCTCGACGCTCGGGCACGACGCGGAGTTTCTCCGGGTGTACAGCCTTGTAGAATGGAGTGCGTGTCAGGAAAGGCAACCCAGAGACTTTCCCCCAGCGTGACAGACAGTGACGTGGGGTGGAGACCCAGATGCCAGACAAGCCGCCGTTTCCAGAGAGCGACCGGGACGGCGACCGTAGCGCGCCAGACATCGGCGAGATAATCGGTCGCATCATCCGGGAGCCGACGACCGACTCCGGCGCGTAGCGGCCTCCCAGTCCCGCTGTTTCTTTCGGGAGGACAGTAATGTCCACCCCGACGAACAGACGGAGGAACGAGGAGCAGGGGAACGGTTCTGTAGGCTTGCAGAGTCCGGTCCATCGGCGCTCCGCTCCCGGCGGTTTTTATACCAAGCCGTCGAATCGTGTAACATGAAGACCATCAAGGACAGCGTCCACGACCACATCGAGGTCGAGGGCGTCGCGCGAGCCTTGTTCGACACGCCCGCGGTCCAGCGACTCCGGCGCATCAAACAGCTCGGTCCGGCCCATCTCGTCTACCCCTCCGCGAACCACACTCGCTTCGAGCACAGTCTCGGCGTCTACCACCTCGCCTGCGAAGCGCTCGACCACCTCGGGATTCGGGGCAAGCAGGCCGAGCGCGTCCGGGCCGCCGCCATCCTCCACGACGTGGGTCACTGCCCGTACAGCCACTCCATCGAGGGGGTCGTCCACCGACACACCGGCAAGTACCACGACGACGTTCACGAACTCCTCGCCGACAGCGAGGTCGGCGACGTGCTTCGAGACCACGGCCACAGTCCCGACACCGTCGCGGACCTCATCGCCGGCGACGGGAAACTGGGCCAACTCGTCTCGGGCGAACTCGACGTGGACCGGATGGACTATCTCGTCCGGGACGCCCACCACACCGGCGTCCCCTACGGCACCATCGACCACTCGCGACTCGTGCGCGAACTCACGCTCATCGACGGCGAACTCGTGCTGGGCGAGGGCAACGTCCCGACCGCCGAGAGTCTGCTGCTGGCGCGGGCGCTGATGAACCCTACGGTCTACAACCACCACGTCACGCGCATCGCCCGCGGACTGCTCCAGCAGGCCAGCGAACGCCTGCTGGAGGTCTCGGACGTGACGGCCGAGCGACTCCGCCGGATGGACGATTACGACCTCCTCGTGGCGCTGCGAGAGACGCCCGAGACCGAAGCCTACGCCCGGCGACTCAGCGACCGGGACCTCTACAAGCGCGCGGTCTGGGCCGAGATGGCCGACGTTCCCGAGTCGGTCATCGACGCCGACTACGAGACGCTGCGGGAGTACGAGGCCGACATCGCCGCGGCGGCGCAGGTCGAACCGGGCGAGGTCATCGTGGAGGTGCTGGACCGGCCCAGCATGACCGAGTCCGAGAGTCGAGTCATCGTCAACGGCGAGATTCGACGCCTCGACGAGCAGTCGGCGCTGGTGGCGGCGCTCCAGCACGTCCAGCGCGAACAGTGGCGACTCGGCGTCTACGCGCCCGCCGAGGCGACCGAGGCGGTCGGACACGCCGCCGAGCGCGTGCTGGGACTGGAGACCGACGGCGCGCTCGTCAACGAGGTCCGAACGACCGGCACGCGGACGACGCTGGACGAGTTCTGACGGACTCCGGTCGGGGAACCCGCCTTCCCGCATCCTCCGCTCTGTGGCTGTCGTTTCGGCGTTCGCTACTCGCCGATGATATCGACGCCGGTGAACTCGAAGCGCGTGCCGCCCGCGTCGCTCTCGGTCACCCGACACTCCCAGTCGTAGGTGTCGGCGAGTTGCTTGAC
Source organism: Halorussus sp. MSC15.2 (assembly GCF_010747475.1). Lineage (NCBI taxonomy): Archaea > Methanobacteriati > Methanobacteriota > Halobacteria > Halobacteriales > Haladaptataceae > Halorussus > Halorussus sp. MSC15.2. The sequence continues at coordinate 1,141,470 of NZ_VSLZ01000001.1, read as the reverse complement.
GAAGGTCAACCCGAGACCGATGCCGCCCTCGTCGGTAGTGTACCCCGCGTCGAACACGGTCGCGCGCTCCTCGGGGGGAATCCCCGGCCCGTCGTCCGCGACGTAGAAGCCCGACGGGAGACGCCCGACCGTGACGGTCACGCCCGAGTCGGTGTGTTCCACGGCGTCCTCGTGAACCTGCGAACGAGGACTCGTCGAACCGTGTTCGACGGCGTTCTTGAAGAGGTTCTGGAGGAGGTGCTGGAGGTGAATCGGGTCGGACTCCACGGTCAGGTCTGTTTCGACCGCGAGTTTCGACTCGCCCGCCGTCACGTTCGCCCACGCTTCTGTGGCGGCGTCGGCTAACTCCACCGCCTCCCAGTCGATGACCGAGTCCTCGCTTCGGGCGGTGACCAGAACGACGTCGATTATCTCCTCGATGCGTTCGAGTGCGGTGGCCACCTCCTCGGCCGCCGCCTCGTCGCCGTCGCTCGCTCGTTCGTGGTAGAGTTGGGCGATGTGGAGCGGGTTGCGGAGTTCGTGGGCGACCATGCCGGCGAACGATTCGAGTCGCTCGTTCTGGCGCTGGCGTTCGAGTTCGTAGCTCACCCAGTTGCTAAGGAGATTGACGAACGTCACCTGCCAGTCGGAGAACGCCCGACTCCGCGACTCCATGTCGTAGAAACAGAACGAACCGTAGACGTCGCCGCCCACGGACACCGGCGCGCCGAGGTAACAGGAGATTCCCCACTCGGCGTTCCCCGACCGGTCGGCCATCTCCGGCGCGTCTCGCTCGACGTCGTTGAGAACGAGCGTCTGCTCGGTCGCGACGACGCGGTCACAGTTCGTCGACTTCAGCGGGACCGTGTCGCCCGCTTCGAGGTCGGCGTCGTCCGGAGTGGCCACCACCTCGAAGACGTACCGGTCACCGTGGACGCGCGAGAGCGTCGCGTAGTCGGTCCCGACCGCGTCCTTGACGACGTTCAGGAGCGCCTCTATCTGTTCGGAGAACGTCCGGTCGCTGTCCGCGATTACCTCGTAGGCGCGACGGAGAGCCTGTTCGCGTTCCTGAAGGACGTTCTCCCGGCGGACGCGTTCCGTCACGTCGCGGAAGTAGACCGAGAGTCCCGTCTCGGAGGGGTACGCGCGCACCTCGAACCACGTATCTAGCGGCGGGTACTGCGCCTCGAACGTCACGGGGGTCTGAGACGCCATCGCGCGTTCGTACTCCTGCCGGAACTTCGAATCGGGCGCTTCGGTGAACTCGTCCCAGATAACCGACCCGAGCAGTTCGTCCTCGCTCCGCTGGAGGAGGCGCTCGGCCTGCTCGTCGAGGTACGTGAACCGCCACTCCTCGTCGAGCGCGAAGACGGCGTCGGTGATGCGCTCGTACACGTCCGCCGCAGAGACATCGTCCGGGGGCGGGTTCGACCGGGCGTCGTCAGTCATTGAATACCGTAATGCCACCGACGCACATAGATGTGGTCAATAGACTGGACACGCTGGTTACAGGTTTCCGTGCGTTCGGGACGACCGAAAAGGGAGGATTTGAAGGACTCCCCCGAGAGTTACACACACATGATAGTCGAGGGGACCGTCCTCCGCGGCCCGGAGTTCGAACCCGTAGAGGGCCGGGTCGTGGTCGAGGACGGCGAGATAACCGCAATCGAGGAGGTATCGACCGAGTCCTCGAACATCGTGCTTCCCGCGTTCGTCAACGCCCACACGCACATCGGCGACTCAATCGCCAAGGAGGCCGGTGGCGGCCTGAGTCTGGACGAACTCGTCGCGCCGCCCGACGGTCTGAAGCACCGACTCCTGCGGGCGGCCTCCCGCGAGGAGAAGGTCGAGGCCATGCGACGGTCCGCGACGATGATGGAGGAGACCGGCACGGCCTCGTTCCTCGAGTTCCGCGAGGGCGGCGTCGAAGGCGTCTACGCCCTCCGGGAGGCGGTCGAAGGACTCGACGTGGACCCCGTGATACTGGGCAGAGAGACCGTCGAGGCGATGGAGGCCGCAGACGGGTTCGGCGCGAGCGGTGCGCGCGACGCCGACTTCTCAAAGGAGCGCAACGCGACCGCCCGCGAGGAGAAATTGTTCGGCATCCACGCGGGCGAGCGCGACGCCTCGGACATCAACCCCGCGCTCGACCTCGACCCCGACTTCCTCGTCCACATGGTCCACCCCGAACCACTCCACCTCGATAGACTGGCGGACAACGAGACGCCGGTGGTGGTCTGTCCGCGCTCGAACCTCGTGACCGGTGTCGGCGTCCCGCCCATCGCCGACCTCGTCGAGCGAACCACCGTCGCACTCGGCACCGACAACGTGATGCTCAACTCCCCCTCGATGTTCCGCGAGATGGAGTTCGCCGCCAAACTCGCGGACGTGTCGGCCCGCGAAGTCCTCCGGATGGCGACGCTCAACGGCGCGCAAATCGCAGGCCTCGACTGCGGCGTCATCGAGGAGGGCCGGGCCGGGAAACTGCTCGTCCTCGACGGCGACACCGACAACCTCGCCGGGGCGCAGGACGTGGTTCGGGCGGTCGTGCGGCGCGCGGGAACGGGCGACGTGGCCGACGTGATACTGTAGTTCCGACGGTAGTCGGGGGAGAGGCGGGCACCGCCAATTCTATCTACAGAGAACACAGTCGCACCGGACTGCAAAGGCTTAATATGTGTGGGATGTTACCAACCACCAGATAGATGTACGACCGGATACTCGTGCCGACCGACGGCTCGTCCGACACCGAGCGCGCGGTCGAACACGCCGCCGAACTGGCGGCCGCACACGGGGCGGAGCTTCACGCCGTCTACGTCGTCAACTCGGCGACGTTCGCGGTCTCCACATGGAGACCTCGTGGGAGGGCGTGGACGACGTGCTGCGCGAGGAAGGCCAGAACGCGCTGGAGCGGGTCGAGGAAATCGCGTCGAGACGGGGCGTCGAGGTCACGTCCAGCATCCTCGACGGGTCGCCGAGCAGGCGCATCGTGGAGTACGCCGAGACCGAGGACTGCGACCTCGTGGTGATGGGCACCCACGGCCGGGGCGGCATCGACCGCCTGTTGCTCGGGAGCGTCGCCGAGGGCGTCGTCCGCGCCTGTTCGGTCCCGGTGCTGACGGTGCAGGTGGGCGGCGACGGCGAGGAGTCTGTCGAATCGGAGACCGAGAGCGCGAACGTCGGGCGGTCGGTGCCGTAAACGAGAGTTCGTATCAGCTACTGGCGACTCGAAGAGCATTCCTAGCGACTTTACGACTACTGCCTGCACCGCAGAGTCACCGAACGGCACCGCGACCACTGCCTGCACCAGTACCGTAAACCGTCCTGAGGCCGACAACGAGGAGTCACCGCACCCGCCTGCACGCGCCGAGAGTGTTTAGATACGGTCCACCAACTATCCACGTCGCTCGGTGAATCAGCCGACCTCTTGGTAGACTGAAAGGGCGAGTGCGGCTCGCGTTCATCGTGGTCGTCTCAGCGACCCCTATCCGAAGACGAGCGAAGCGAGTCGAGGATATGTCGCTGACCGCGAACCGCGCGAGGGCTTTCGAGGTCCCGTCGCTGGTTCCGTGGCGTGTCGTAACTCTCGTCGCCGTTTCTGTGGCGTATTTGAACGGTACCGCGTCGAAAGCGCAAGTCAGAGATTCACCTCACACCGGGCGCAGGTGTTCGCAGTCGCCCGCGTGGACCCGGACGCGCTCGCCGTCGTCGGTCTCCACCACGAGCGCGCCCGGGAACGCCACGTCCACGGCCTCGCCGACGAGTTCCCCGGTCGACTCGCGGTCGCCCCGCTCGTCGTCCGTGGCGCTCTGCGCCACGCCGGTCTCGACCCGCACGCGTTGGCCGAGCGTGGCCGACCGCTCGCGCCACGCTTCGACCGCCTTCTCGGGGTCGGCCCGGAGTTCGTCGAATCGCTCCAAGAGGCGCTGGACGAACGCCCGGCGGTCGATGTCGCCGACCTCCGCCTCGATGCTGGTCGCGCCCTCGGGGAGGTCGTCGGTCGAGACGTTCGCGTTCACGCCGACGCCGACCACGACCCACGAGACGCGGTCGGCCTCCCCCTCCATCTCGGTCAGGATACCGGCGAGCTTTCGGCCTCCTCTCTCCCCTTCGTTGCCGACGAGCACGTCGTTCGGCCACTTGATTTCGGCGGGGACACCCGCCTCGCGGGCAGCGTCGGTCGTCGCCACCGCGGCCGCCAAGGTGAGCGCGGGGGCGTGGGCGGGCGGCAGGTCGGGCCGGAGGACGACGCTCGCCCAGACCCCACCCGAGGGGGCCGACCACTCCCGGTCGAGTCGCCCCCGACTGCCGGTCTGCTCGTCGGCCAGCACCGCGACGTCCGCGGTCCCCTCGGTCGCTAACTCCCGGGCGCGGTCGTTCGTGCTTCCGATGGCGTCGTAGTACTCGACTTCGAAGGGCGCGTCGAGACCGAACTCGACCGCGGGACCGCCGTACTCCGGCGGCGCGTCGAGGACGTAGCCGTCGTCGTCGCTGGTAATCTCGAAACCCGCGTCGCGGAGCGCCTCCACGTGTTTCCAGACTGCATTGCGCGAGACGCCGAGGCTGTCGGCGAGTTCCGGGCCGGGGACGGGTCCGTCCGCGAGGGCGTCGAGGACGGCGCGGCGCGTGTCGTTCATGGTGGGAGGTACGAACGAACGGGTCAAGAAAGACGCGCTTCGCGGAACCGCCGTCAGTTCGAGACGGTGTCGGCGGCGGCGAGCAGTTCCTCGACTCGCGACTGGTCGCCCGCGAGGCTGACGCGCTCGTCGCGGCGCTCGTAGGAGACGATTCCCGCGTCGTCGAGTTTCGGGAGGTGAGCGTGGTGGAGCGACTGATAGGTTCGTTCGGTGGCGTCGCCGTCGGCGACTTCTTCGGCGAGTTCTTCGACCGCCACCGCGTCGCCGTCGTAGTCGAAGAGGAACGAGAGGGTCTCGCGGCGACGGTCGGCGGCGAGGACGCGCAACGTCCGTTCGACCGACGGGGCGTCGCCGTCGGCGTCGTGCGGAGGGTCTCGGGACATCGTTGACTCGACGTAACAGACGGTCGCGTCCGGTGTAACGATTGGGCCTTACGTGAGAGGCATTTAAGAGTCACTCGACACCGGCGACGCCGAGGCACTGCCGGATGAAACTGTTCTGGGCGAGGAACGTCTCGGTGTCGAGCGAGACCGCGACGCCCTGTCGTTCGTCGGCCACGAAGTGCATCTCGATGGCCTCGCCGAACACCCAGACCGAGCAGTTCAGCGGGCCTTGACCGCGGAGGTCCTCGCGGATGGCCTGTTCGTAGGAGTTCGCCCAGAGGTCGGCGACGATGTTGTCTATCTCCGTCTCCGAGAAGTCGTCCACGTCCTCGCGGACGAACACGACCTCGTACCCCTCTCGGTCGTGGTAGATGACGCTCCGCAGACCGTCACCGACCTGCGCGTGCAGAAACTCGGTTAGCCGATAGGGGTAGAGTTGCGGCACGAGTAGGCGTTTGCCCGCGCACCGCAAGTGGATTGTGGCTACGTATTCACGGTCGTCGCTCCGTCACTCGATGACGATTAGAACGTCGCCCATATCGACGCTGTCGCCCTCGCCGACGGCGACCTGCGTGACGGTGCCGCCGCGGTCGGCGACCACGTCGTTCTCCATCTTCATCGCCTCCAGCACGCAGACCACGTCACCGGCCGCGACCTCGTCGCCCTCCGCGACTTTCACGTCGAGGATGGTGCCCTGCATCTCGGCGGTGACGGTCTGGCCCTCGGCGTCGGCCGCGCTCGCCGAGTCGTCGCCGCCCTCGCCGCCCGCGGGCTGGGGCTTCTGGCCGCCGCTGGCCCCGCCGGCGTTCCCGGCGGGAATCGCGGCCGCGCCGCGCTCTTCGAGGTCCACCTCGAAGCGCTTGCCGTTGACCTCGACGGTGAACTCGCGCTCGACGACCTCCTCGTCGTCGCCCGCCGCCGAGTCGGTCTCGGTGCCCCACTTCTCCTGTGCCTCGGCGATGCGCTCGGGGTCGAGGGTGTGGTCGAGGTACTTCGTGGTGTGGGTGCCAGAGACGAACGCGTCGTCCTGCAGCATCAGGCGGTGGAACGGGATGATGGTCGGGATGCCCTCGATGTCGTACTCGGCCAGCGCGCGCTGCGAGCGAGCGATGCACTCCTCGCGGTCGGCCCCGTGGACGATGAGTTTCGCTATCATCGAGTCGTAGTCGGTCACGAGGTCGTCGCCCTGCCGGAGCGCGTCGTCGAGGCGGACGCCGATACCGCCCGGCGGGTCGTAGGTCGCGAGTTTTCCGCCGGTCGCGGGCGCGAAGTCGTCGGCCGCGTTCTCGGCGTTGATGCGGAACTCCATCGCGTGGCCTTCGAGTTCCACCTCGTCCTGCGAGAAGTCGAGTTCCTCGCCCGCGGCGACGCGAAGCTGGGACTTCACGATGTCGATGTCGGTGAGTTCCTCGGTGACGGTGTGTTCGACCTGAATCCGGGTGTTGACTTCGAGGAAGTAGAAGTTGGTGTCGGGACCGAGGAGTTCGCCGTCCTCGCGGTCCTCGTCCTCCTCGACGAGGAACTCGAAGGTGCCCGCGTTGTAGTAACCGGCGGCGTCGGCACCCCGGCGCGCGGCCTCTGCGATTTCCTCGCGGAGTTCGTCGGTCAGGGCGGGCGAGGGACCCTCCTCGATGACCTTCTGGTGGCGGCGCTGGAGCGAGCAGTCGCGCTCGCCGAGGTGTCGGACGTTGCCGTGGTGGTCGGCGATAATCTGGACCTCGATGTGGCGCGGGTTCTCGAGGTAGCGTTCGAGGTAGACGTTGTCGTTGTCGAAGTAGGCCTCGCCCTCGCGTTTGGCGGATTCGAGTTGGTCGTCGGTCTCGTCGGGGCCGCGGACGACCTTCATGCCGCGTCCGCCGCCGCCGCCCTCGGCCTTGATGGCGACCGGGTAGCCGTGTTCGTCGCCGAATGCCGCGACCTCCTCGGGGTCCTCGACGGGGTCGGTCGTGCCGGGGACGATAGGGACGTCGGCGTCCCGCATCGTCTTGCGGGCGTGGGTCTTCTCGCCGAGTTGCTCCATCGCGTCGGCCGACGGGCCGACCCACGTCACGCCGTCGGTCTCCTCGACCTTCCCGGCGAACTCGGCGTTCTCCGCGAGGAAGCCGTAGCCGGGGTGGATGGCGTCGGCGTCGGCCTTCTTCGCGGCGTCGATGACCGCCTCGTGGTCGAGGTAGGAGTCGGCCGCCCGCGCCGGACCGACGTTGTACGCCTCGTCGGCGTACCGGACGTGACCGGAGTCCTTGTCGGCCTCGCTGTAGACGGCGACGGTGTCGATACCCAACTCCTCGCAGGCCCGCATCACGCGGACCGCGATTTCTCCGCGATTGGCGACGAGTACCTTGTCGAACATTCTTGCACGGGGATACTCGGGATGGATACCTCATTCTGTCGGTTCATCCCGACCGAACTGGCGCTTCGTCCACTTCGAAGCCCCGACCGGTTGACGCGAGGTCGGAAATCGGGCTACTCGTCCACGACGCGTCCCATCACCTTCGCCTCGGCCTTCCGAAGGAGGTTCGACGCCGTGCTCTCCGCGCAGTCGAGTCGGGCGGCAACGTCCGCCAGCGTCGCCTCCTTGGGCACCTCGTAGTAGCCCAGTTCGGCCGCGACCGAGGCGGCCTCGAACTGGCGGTCGGTCAGCGCGCCCGCGACGGTGCCGTGGCGGCGGTCGTAGTCGCCGACCTCCTCGACCGTGGCTGTGATGCCTTCTGGGAAGCCGTCCAGTAGCGTCTGTAGGTCGTCCGACTCACCGACGACGGTGAACCGCATGTGGCCCTCACCGGTGTATTCTATCGGCGGGATGACGAGCAGGTGGCGGTGGGCGAACGCCGCTCGAAACCGGCGGTCGGCGTCGCGCGTGACCTGCCGGACGTAGGCGTAGAACGACTCCTCGTCGATGGGAGCGAGAGTGAAGGATTCGACCGACTCGACGCCGGAGATGACCTCGCGGTATGGTTCGACGTCGCCCTCGACGTAGAATAGCACGTACTCCACGTCCTCGCCGTGGAGGAGGTTCCACGCCAGCAACTCCTCGCGCTCGACCGACTCCGAGTCGGCGATGAAGTTCTGCATCGGGTGGCGGGTCCGCCGGGGCTGGCGGAGGGTGAGCGTGAGGTACTTCACGCGCGAGCTATCGGCGAGTACACTTAAAGAAGCTAGTGAGTTCGACGGAACTCCTATCGACGCGGCGTCGGTATCTCCTCGCATGAGCGACACGGCGAGGGAGGGCGACGCGGAAGGTAGCGGCGTCTCGGAAGGCGCTTCCGGACGCACCGACGCCCCAGAGAGCGGTGCCGAGCGCACCGGCGGGGCGGAGGGAACGGGCGCAGACGTCCGCGAACCGCCGCGACTCGACGGGTGGCCGCTGGTCGGCAACACCGTCGAGTTCGTCCGCGACCCGTTCGGATTCTACGACCGACTCGAATCGCGGGGCGACGCGGTTCGTTACAGCGTCGCCGGGGACGAGTTCTGCACCGTCTTCGACCCCGACTACGTGGAGCAGATTCTGGTCGCGGAGAACGAGCGATTTCGGAAGGCCCAGATTCTCCGGGACTCAGCCGCCGGGTTCGCCGAGCAGGGCCTGCTGCTCACCGAAGGCGAGGTCTGGCGCGACCAGCGCGTCCGCATCCAACCGGCGTTCACGCCCGAGAAGATTCGGGGCTACGCCGACGCGATGGTGACCTACGCCGACCGACTCTGCGACGACCTCGCGGACGGCGCGGTCGTGGACGTGGGCGACGCGATGTCGGAACTGACGCTCAAGATTCTGGCCAAGTCGCTGTTCGACGTGGACGTGGAAGGGCGACGGGCGGTCGTCCGGGAGGCGACGGCGGCGCTGAACGACCGCGGCGACGCCAGCGGCGCGTCGGCGTTCCTCCCCGACTGGGTGCCGACGCCGAAGAACCGGCGGTTCGACCGCGCCATGAGCGACTTCGAGTCGATGGTGGACGACCTGATAGCCGAACGCCGGACCGACGGCGAGAACGAGTACGACGACCTGCTCTCCATCCTGCTCGACGCCGAGGGACCGGACGGCACCACGATGTCGGAGACCGAGGTCCGCGACCAGATGGTCACGTTCCTGTTCGCGGGCCACGAGACCACCTCGCTCGCGCTCACGTACGCGTGGCACCATGCTCGGGCGCAACCCCGCCGAACTCGAACGCCTCCGCGGGGAACTCGACGCCGAACTCGGCGACAGACGCGCCACGATGGCCGACCTCTCGGACCTGCCGTACATCGACCGGGTGCTGAAGGAGACGCTGCGTCTCTACCCGCCAGCCTACGTTATCTTCCGGGAACCGACCGAGGACGTTCGGGTCGGACCCTACCGCGTTCGGGAAGGTACCAACCTCACGCTCCCCGTGTTCGAGATTCACCGGGACGAGCGATTCTACGACGACCCCGACGAGTTCCGACCCGAGCGGTGGCGCGACGACTTCGAGTCGGAACTGCCCGAGTACGCCTACTTCCCGTTCGGCGGGGGTCCGCGACACTGCATCGGGATGCGGTTCGCGACGACCGAGTTGAAACTCGTGCTGGCGACGATGGCCCGCGAACTCGCCTTCGAACCCACCTACGACGGTGACCCCGACCTCACCATGGCGGCGACGCTCCGACCCGAGGACCCGCTGGAGATGCGAGTCGAGCGTCGGTAACTCCGGTCGTGATACGAGGTATCACGCCACACTAATTCTTATTGTCCGGTCGCTAACACGTACGAACGCGATGACCGACATGGACCCCCGGCGCTACTACGACGAGTTCGGCGAGGGCGAGTGGGAACGCCTCGACGCCAACCCCGTCACGCGCCTCGAATTCGAGACCACGACCGACTACCTCGCCGAACACTTGCCCGACCCTGAGGAGCGTTCCGACTCGGACCAGACGACCGAACCCGTGCGCGTTCTCGACGCGGGCGGTGGGGCGGGCAGATACGCACTCTGGTTGGCCGAGCGCGGTCACGAGGTGACGCTCGCGGACATCAGCGCCGAACAGGTCGCTATCGCCCGCGAGAAGGCCGCCGAACGGGGCGTCGGCCAGCGCGTCGCGACCGAGCAGGCGGACCTCCGGGACCTGCCGTTCGAGTCCGAGCAGTTCGACGCGGTGTGCTGTCTGGGCGGACCCCTCAGTCACGTCGTGGACGCCGAGGAGCGCGAACGCGCGATTCGAGAACTCCGACGCGTGGCTCGTCCGGGCGCGCCGGTCTTCGTCTCGGTCATCGGTCGTCTCTCGTCGGTGCGGTACGGCATGAAACACGGCGAGCGGTTCGGTCTGCTGAAGCACATCGCCGAAACGGGTGACTACACGGAGGCGGCCGTCGAGGAACTGGCCGACGGCGAGGGGTGGGCCGAGTGTCACTTCTTCCGGGCCGACGAGTTCGAGTGCGAACTGGAAGACGGCGGCTTGACGGTCGAGAGACTGGTGGGGTTGGAAGGTCCCGCCTCGCAGTTACAGGAGGAGTTGTCTGACGTCGGCGAGGAGGGGATGGACGAGGTGCGCGAAATCGTCGCGCAGTTGCGGGAAGACCGGAGCGTCGTGGACACGTCCGAACACATGCTCGCCGTCTGTCGGGCGTAGTGACTTTAGAGTCGAACGTCTCCCGCTCGCGGTCGCTGGTTCCGCGAACGGGCGGTCAGCGCGTGAGAAACAGGTATCTGTCAGGAGCGCGGAAAGAGAGCATGGTCTCCCGCGAGAACAAGATAATCCTCGCCTGCATCGCCGTCGCGGTCCCCTTCGGATTCGCCGTCGCCTCCGTCGAGGGAGTACCCGACTGGGCAGGCTACCTCGTCGTCACCGCCGTGGGAGTCTTCCTGCCGGGGTATCTGACCGGGCGATACCGAGCGGACGGTGCGTAGCAATACGTTCCGTCGACGGACGGTCACCGCACGAGCGCCGCGTCCACGAGCGCACCCTCCGCCTTCCGGAGGAGCGCCGACGCCGTGCTCTCGGTGCAGTCGAGCGCGTCGGCCACGTCGGCCAGTTCGGTCTCGCGGGGCACCTCGTAGTAGCCGAGGTCGCGGGCCGCCTCGACGGCCTCGAACTGGCGCATCGTGAGGCGACCGGCCAGCGACCCCGCGAGGTGGCGGTGTTCGCCCAGCCGGTCGATTTCGACCGATACCCCGTCGGGGAAGTCGGCGACGACCCGCCGGAGTTCCTCGGGGTCGCCGAGGACCGTGAGCGCTATCGCGCCGTCCGGCCCGAACACGACGGGCGGGACGAGAACGACGCGGCGACCGTCCACGGCCGAGAGCCACACCTCGTCCTCGTGGCGCAGGTCCATCGTGACGTAGGCGTAGAAGGTGTCGTCGGTCACCGGCGCGAGGTCGAACGACCGAACCGACTCGACGGCGGCCAGCGCCGCTCGGATGGATTCGACGTCGCCGACCACCAGCGAGAGGAAGTCCACGACGCTCTCGGTCTCGTGGACCTGCCACGACAGCAACTCCTCGCGCTCGAAGTCGTCGCCGGGCGCGACGCGTTCGGGCACCGAGAGTTGCAGTTCCTCCGGGAGTCGGAGCGTCACGTCCAGAGATTTCACACGCGGACGAACAGACGCGACGTATAAAAAGACTAAGTGCTTCGCGGCAACCGGGAGGCGACTCCGCCGCGAAGGAGTGGACATGACGGAACTCGACCGCGCGCAACGAGAGCATCGGGCGAGCGAGGAGTCGCCGGACTGCCACCGCCTCCCGCCCGGTCCCGCCGAACTCCCCGTCGTCGGGTCGACCGTCGCGGCGTCCCGCGACGCACTCGGTTTCGCCGAGTCGCTCACCTCCTACGGCGACCTCGTCTCCTACAGCGCCTTCGGCGAGGAGTTCGTGGCCGTCTTCGACCCAGAGGTGGTCGAGACGGTGCTGGTCTCGCGCAACGACGCTTTCGAGAAGGGCGACTTCGAGATGGCGTTCGGCGACCTCGTCGCGCCGCGGGGTCTCGCCTTCGCCGAGGGCGAACGCTGGCGTCGCCAGCGCACCGCGCTCCAGTCGGCGTTCACCCCCGAGCGAATCCGGTCGTACGCCGACGAGATGGTCGCCGGGACCGCCGCGACGGCCGACGACTGGGCCGACGGCGAGGTGGTCGAACTCGGCGACGCCTTCGCGTCGCTGACGCTCCGGGTGCTGACGCGGGCGCTGTTCGACCTCGACTTCGACGCCCAGCGCGGGGCGGTCGTCCGAGAGGCGACCCGGGCCATCGGCGCGATTATGGACCGGTTCGGCCTGCTCTCGTTCCTCCCGGAGTGGGTCCCGACCCGGACCGAACGCCGGTACGAGCGGGCGATGGCCGACCTCGACGGTCTCGTGGAGAATCTGATAGCCGAGCGCAGGGGCGACACCGCCGACCGGGACGACCTGCTCTCGCTGCTGGTCGCGGCCGCGGACGCCGACGAGACGGGGATGGAACCCGAGGCGGTCCGCGACCAACTCGTGACCTTCCTGTTCGCGGGCCACGAGACGACTTCGACCGCGCTGACGTACGCCTGCTGGCTCCTCGCGGGGAATCCCGACGCCCGAGAGCGACTCGACGCCGAACTCGACGCGGTGCTGGGCGGGCGCGACCCCGCGTTCGGCGACCTCCCGGAACTCGACTACACCGAACAGGTCGTCCGCGAGGCCCTGAGACTCTACCCGCCGGTGTACTCGCTCTACCGTCAGCCCAGAACGGAGACGGTCCTCGGCGGCTATCGAATCCCGGCCGACACGACGCTCCAACTCGCGACCTACAACGTCCAGCGAGACGAACGCTGGTGGGACGCGCCCGACGAGTTCCGGCCCGAGCGGTGGCGCGGTGACCCCGAGTCCGAACGCCCAGAGTACGCGTACTTCCCGTTCGGCGGGGGTCCCCGCCACTGCATCGGGATGCGGTTCGCCATGACCGAACTCCAACTCGTGTTGGCGACGCTCGCGCGCCGGGTCGAGTTCGAGCGCGTCACCCGCGAACTGGACCTCTCGATGGGGCTGACGCTCGACCCCGGGACTGTCGAAGTACGCGCGTCGAAAACGAAGTAATCCGTCGGTGTCCCCCCGGATGCGCCGGAGCAGTGGGGATTCGGCGAGGCAGTCGAATACGACGGGTCAGTCCGCGACCGCGGCCCCGTCCTCGGCGTCCGCTTCGACTCCCGCCACCGTCCAACTGTCCGCGGTCGCGCCGTCCGCACCCGCAGCGCGGAGCGCCTCGAAGACCGACTGCGAGTCGGCACCCCACGCGATTACGTCCATGCCGTCGGCGTGGGCGCGCTCGACCACGTCGGTTCCGATGCAGAGGTCGGCGTGGGGGTGGAGGGAGTCGCAGTCGAGTTCGCGGGCGGTGTCGAGACCGCCCTCGACGCCCGGGCCGCCGCCGAACAGGTAGCCCAGCGAGGCGTCGGGGTCGGCCTCGCGGACCTCGGCCAGCGCCTCCGGCACGAACGAGGTGAACCGAGCCTCGCGGCCGGACTGGGCGACGACGGTCGCCGCGTCGGCACCGACGCCGGTCTCCTTCAGTTCGACTTGCACGCTCACGCTCGGGGGGACCGCGGCCAGCGCCTCCGAGAGGAGCGGAACGCCCTCGTCGGAGTCGAGGACGGCCAGTTCCCGCAGGTCGGTCCAGTCGAGGTCGGCGACCGCCTCGGTCCGGTCGGTCACTCTATCGACCGTCTCGTCGTGGAAGACGACCAGTTCGCCGGAGCCACACCGGCGCACGTCCAACTCGACGGCGGGGAGGCGTCGAGACGCGCGTTCGAGCGCGTGGAGGGTGTTCTCGGGGTACTCGTCCGCGCACCCGCGGTGGGCGATGAGTTCCATTGCTTGCCGAGGGAGCGGGACCCCTGCTTTGTAAACTTTCCGTACTCGTCACCTGACGGCGTCGGGGCGGGAGAATACGGGCGACGACCGGGCGAGCGGGAGGCGCTCACGCGCCCGTTCGAGGTCCGCGGGCCGGTTGATTTCGAGGTGTGCGTCGGGCGAGACGACCACTCGCTTGGTCGGCGTCTCGGGGTAGAGGTGCGGGTACCAGTCGTCGGCGTTGCAAGCCAGCACGTCTGTCGCGTCGTCCAGATTCCGTCGCGCGACAACGCCGACGCCAGCGTGTCGGTGGCCGGGAATCTCGCCGTAGTCGGTCACCTCGTCGGCGTCGTCGCAGCGTATCGCGGTGTGGTCGTTCTGGACGCCGGGCAGGCAACCGACGACGTTGTACGCCGGACCGACCTCCTCGAAGCGCCGGACCATCCGACCGAGCGTCCGCGGGGCCAGAACCACGTCGCCGTTCAGCACGAGGGCGTCCTCGTCGATACCGACCAGCGCCCGCCGCAGCGACTCGGCGTTGTCGTACTCGTCCCAGTCGTCCAGCACCACGGTGTCGGTCGTCGGCGAGCGCTCGTCGCGGTTCTCCACCGACGAGAGGCGCTCGCGGGCGGTCTCGGCCTCGTAGCCGAGGACGACGGTGACGGCGTCCGCGACTCCCGCCAGCGCCGCGCGCTGGCGCTCGTACAGCGTCCGGCCTTCGACTTCGAGGAACGCCTTGGGCACGTCGTCGGTGGTCTCGCCCATCCGGCTCCCGCGACCCGCCGCGAGAATCACTCCACGCACGACATCACCTCGGCGGCGGCGCGCTCGCTGGCCCTGCCGTCTATCGGAATCCCGAGTTCCGACCGGAAGGCGGCCGCGCGCTCGGCGATGCGGTTCGGATACCCCTCCTCGTAGAGGCGCTCGATGGTCCCGAGGTCGAGGTTCTCGACGCTCACGGTGTGACCGATGTTCGGGACCTCGTTCTCGTCGGACGCGACGTCGGTGAGTTGGACCAGCGGGCGACCGGTGTGGAGCCACTCCGTGACGATGCCCGAGTAGTCCGACAACAGGACGTCCGACGCCCGCATGCTCGCTATCGGCGTTTCGTTCTCGTCGAAGACCACGTTGGGTATCTCGGCGATGCGGTCACGGCACTCGGCGGTCAGCGACGCGCCGGGTTCCTCGTCGCGGTCCGCCGGATGGGGCCGGAACAGGAGTTCGTAGTCGCTGCCCTCGAACAGGTCGATTATCTCGCGGGCCGTGTTCAGGTACGACCCGCCGCCGTAGTTGTGGTTGGTCGGCGCGTAGAGCACGCGCCGCTCGCCCGGGCGCTCGGCGGTCACGAGTTGGTCGGCCTCCGGGACGCCGACGACCGACACGTCCACGTCGTCGGGGTAGACCTCCTCGTATCTGCTGGCCCAGCGCTCGCCGGGCGCGAGCGCGAGGTCCACCGCCTCGCCGGTCATCTCGGCGGTCTCCTCGATTTCCCCGCGACCGATGGACGCGCCGTGGCGGACGTGGACGAGCGGGTACTCCTCGTGAAACGTCGCGTCGTTGGCCTTGTGTCGGTGGTTGTACACCACCACGTCCGGGTCGATTCGCCGCACCTGCCGGTCTATCGCCCCCACCTCGTCCACGCTGACCTCGGGAATCGACTCGGAGGCACCCCGCGCCCCGACGTTCATCGGGACGTACGCGGACTCCGCGGTCACGTGTTTGTCTATCGCCTCGAACGTCTTGCGCATGAACGCGTGCTGGATAGCGTAGAGTACTTCGACCATAGTAGTCCCCTCCCGGCCCCCGGCGCGAGAATCTGCCGCCTCGGGCACCGAGACGGTGATTTGACGGAGCCAGTCGCTACCAAGCGTAGTATCCACTGTTACTTAGACGTAACCCCCAGATTTCCGACACGCGGTGGCGGGCGGAAGGAGCGGGGAGCACGATACGTGGGTGAAAACGAGAGGTTACGATACGTGCGGAACAAAGAGCGGCGAGATGAACTATCGACTGCCGGAGAAGAGCGGCGTCAGAACCGGTCGGTACGCCCCGAAGCGGTCCACGCGTCCGTGGGCGCGCTCTCGGGGACGCGGCCCGCGCGGCCCTGCAACCCGCGCAGGCGACCCGCGAACGACCAGCGCCGGTCGCGCCACGTCTCCTCGTCGTCGCTCTCCGCGGCGGCGGCCGCGGCCGCCTGCGCCCGGAGGTGTGCGCCGATTGCCGCGGCGATGGCGGCGGCCTCCTCGTCGGTGGCGTCGTCGGGAACGACGAGGTCCGCCCCGTCGAGGGTCACGTCGGTCGGCGCGTCCGCGGCGTCCGACTCCTCGCGCTCCTCGGAGTGAGATGTCGCCATGGGTCTCAGAGCGGGATGTTCCCGTGTTTCTTGTCGGGTTGCTCGTCGCGCTTGCTCGACAGCATCTCTAAGTCGTCGATGAGGCGCGGGCGAGTGTCCTGCGGTTCGAGCACGTCGTCCACGTAGCCGAGGTCCGCGACCGTGTAGGGGTTGGCGAACTGGTCGCGGTACTCGTCGATGAGTTCCTCGCGGCGGGCCTCGGGGTCCTCGGCCTCGGCGAGTTCGTCGTCGTAGAGGATGTTGACCGCGCCCTTCGGACCCATCACCGCGATTTCGGCGGTCGGCCACGCGTAGTTGACGTCCGCGCCGATGTGCTTGGAGGCCATCACGTCGTAGGCCCCGCCGTAGGCCTTCCGGGTGATGACCGTCATCAGCGGCACGGTGGCCTCGGAGTAGGCGTACAGCAGTTTCGCGCCGTGACGGATGATGCCGCCGTGCTCTTGGTCGGTACCGGGCATGAACCCGGGCACGTCCACGAACGTCGTGATGGGGATGTTGAACGAGTCGCAGAACCGGACGAACCGGGCGGCCTTCTCGGAGGCCTCGATGTCCAGCGTCCCGGCGTTGACTCGCGGTTGGTTGGCGACGACCCCGACCGACCGCCCGTCGAGTCGCGCGAAGCCGATGACCATGTTCTTGGCGTACCCCTCCTGCACCTCGAAGAAGGAGTCTTCGTCCACCACGCCGTCGATGACGCGGGTCATGTCGTAGGGCTTCTTCGGTTCGTCGGGGACGACGTTCGTCAGTTCCTCGTCGCGTCGCTCGGGGTCGTCCCACGGTTCGACCCGCGGCGGGTCCTCGACGTTGTTCTGGGGGACGTACGACAGCAGGCGTCGGATGTCGTCGAGGGCATCCTTCTCGGAGGGTTCCGAGAAGTGCGAGACGCCGGAGGTCGATTCGTGGGTCTTCGCGCCGCCCAGTTCCTCGAATGTCACCTGCTCGCCCGTGACCGTCTCGATGACGTCCGGGCCGGTGATGAACATGTGGCTGGTGTCCTCCACCATGAAGATGAAGTCCGTGATGGCGGGCGAGTAGACCGCGCCCCCGGCACACGGTCCCATGATGGCCGAAATCTGGGGGATGACGCCGGAGGCCTCGGTGTTGCGCCGGAAGATTTCAGCGTACCCGGCGAGCGACGAGACGCCCTCCTGAATCCGCGCCCCGGCCGAGTCGTTGAGACCGATAACCGGCGCGCCGACCTCCATCGCCTTGTCCATCACCTTGCAGACCTTCTCGGCGAACACCTCGCCGAGCGACCCGCCGAAGACGGTGAAGTCGTGGGCGAAGACGAACGTCTTCCGACCGTTGACCTCGCCGTACCCCGTCACCACGCCGTCGCCCTTGACCTGTTTCTCCTCCATGCCGAAGTTGTGGCTCCGGTGGGTTCGAAGCTGGTCGAACTCGTTGAACGTGCCGTCGTCGAGGAAGTAGTCGATGCGCTCGCGCGCGGTCATCTTCCCCTTGTCGTGTTGGGCCTCGATTCGCTCCTCGCCGCCGCCCTGCAGGGCCTCTTCGCGTAGTTCGCGGAGTTCGTCTATCTTGTCTTCCATCGTCATGCTCGTCGAACCCTCCGATGGCTACTCATTAGGCGATTTGAGTACTACGGGCGGGAAAAGCGTTGCTAAAATCAGGTTCGGCCGCTGTGGAACCGACTCCGCGGTCGTCGCCGTCAGTCCCACTCGCGCCGCCCGGCGGCCCCGACAGTCTCCGCGTGGAGCGCGATGGCGGGCAGGACCGTCTCGACGGGTCCCGTGTCGAAGCGGCGGAACAGTCGCTGTACGTCTTCGACGGCCTCGTCGTCCATCCCCCGGCGACGCAGGTCCTCAGGGCGGAGTCGCGGGGCGTAGGGAAGCCGGGAGACGAACTCGGCGGTGAGTTCGTCGGCGCGCTCGTGCCCCTCCTCGAACCCGTCGGACTCCAGCAGGGGTTTCGACTCGGGCCACGCCGCGGTGAGATACCCCGGCCACTGGACTAGACACCGATAGACGCTCGGGAGCGTGTCGCCGAGACCGTGGAACGCCTCGATTTCCGAGACGGCGGTGGCGGCGTCCCCGTCGAGTTCGTCCGCGGTACCGAGCGTGGGTGACAGTCCGCGGTCGGCGTCGAGCCACGCCGGAAGCGGGGCGGTGGCCGCTCGCCCGGCGTCTCGGCGTCGGTCTTCGTCCTCGGCGTCGTCGCCCGCTGACGCCTCGCCGCCCCACTCCTCGCCGACGGGGTCGTCGTGCAGCAGGCGGTCGGCGAGTTCGAAGAGCAGCGCGAGCCGCGGGGCGACGACGTCGAAAGTGGCGATTTGGCCGCGTAGCTCGCGATACTCGGCCGGTCGGACGTCCACCTCCTCGCGGCGGAACCGCGGAATCGCCCCCTCGCTTTCCACCGCCGAGAGGACCGCGTCTCGATACTGAACCGTGTATCGACCGAAGGCCCGCGTCTGGAATACGGGTTTCACCTGCCCCCAGAGATATCGGAGGAACTCCGGGCGATTCGCCATCAGCGTCCGGAATATCCAGTTGACCACCGGCGCGCGGAACGTCCGCTGGATGTCGTCGTACAGGCCGCGCTTCCACCCGGTCGCCTCCTGTTCGTAGAGCTGTTTGGTGGTATCCATCGCCTGCTAGCGTTGCCCACGGACGGACTTAGTGGTTCGTCACGCTCGGCGCTGTCGAGGACGGTAGAGGAACAAAGCGCGGAATCAGTACTAAGCAGGAAAGAGGTTCGGGTTCTCAGAACAGCGAGACGCCCGCGAGCGCCAGCAGGTTCACCGCGAGCGTGCCGAGCAGGAACAGCGGCAGAATCGTCCTGACCGACCAGAGCCACGCCGGGCCGAGCGACCGGACGCGCGACCCCGCGCCCGACGAGAACTCGGTCACGGCGTCCTTGCCGAGGACCCACCCGACGAACACGAGGAACCCCGCGAGACCCGTGGTCAGCATCAGGTCCACGAGCGTCCCCGCCACGAAGCCGAACAGACCGGGGTTCAGCGCGTTGGCCGACCCGGTCACCAGAACGAGACACGTCAGCGTGGCGGTCGCGGTCCGGCGCTCCAGTCCGAACTCGTCCACGAGGTAGGCCACCGGGATTTCGAGCATGCTGATGGACGACGACAGCGCCGCGAGGACGATGACGCCGAAGAAGACGACCGCGAGCGGTTGGCCGAAGGGGAGTTGGGAGAACGCACCGGCGAGACTCACGAACAGCGCGCCGGGACCGCCGCCCGCCGCGGCCGGACCAGTCAGTTCGCCCACCGTCGCGAACAGGAGCGGGAAGACGACGAACCCCGCGAGAACCCCGACGCCGGTGTTCAGCACCGCGATGAGGCTCCCGTCGGACGCGAGGTTGTGGTCGTCGCCCAGATACGAGGCGTAGGTTATCATCGTGCCGACGCCGAGCGAGAGCGTGAACAGCGCCTGTCCCGCCGCCGCGCCCAGCACGTCGAAGAAGTTGGCTCGGAGGTAGGCCCCGTCGAAGTCGAGGTAGAACGACAGGCCCGCGCCCGCGCCGGGTCGAGTGACCGCCCACCCTGCCAGTGCGACGAGCAGGACGATTATCGCGGGCATCATGACTTTCGTCGCTCGCTCGATGCCGTCCCGGATACCCCCGACCACGACTAACGCCGTGAGCGCGAGAAAGCCGACGTGGAAGCCGACCGCCGGGAGACCGAAGTCGATGGCCCCGAAGTACTGGCCGGGCGACCCGAAGTACGCGCCGGTGAAACTGGCGAGGAAGTATCGGAGAATCCACCCGCCGACGACGCTGTAGAACGACAGCAGGACGACCGCGGTCACGACGCCGAAGAGACCGACCGCGCCCCACGACTTCGACCCCGAAGAGAGCCTGTAGAGCGCGCCCGCTGGGTTGCGCTGGGAGCGCCGCCCGATGACGAACTCCGCGAGCAGGCCGGGGACGCCGACCAGCAGGATAATCGCGAGGTACACCACCAGAAACGCGCTTCCGCCGTTCTCTGCGGTCATCCACGGAAACCGCCAGACGTTACCTAAGCCGACGGCGCTGCCGACTGCGGCGAGGATGAAGCCGAGTCGCGTGCGCCACGATTCGCGTGTCATTGCGACACACTCGCCCACACGGCCATAAGAGGGTTTCGAGTTACGAACCGTTAATTCGGAAATATGATGCTCTTTCCGGCGTAATTCGGTAGTTCTCTGTAATCGAGTGGGCGACAAACTGGAGTCCATCTGAAGAAGTATAGATTCCGACGCCGATACTCGGCTTTTAATCTACGATTCGTAACCAGAACTCGCGGAGAGCCATCGGTAGTCGAGTCGAATCGGCGAGCGCCGCGAAAATAGTCGAGTTCGGGGAATGACGCCGCGTTCGAGAGCCGAGGCGCGTCGGCCCTAGAAGTAGGCTCCCGTGGTGATACCCTCGTAGAGGGCCGTGATGCCGAGGTAGAGGGTCACGATGACGGCGAATGGGACGACGACGCGGACCCACCAGAGCCACGCCGTGGTGAACGACTCGCCGAACGTGGAGCCTCGACCCAGTTCGTCCACCGCTTCCGTGTCGGCGACCCAACCGACGAAGACGGCGAGCAGGAGGACGGCGACGGGGAGGAGGAACTTGAACACCACGTCGTTGTAGAATCCGAGCCACGACGTGCCGAACGTCGCGGGGACGCCGACGAGAGCGATGGTCGCGCCCATCGCCACCGCGGTGGTGGCCCGACTGTACCCGTAGTTCTCGGAGATGTACGACACCGGCACTTCCAGCAGGCTGATGGAACTGGAGAGCGCCGCGAACAGCAGCACGGCGAAGAAGACGAAGCCGATGATACCGCCCGCGGGGAGGTTACCGAACGCACCCGCGAGGGCGACGAACGCCGTCCCGGCACCGCCGCCCGCACCGCCCGCGCCGCCCGTGGCGAACAGGATGGGGAAGACGACGAACCCGGCGAGGAGCGCCACGAACGTGTTGACGACGACGATGGCACCGCCGTCGGCCGGGAGGCTATCGTCGCGGCCGAGGTACGAGGAGTAGGCTATCATCACGCTGAATCCGAGCGAGAGCGTGAAGAACGCCTGCCCCATGGCGGGCGGGACGATGGACCAGAAGTTGTCCGCGATGACGCCGAAGTCCGGCGAGAGGTAGAACGCGTACCCCGCCGTGGCCCCTTCGAGCGTCGTCGCCCAAGCGGCGAGTCCGACGAGGAGGACCAGAATCGCGGGAATCATGAACGTCGTGGCGCGCTCGATACCGTCGGTGACGCCCGACGCGACGATGCCGATGGTGATGAGCATGAACACCGCGTGCGCGGCGATGGCGGTGGGACCGGAGGCGATGGACCCGAAGTACGCTCCCGCGTCGCCGAAGTACGCGCCGGTGGCGCTACCGACGATGTAACTGAGGACCCACCCGCCGACGACGCTGTAGAACGACAGCGTCACCAGCGAGGAGAACACGCCGAGTCCGCCGGCGAACGACCAGTTCCCGTAGCCGATTTTCTCGAACGCGGCGACGGGGTTGCGCTCGCCGCGCCGACCGATGACGAACTCGACCATCATGGTCGGGAAGCCGATGAGGAACACGGCCAACAGGTAGACCACGAGGAACGCGGCACCGCCGTTCGCCGCGGTCTGGAACGGGAACGACCAGATGTTCCCGAGTCCCACCGCGCTCCCGACGGCGGCGAAGATAAATCCAATTCTACTCGTCCATGTTTCTCGTTCCGACATGTGTGAGTCTCGCTATCGAACCCACGGCTAAAAGTGAAACGGTTCGTAACCTGTGAGACGATTTTTGCCGGTATAATTGTTCTTAACGACCGTGATACAGTGCGGAATTTGACGAACGTTCAAGACTTCGTGTAGCCGGGCAGCGTCCAATCGGCAGTCCTGGAGGAGACCCCGGCAGAGAACCACCGTCGTCTCGGCGATTTCGTCGGGGTCTCCCCGCGACCGCAGTCGTCGTTCGGGGTCGAGACGGCGTCGTTCTCCAGCAACGACCACCGTGAACCCCGGCTTTTTCAGCGTTCCACGGGAAGCGCAGGTATGGATGCCGCAGTGTTCCACGGCGAAGGCGATATCGAGATAGAGGAAGTTTCCGACCCGGAGATTCAGGAGCCGACGGACGCCGTCGTCCGGGTCACCCACACCGCCATCTGCGGTTCCGACCTCTGGTTCTACCGCGGGGAGCGCGACTACCCGACGCCGAGCCGGGTCGGTCACGAACCGATGGGCATCGTTGAGGAGGTCGGCGAGGACGTCACCCACGTCCGGCCGGGCGACCGCGTGTTCTCGCCGTTCTCGATTAGCTGCGGGAAGTGCGAGTTCTGTCGAAAGGGACTCCACACCTCCTGCGAGAACGGCGCTGGCTGGGGCGGCGAGAACACCGGCGCGCAGGGCGAGAAGATTCGCGCGCCCCACGCCGACGGCACGCTCGTCCGCGTCCCCGAGCGCTACGCGGACGACGAGTCGGTCCTCGAATCCCTCCTCCCGCTCACGGACGTCATGTGTACGGGTCACCACGCCGCGGTGAGCGCGGGCGTCGAAGCCGGTGACACTGCGGTCGTGGTCGGCGACGGAGCGGTCGGCCTCTGCGGCGTGCTCGCCGCCAAGCGACTCGGTGCCGAGCGCATCATCGCCATGGGCCACCACGAGGACCGGTTGGAGATAGCCGAGGAGTTCGGCGCGACCGAGGTCGTGAGCGCGCGGGGCGAGGAGGCCGTAGAGGAGGTCACCGAACTCACCTACGGCGGCGCGAACCACGTCCTCGAATGCGTCGGCGCGGAGTCCTCGATGGACACCGCCTTTCAGGTCGCGCGGCCCGGCGGCACCGTCGGCTACGTCGGCGTCCCGGCGGGCGTGGACGAGGCCGCCTTCCTCGACACCGCGTTCGGGAAGAACGTCGGACTCGAAGGCGGGGTCGCCCCCCGTTCGCGCGTACGTGGACGACTTGATGGCGGACGTGCTTCAGGGCACCCTCGACCCCTCGCCCGTCTTCACGAGGACCGTCGGACTCGACGGCGTTCCCGAGGGGTACCGCGCGATGGACCAGCGCGACGCCGTCAAGGTCATGGTGAAAATCTGAGCGACGGCCAGTATCGCCGACCTCGCCGATACCGTCGAGCGCGTCCTACACGATTTCGAGGAGTTCCTTCACGTCGCCCTCCACGAACGGAGCGACCAGCGGCAGTATCTCCGCGGGCGGTTTGGCGTTGTCGAACGCTCGGGGGAACGGCGACTTCCCCGTAAGACCGTTGAGATACGCGGAGTGGCGGCCCTCGACCGTGGCAACCGTGGCCGCGGCGGTCAACAGGTTGTCCTGCTTCAGCAGGTTTATCGCGCCGTCGTAGGCCGAGACGCCGGTCGTTTCGAGCGTCTGTCCCGTCTTGATGAACCCGGACGGGCTTTCGAGCGGGAACGCGAAGCTGACTTGGTCGGCCGAGACCGGGTCGCCGCCCAACTTCTCGATGGTCTTCACGAGGTAATCGACGTGAGACTGTTCGTGGTCGCGAATCGTCGTGAGTTGGTCGTAGAGCGACGACTGGACCGTCTCGCCGAAGTTGCCCGCGATGTCGGAACTCTCGATTTCGTCCTCGCTGAACTCCTCTAGTCCGCGAGTGTAGAACGTCGCTTCGAGGCGTTCGAGGACCAGCGCGTAGTTCAGCACCGCGACCGGGTTGACCTCGTCCTGCCCCTCGGCCTGCGTCGTCGTCTCGTCTCCGTCTCCCGATGCCGCGACGTTCCCTGCGCCTGCGGACAGTCCGAGACCCGCCGCCGACGCCGTGGCTCCCTTCTTCAGGAATCCGCGCCGCGAGTCGGACCCGCCGCCCAGATTCTCGGTCAGTGCTTCGATGCTCTCCTCCGGCCGCTCGTCGTCTCGATTGTTCTCTGTCATGGTTGTCGTTCCGCGACTCGGACGACGGGCTATCCAGTGGAAAGGGGTCGAGTCCGTTGCAATCGGCGTGAAACAGTTCCGCGGTTAAGTCGAGTTTACACCGGCGGAGAAGGTGAGGACGCGAATCCGTCCGCCGGAACGCGAATTTCGCGCCGGAAACGCGAGCATTAAGAACGGGATGGGACGTTGAACGGACGAAATCAGGCGTTCTCTGCCGAGACAGTCGCGGCAGCGACGTCCGTCACGGCGTGACGACCAACTTCCCGAAGAAACTGTTCTGCAGGACCGCCTTCTGGGCCGCGGCGGCCTCGTCCAAGTCGTAGCGCTTCGAGACGTGCGGGCGGAGGTCACCCGACTCCAGCAATCGCGCCAGTTTCAGGAGGACCGCCGACATGTCCGGCGTGTTGTACATGCTCATCAACTGGAGGGTCATCTCCTGTGCGCGAGCGGCCGCGATGTTCTCGAACCCGGCCGCGGGTCGGGTGTTCCCGATGCCGACGACGCGGACGCCCTGCGTCCCGACTTCGGCGTCGAAGTCGAGGTAGTCGTCGAGTCGGTGGTCCAGAATCACGTCGGGACGGCCTGCCGCCTCGACCACGGCGTCGGCGAGGTCCTCGCGGCCGTAGTCCACGGGCGAGTTCGCGCCCAGTTCTTCGAGTCGGTCGTGGTACTCCGCGGACGCAGTGGTGACAGTGTGCGCTCCCGCGGCGTCGGCGAGTTGGACCGCGACGTGACCGACGCCGCCCGACCCGCCGTGGACGAGGCACGTCTCGGCGGGTTCGAGACCCGCGTGGTCCACCAGCGCGCGCCACGCGGTCACGCCCACGAGCGCGGCGGCCGCGCCCTCCTCGAAATCGACGCTCTCGGGCAGGTGCGCGAGGCGGTCGGTCGGCGCGACCGCGTACTCGGCGTAGGTCCCCTGTCGGTCGTTGCCCAGTCCCGTGCCGAACACTCGGTCGCCCTCGGCGAACTCGTCCACGTCCTCGCCCACGGCGTCCACGACACCGGCGAGGTCCGACCCCGGTATCATCGGGAGTTCGGGCGGTTCGTAGCTCCCTTCACGGAAGTAGGTGTCCACCGGGTTGACGCCCGCGGCGCGAACTTCGACGCGTACCTCCCTGCGACCGGGGTCGGGTCGCTCCGCGTCTTCGACTCTGAGTACGTCCGGGCCGCCGTATTCGTGATAGCGAACTGCGCGCATGGTATCGGGTACAGGGCCGCCCCTGATAAACTCGGACGCTCCGGCAACGTCCCGGTCCGGACTCGGAGAACTATCCGGTGCCCGACTCAGAGGTAGCCGTCCAGTTTCTCGGCGCTGAGTTCCAGATAGTCGAAGTCGAAGGTGTACACCTCCGCGGAGACCGTCCCCGTCCAGTCACCGCGGAGCGGTGCCAGCGCCGTCTCGAAGTCCAGCGTCCCCGACCCCGTGGGGACGTGTTCGTCGGCGGCCTCGCGGGCGTCGTTGACGTGGACGTGCGAGACCCGGTCGCCGCGGTCCGCCAGAAAGTCGGCCATCTCGTCGGCGTCCATCCCGTCCACCCGGGCGTGGCCGGTGTCGAAGGTCATCGACGCCTCCGTCTCGTCGAACACCCTGTCGAAGTCGTGGACCGTGAGCGGGATGCCCGGCAGGTTCTCGACGCAGATTTCGACGTCCCGGTCGGCGGCGAATCGGTCGAGTATCCGGACGGAGTCGAGCAGGTGGGGCGCGACTTCGTCCAGTTGCCACTCGGGCGGCCGGGCGCTGGTCCCGGCGTGGAGGACCGCCTTCTCCGCGCCCATCTCGGCGGCCGCTTCGACGGCGGCGCGCTGTTCGGACAGCGACCCCTCTCGGACCGGTCGCGCGGCGACCCGATTTCGATGTCCACGAACGGCAGGTGGACGAGCAGGTCGAGACCCTCCTCGGCGGCCAGCGACCCGACCGCGTTCGGGTCGAGTCGAGTGCGCTCGGTCGCGCCGTCCATGTAGAGTTCCGCGAAGTCGAACCCGACCTCGGCCGCCTGCCGGAGCGCGGTCTCCCACGACACCGCGCCGGTGTGGGTCTGAGTGACGTACCCCCGTCGGACGCCGTCGTCGCTCACCGCTCGGACCCTCCGTCCGCGGACGCCGCCGAGTTCTTCGTGTCGGTCGTCCCGTCGTCGGCCGTCCGCTCCTCGGCCGTCGCCCCGTCAGTCCTCCCTCCGTCGGTCGTCGCCTCGTCGGGCGTCGTCTCGTCGGGCGTCGCGTCGCCCCGGACGAACTCGGTCAGGGCGGCCACGGTCGGCGCGACCAGCGTCGGCGAGCGGTCGCTCGACTCCACCTCGGCGCGCGTCGCGTCGCCCGTCAGCACGCAGACAGACTCGCACCCGACGTTCTCGGCGAGTCGCACGTCGGTCGCCAGTCGGTCGCCGACCACCGCCACGTCCTCGGGCGCGTACCCCTCGGCGTCGAGGACGGGGGCGACCATCTCGACGTTCGGCTTGCCGAAGACGCGGTCGGGCGACCGGTCGGTCGCGCGCTCTATCATCGCGCCGATGGCCCCGCAGTCGGGGACGAACCCCTCCGCGGTCGGGCAGACTGCGTCGGCATGGGCCAGCAGGAACGTCGCCCCGTCTCGGACGGCGAGGGTCGCCTTCCGGGCCTTCTCGTACGTGAGTTCGGTGTCGAACCCGACGACCACCGCGTCGGGCGCGTCCTCGCCCGAGTCCGGTTCGTCCACGACTTCGACGCCGCGGTCGGCGAGGGCGTCGCGCATCTCGGTGGTTCCGAGGACGAACGTCCCGTCCGGGTCGGTGCGCCGGAGGTGCTGGAGGACCCCGTCGGTCGAGAGCAGGACGTCCTCCTCGGCGGCCGAAACGCCGAGGTCAGTCAGCCGCTCGGCGTAGTCGTCCTTCCACTTCGAGGAGTTGTTCGTCAGGAAGTAGACCTCCACGCCGCGGTTCCGGAGCGCCTCGACGACCCCGTCCGCCCCGGTCACGAGGTCGTCGTCCAGATACATCGTCCCGTCGAGGTCGAAGAACACCGCCTCCTTCTCGCCGAGGTCCGACAGCGACGAGAACCGGCGGTCGGCGGTCCGGAGGTCGTCGAAGTCGTCGATTTCGACCCACCGGTGTTGGGAGACGTCTACAGGTTCGACGTCGTGGGTCCCGCCCCTGAGGAGTCGGTCGACGGCGGCCTCGGTCCAGTCGCCGTAGTCGCCCTCGCGTTCGATGGTCCGTGTTATCTCGTCGAACAGCGCCTCGGAGAACGCCGCCGAGAATCGATACGCGTCGGTCGAGACGCCGTGAGCCACGTCCGCCGGAACGCTCTTGGCGATATGAGTCGCGCGTCCACGGTCGCCGACGGTCACTTTCATCGCCTCCTCCGAGAAGGTCGCAGTATCGGTCGCGATGGCGCTGTCGGCGTCGGCGGCGAGCAAGTCGGCGAGCAGTTCCGGTTCGAACACCACGTCGCCGTTGGTCAGGACGAACGGTTCGCCCGCCACCGCCTCGCGGGCCAGATAGAGCGAGTACATGTTGTCGGTGTTGGCGAACACCTCGCTCTCGCGGACGGTGACGTCGAGGTCCGGCCGCGAATCCGCGACTTCCTCGCAGAGCGCTCGCACGTCGTCGGCCAGATACCCCGCGACCACCACGACGTCGGTCACGCCCGCGTCGGCGTAGGCCCGGAGTTGGTGGGCGAGGATAGGGGTTCCATCGACTGTGACGCACGATTTCGGCTTCTCCAGCGTGAGCGGCCGGAGTCGAGACCCGATACCAGCCGCTAAGATTACTCCCTTCACGAATAAGTCACCGCACCAGAACCCAACGCAAGCGACCTTAGTCCTGTCGGCCTCTTTTCATCCGAGTTTTAACTGAAATACGATACATCACAGGAACCGCAGTTCCGCGCCGTAGCAGAAACAGTCGCGAGCGAGGGCGTCACGTCCCGGCGTCGCCGAACTGGAGGACACCGGGGTAGTCGGCGATGACGCCGTCCACGCCCGCCTGCCGGAGTTGGTCGGCCTCGTACCAGCGCTCGACGGTCCATGCGTTGACCGCTCGGCCCTCCTCGTGAGCGAGTTCGAGGAGGTCGATGTCCTCGAAGGGGCCGAGCGACCCGTACTCGGCGTTGAACAGCGGCGTGCCCGCAATCGCGTTCCACGGCGGGTGGACCGCCTCGCAGTCGTACCGGCGCGCGACCTCCATCCCGTCCGCGATGGAGTCGGCGAACACGACCGCGAGGGGGACCGAGGAGTCCACCTCGCGGACCGCCGCCAGCGCACCCTCCGAGAACGACGAGACCAACACGTCGTGGTCGGTCGCCGAGAGCGTCGAGAGGACGTCCTCCGCGAACGGTTTCCAGAGGGCCGTCTGCTCGGCGCGGGCCTCCGGGGGGAGGTTCTCGCCGGGGCGAATCTCGGCCGACCCGGGGTTCTTGAACTCCACGTTGACGCCGACCGACGACGGGAGGGCGTCGAGGACCGCCGAGAGCGTGGGGATTCGCTCGCCCGTGCCGAGGACGTCGAGGTCCGCGAGGGTCTCGGCGGTCGTCTCCCACACCTTCCGGTCGGCGAGTTCGGAGGGGGCGTCCGTCAAGCGACCGAGGTCGTAGTCGTGGAAGGTGACGATTTCGCCGTCGGCGGTCGGCATCACGTCCACTTCCACCATCTCGGGAAGACCGCCGGGGGAGGCTGCGGTCGTTGCCCGTTCTATCGCCGCCACGGTGTTCTCGGGGTAGACGCCCGCGAATCCGCGGTGAGCGATGAGCGATACGTCGGTTCGACTGGTCGTCGCCTGTCGGGTCGTTCCGCTCGTTCCTACCATAGTGAGTCGCGGCGCTTCGGGGACCGGCGCAAGCGCCTCTGCACCCTTGGTCGGGGGTTTCTGGGTAGTAGCCTTCAAACTTTCTCTCTGAATATAAATATCGCTCCGTAACGGAACCGAGTCGATTGAGCGCACTCGAAACTACGTATTCGGCCGCCGCCACCGTGTTTTGCGCCGATTCCGGGAGAGGCGACGCCGGACGAGGTCGGCGACCACCGCCGACCGGGGGGCCGGGGGCGCGCAGTCGGGGGAGCGTCCGGGACCCCCGTCGTCCCCGCCGACTCTCTCGTCGGTCGCGGCGGCTCCGCCACTGGTCGAGTCGCCGGACGCCTCCGTGGCGGGGTCGCGCCGAGGAGTCGGGTCCGGACCGCCTCGCGGCGGGGCGCGTCGCGGTCGTCGGCCGGGTCGAGCGCGCGGTCGAGACCCGCGAGCAGGCCGTCGAACGTCCGGGCGACCGTGCCGGGGGTGACCGACTCGTAGTCGAAGTAGAACCCGCGGCGGGCGCGGTACTCGTCGAGGTCGTAGGGGTAGAAGACCACGGGTCGGTCGAGCAGGAGGTAGTCGAAGTATAGCGACGAGTAGTCGGTGACCAGCGCGTCGGCGTATCGGAGGAGCGGGTAGACGTCGGTCGCTTCGGGGAGTTGGACGACCCGCGAGAGACCCTCGGGGAGGTCGAGCGAGTCGCGCGGGTGGGTCTTGACGACGAGCGTGGCGTCTCGCTCGGCGAGGAACGCGTCGAGCGCCGTGAAGTCGAGGCGGTCGGCGACCGACTCGTCGGTCCACTCGCGGAACGTCGGCAGGTAGCAAACGAGCGACGGGGAGTCCGCACTCTCGGCGTCGCGTCCCTCCGCGAGGTCGCGGACTCGGTCGAGCGCCGCGGCGTCGGTCCCGACGCGCTCGCCCGGAATCTCGGCGAAGAGCGCGTCGTTTCGGGGGTAGCCCGTGGCGACCATCCGCTCGCGGTCGATGCGGAGACCGGACGCGAAGACGTCGGCCGCCCCCTCGCCGGGAATCGTGAGCAGGTCGAACTCCCCGGAGAGTCGGGCCTGCGTCCGACGGACGGGTGCCGGACGATGCCGGAACTCCGCGTCCCACGAGATGCGCTTGAGGGGGAGACCGTGCCAGAGCAGGACCGTGAGCGCGCCCGCGACGAAGGGCATGGCGAGGTCGCGGTGGCCCTGCGTCAGGAAGACGGCGCCCGCCCGGAGCGTCAGCAGGAGGCCCCGGGGCGAGTAGCAGTGGTACGCCTCGAAGCCCTCGGCCTGCAGTTCGCGCACGACCTCGGGGTCCTTCGAGAGCCAGACCGCACGTATCTCCGGATGTCGGGCCGCGACGTGGAGGTAGAGGTACTTGGCGTTGTCCGCGAACGCCGTCCCGCCGCGCGCGCCGAACGCCCACAGCGACTCGTCGCGGGCGAGACCCGGCGTCCGGTCCCAGCGCGAGTCGAGGGCCTTCACGCCCCGGAACAGTCGCCACTGCGCGAGAAACGAAACGTCGTCCGCGAGCGACGTGAGCGTGCCCGTGGAGTCCGAGAGCGACGCGAGCGCGCGGGAGACTGACGCGTTCAGGTCCATCGGTGCGACTGGGAACTCGGCGGCGGTCGGAGAACCATCGGTCCGACGCACGACGCCGCCGACAAAAAGCCGTCCGGCGGAGGTCGGCGTTCGAGGGTCAGGGGATGCCACGAGTGATTCGTTACCAACCACCGCGAGACTCCCTAACGGCCGATACCGCCAGTAGCAGGCCTTATATCTACAGACCCGCCAATCGGACTCAATGACTTACAAAATCGGACTCGTGGGCAAGCCCTCCGTCGGGAAGTCCACGTTCTTCAACGCCGCCACGATGAACGACGTGCCCGAAGGAGCCTACCCATTCACCACCATCGACCCGGCGGTGGGCGAGGCCTACGTCCGGGTGGACTGCGCGGCCCCGGAGTTCGACGAGCGCTGTACGCCGAACGTCGGATTCTGCGAGGACGGCACCCGGTTCGTCCCGACCAAACTCGTGGACGTGGCTGGACTAATTCCCGGTGCCCACGAGGGCGCGGGACTGGGCAACCAGTTCCTGACCGACCTCAACGAGGCCGACGTGCTGGTCCACGTCGTGGACTTCTCGGGCAGGACCGACATCGAGGGCGAACCCACAGAGGACCACGACCCGCGTGACGACGTGGACTTCCTCGAAGACGAACTCGACATGTGGTACCTCGGCATTCTGGAGAAGGGCATCGAGCGCTACCAGAGCGGGTACGACGGCAACGAGGACGACATCGAAGTGGAACTGGCCGAGCAGATGAGCGCGTTCCGGACCAACAAGGACGAGATAAAGCGCGAAATCCTCTCGCTCGGTCTCGACCTCGACCCCGCGACGTGGGACGAGGACGACCGCGAGCAACTCGCCCGCGAGATTCGCAAGACGACCAAACCGATGGTCGTCGCCGCGAACAAGATGGACACCCCCGAGGCCCAGGCCAACTTCGAGGAGATTACCGACGACCCCGAGTACGACCACCTGACGTTCGTGCCGGTCAGCGCCCACGCCGAGAAGGCGCTCAAGCAGGCCGACGAACAGGGCGTCGTCGAGTACCGACCCGGCGACGGCGACTTCGAGATTATCGGCGACGTCTCTAACGACCAGCGCGAGGGACTGGAGGCCATCGAGTCGTTCGTCCACGAGTTCGACGGGACCGGCGTCCAGCGCGCGCTCGAAGACGCGCTGTTCGAGGAACTGGGCGTCATTCCGGTGTTCCCCGGCGGCGCGAACGGTCTTGGCAACGAGAACGGCGAGGTCCTGCCCGACTGCTTCCTCCTGCCCGAGGGCGCGACCGCAGAGGACTTCGCCCACCACATCCACTCGGACCTCGGCGAGGGGTTCCTCCACGGCATCGACTGCCGGAGCAACCGGCAGGTCGGCGCGGACACGCGACTCGACGGTCGCGACGTCATCGACATCGTCTCCACGAACTGACTCGTCCGGCCGAAATCGTTCCGCGACCCGACCGATTAATGTCTCCTCGTCGCGGAAGAGGTTCGCATGGGAGAGCAGCAGCATCGGTTCAACGGCGATGCCCAGGTCCTGCATCGCCGCGCGGTCAGGACGCCGCTTCCCGACGAGGAGGCCGAGCGAGTGTTCCACGAGAACATGATGAACGTGGCGGACGCCTGCGAGCGGAAAGCAGAACTGCTCGCCGACCCCGACGCGTCGCTGCTGGACGCCTACGAGACGGAGTTCGAACACCTCACCGAGAGTTTCGAACGGCGACTCCGGCGCGTCGCGGGCGACGACTACGAAGAAGTCGCGGTAGCGTACAACCGCGACGAGCGAGACGACCGGGTCGGGGCGCTCGCGTCGTACTACTTCGAGGCGCTCTGGCGGATGCAGCAGCGGACCACTATCACGGACATGCTGTTCTTCCCGATAATCCTGCGGTACCCCGACAGTTTCACCGTGAACGTCCGGTTCGCGAGCGGGTACGCCACCAGCGAGTCGGTGGTGTACGAGTCGCCCCAACACCTCTCGGAGGAACTGGACGACGACCACGCTCAGACCTACTACGAGGAGAGTCGCTACACGCAGAAGTGCGCGGCGGAGTACATAGCGGAGACCGCCCAGATAATCCGCGAGGAGTTTCCCCACCCCGACGAGTCGTCGTTCGAGGAGCGCAAGTACGGCGGAATCGTCTCGGCGGGCGGACGCCGAGGGTCCGTCTTCTCGTCGATGCTGAAGTCGGTCGAACCCGACCCCGACCGGTTCTCGGAACCGGTCGAGGAATCGACCCTCGTCGGGGAGGGCGAGGCCGCGAGACGCACGGAGGCTGAGTTGCTCCCCGACGAGGAAGTCCTGCTCTGAGCGGTCCACGAGCCTTCGACACTCGACCACCGAGCGCCGCGTTCGGTCCCACGACCGCGGGTCTGTGCTATCCACACACCGCGGTAGATGTCGCCGCGTTGAATTGAATTCGACATGCTTTTCCTGAGACCGTGAGAAACCCGTCGTATGGCTGTCGACGCGCGCTGTCCGGACTGTGACGTTGCGCTAGAGGAAGCCGACCTCTTCACCGGTCAAGGGGAGTTCAGAGTCCGGACCGAGACCGAGGCCGACGACGTGTTGGCCGCGGTCGGGGTCGCCAAGGCGCTGGAGGTGACGCCGCGGCGGTGTCCGGAGTGCGGACTGGTCCGGTTCTACGCCGAGAAGTAACGTCGGCGACGGGCCGTGCGTTCGCGGTGCCGCGTTCCGTGTCTACCCGGGTCGAACACCGGCGGTGGCCCTAAACCGTCGGACGGCGGCGGCAGTGTGGCCGCGGACCGCAAGAACGTTTTTGTCTCTCTGCGTTTACTCTGAACGCGTACCATGGTGGTCACGGGAGCATCCGAGACCGGGGGGAAACGACCATGAACGTGTTCGTGAGAGAAATCGGTCGGGCCGAGACCCCCCCGAGAGCTACGCCTGTCGGGGGACAGAATCGTCGTCGAGGACAACGTCGGAGAGTCCATACACGTCCACGTCGGTAACACGCGCATCGAGTTCTCCATCGACGATTATCTGACGTTCGCCGATTGCATCGAGGCGGCCGAACGGGGGGTCGAACGTGGGAATCATTGAGGAGGAACTCGGAACGACGACGCTCTCCGACGGGACGGACGTGACCGTCGAGTACAACGAAGGCGACCGCATCCACCTCCACGTCGGCCGGTTCCGCCTCTCGTTTTCTCCGGAGGAGTTCGGCAGGTTCGCCGCTGCGGTCGCGGAGGGGAAAGCGGACCTGCTCGAAACCAAGGATGGAGTTTAGTCGAGCGGAGACCGAACTCCTCGACCGCCTGTTCGCCGACCTCGTGGACTCGGACGTCACGTTCGTCGTTCCGCGCGGGTATCGGGACCTCCCCCACTCGGTCCCGGGAAGCGACGTCGACGTCTACGTGGCCGACGACGACTTCGAGGAGACCGTCCGCCTCGCGGAGCGTCTGGGGTTCGGGTCGAGCGACTCCTCGACGGGCGTGCGGGGGTTAGTCGAGAAGGTCGCGTCGAATCCCGGTCGAGCGATGGCGTTGCTGTCGTCCGACCGGGCGAAGGCGCTGCGGTTCGCGTTCGAGACGCTCACCGACACGGAGACGGTCCAGACCGAGTACGAGGAGTGGAAAGGGTCGAACGGGAACGTCGCGTTGCACCTGACGAACCACGTCGTCTACGAGTCGCCGATGAAAAGCGGCGTCCGGCAGATGATTCGCGTGGACCCGGCGGTCGAGGAGTCTCTCTTCCGGTACCGTCGCTTCGTCGACGGGATTCCGGTTCCGTCGGAACCCGACGAACTGGCCCACTTGCTCTGCCGAGGTGTCTTCTCGTACGAGGGGGAGTTCCCGCCGTACTACGAGCGACGGTGCAGGGAACTCTCCGAGACTGTCCTCTCGTCGCCGGAGATGGAGGAGCGGTTCGAGCGACTGCTCTCGCTGCTGTTCTTCGACGCCGACCGCGTGGTTCGGGACCACGTGGAGCGCGACAGCTACGACCAACTGAAATCCGACCTCGTCTCGTTCGCCGACTACTAATCGGTCTCCGATACCCGCTGTCGGCGTCGCCGAGCGGTCGCGGTGAGTCGGGTCCCCGTCTCGACGGACGGTCGGGCAGTTACGGGGCGGCGTTAGCCCGTTCCGATACTACTAACTCTTGGACGCGAAAAGTACCGTGTAAGCCCAAAATGAAACTACACGAGTATCAGGCGAAGAGCGTCTTCGCCGACGCAGGGATTCCGACGCCGGACGCGACGCTGGCGTCGTCCGTGGACGAGGTAGTCGAAGCGGCCGAGGACATCGGGTACCCGGTCGCCGTGAAGGCACAGGTACACGTCGGGGGCCGCGGGAAGGCCGGCGGCATCAAACTCGCGGAGGACCGCGAGGAAGCCGAGCAGGCCGCCGAGGACATCCTCGGGATGGACCTCAAGGGGTACACCGTCGAGCGGGTCCTCGTCGAGGAGGCCGTGAACTTCAAGAACGAACTCTACGTGGGCGTCACGATGGACCGCGGCGAGGGCAAACCGGTCGCCATGGTCTCGACCAAGGGCGGCGTCAACATCGAGGAAGTCGCCGAGGAGGACCCCGAAGCCATCGCTCGGGAACACGTGGACCCGGCATTCGGGATGCACCCCTATCAGGCCCGGAAGGTCGTCTACGACGCGGGCGTCCCGAAGGAGGTCGCCTCCGACGTCGCGTCGATTCTGACCACGCTGTTCCAGTTGTGGGACGACAGCGACGCCAGCGACATCGAAATCAACCCCGTGATGATTACCGAGGACGACGAGGTCGTCGCCGCCGACGCGGTGATGAACATCGACGACGACGCGCTGTTCCGCCAGCCCGACCTCGCCGAGATGGAGGAGGAGACCTTCGAGGACGACCTCGAACGCAAGGCCGGGGAGTACGGCTTCGACTACGTCCGCCTCTCGGGCAACACGGGCATCATCGGCAACGGCGCGGGTCTCGTGATGACGACGCTCGACCTCGTGGACTACTACGGCGGCGAACCCGCCAACTTCCTCGACATCGGGGGCGGCGCGAAGGCCGAGCGAGTGGCCAACGCGCTGGACATGGTGTTCTCCGACGAGAACGTCGATGCCGTCGTGTTCAACATCTTCGGCGGCATCACCCGCGGCGACGAGGTGGCCAAGGGCATCAACGACGCGCTCGAACAGTTCGACGAGATTCCGAAGAAGGTCGTCGTCCGCCTCGCGGGCACCAACGCCGAGGAGGGCCGCGAGATTCTGAACGACGAACTCGTCACGGTCGAGGAGACCCTCGAAGACGCGGTACAGCGTGCGGTCGAGTACGCCGAGGAGGTGGAAGCATGAGTGTTCTAGTCGACGAAGACACCCGAGTTATCGTGCAGGGAATCACGGCGGGGAAGGCAAGTTCCACGCCGAACAGATGATGGAGTACGGCACCAACGTCGTCGCGGGCGCCGTGCCGGGCAAGGGCGGACAGGAAGTCAGCGGCGTGCCGGTCTACGACACGGTCCACAAGGCCGCGCGCGAGGAGGACGCCGACGCCTCCGTCGTCTTCGTCCCGCCCGCGTTCGCCGCGGACGCCGTCTTCGAAGCGCTGGACGCGCCCCTCGACCTCGTGGTCGCCATCACCGAGGGCATCCCCACACAGGACATGGCGAAGGTCAACAAGCGTCTCTCGGAAGTTGACACCCGACTCATCGGTCCGAACTGTCCGGGCATCATCACCCCCGGCGAGTCGAAACTCGGCATCCTGCCGGGCAACATCTTCGAGTCGGGCGAGGTCGGTCTCGTCTCGCGCTCGGGGACGCTCACGTACCAAGTCGTGGACAACCTGACCTCCCGGGGTATCGGCCAGACCACCGCCATCGGCATCGGCGGCGACCCCATCATCGGCACCGACTTCATCGACGCGCTCGAACTGTTCGAGAACGACCCCGACACGAAGGCGGTCGTCATGTGCGGCGAAATCGGCGGCGAAGACGAGGAAGAGGCCGCCCAGTACATCGCCGAAAACATGGACACGCCGGTCGCCGGCTTCATCGCCGGTCGGACCGCCCCGCCGGGCAAGCGCATGGGTCACGCGGGCGCTATCGTCTCCGGTAGCGGCACCGGCACCGCCGAGAGCAAGATAAATGCGCTGAACGACGCGGGCGTCCCCGTCGGCGACACGCCGAACGAAGTCGCCGACCACATCGAAGACTTCCTGTAACGCCGTCTTCCGTCTCCCACGCTGAGTTGCGGTCTCTCGTTTCTCTCTCCTCTCTTTCCCGGCCCTCGCCTCTCTCCCTCGTCATCACTGTCCTGCCGCTCGTCACGTTCGCGGCTTGCGTTCTGCCTCGAACCCGCCGCGGGCATAGCACTTAGATACGTCACGCCCCAACCAGACGTATGGATGCACCAGCCCCGCTTCAGTCCGCCGCCGACGAGCAGGACGACATCACGATTGCTCGCCGCGAGTACGAGGACGAGAACGTAATCACGGTCGATTTCGGCCGCGACGTGGAGGCACACCTCGACATCGTCGGTAACACGGCCATCGTCGTCGCCGGAGACCGCCAGTTCGAGTTCGAGATTCCGGACGAGGCGACCGACGTGACCACCAACGACGGCATGCTCGTCATCACGGAGTAGCGCCGAGTAGTTCGGTCGTCGCCGACGGTTCGCGCGAGCTATTTTACTGACTCGTTCGCTGCTGATTCGTGCACCACGTCAGTCGCCGACTCGTCGGCCGGACCCGACGCCGGGTCGGCCTTCTTCCGCCACTGCTTCTCGACCGAACGGTTGCCGAGAACGACCACGTCGCCCTCGACCTCCATCCGGGACTTCCGGAGGTCTATCTCCCGAACTACGCCCGTCACGCCGGCGGTCTCTACCCTGTCGCCGGGGTTGAAGTCGGCGTCGCGCAGCAGGTAGACGCCCGACACGGTGTCGGCTATCATGTCCGAGAGCGCGTAACTCACGCCGAGCGCGACGAACCCCGTGGCGGTCCCGAGACTCGCCGCCACCTCGCCCATGCCGAGAATCTTCAGGAGCGCGAGCGCCGCGCCGAACCAGAGAAAGATGCCGACGACGGCGGTGAAGAGGTCGGCGATGAGGTCGTCGGCGTAGATGCGCCCGAACGCCGACCTGACGAACGACAGCGCGAGTCTGATAGCGGCGTAGGCGACGACGAAGAACAACAGGGCCGTGACGACCTTCGGAACCGCGTCCACGAACCCGGCACGGAGTTCCGCGAGCGCCTCTGTAGCCATTCCGGCGAACCGTCCGTCCTGTGTGAGTTTCACGAGCGCGACTATTCGGCGGGAAGACAAGAACGCTCGGGTGCGCTACCGATTCAGTTCGCCGAGACACTCTCGACAGTACTTCGCGCCAGACATGTTCGACTCGCCGCAGGCCGAGCAGACGAACGCGTCGACGGTCGGCACGGGGTCGTCGGTCGCGTTCGGTCCGCGTCCGTCGGCCCGAATCGGCGGCTTGTCGAGCGCCTCGGCGGCCGCGCTCGACACGTCTCGGGGGGCGTCGTCGCGTTCGGCCAGCGCCAGCAGCAGGGCGTCGTCGCGCATCTTCTCCAGTCCGCGCAGTAGTCCGAGGTAGAGGACCGTGGGCGCGGTGATGACCAAACAGGCGACCAGCAGTCGGAGGGCGAGGTTCATGTGCGACTGGCACCGAACACTCCTTATTAGTTCTACCGATTGATTGAACTCGTCGAGGGACAGAGACACCGAGCGGCGGCCCGAAAGAACGAGGAGTGGGCGGATACTGTCAGCGGGCGGATTCGAGGTCCACGAAAGCGGTGTCGTCCGCCGTCAACCACGTCGACATTCGCTCGATGCTATCGAGTCCGTCCGGGTACACCGTCCGACGGTCCGGCCGGTCTTCGTAATCGACGACGACCGAGGAGAGTTCGACGACGGAGTGGTCACGCGCGGTTCGGTCTGTAAATCGTCGGGGCGGTCCGTGTCGGTCCGTGTGTCGAGGGTGTCGGGGTCCGTACTCATGTTACTCCGACCGCAAGTGTGGCCACACCGAGGAGCGGTTAAGTGTTTTCTATGAGACGTATATATTCGTCGGGAGCGAACAGAGCGGTCGGTAGCCGTCCGACGACCGTCTCGCTGGTTTCCGTCGGTTTGTACGTGATACGTTCTCTTCCCACACCTGTTTCGGTATCTCATCTCATCCGCTTCCGTAAGGTAGTTTTTTGTACCGCGTCAACCGACAGGTCGCGTTCCGGAGACGTCTCGGCCGTGAGCGCCGCGGCGCGCTCGCCCGACGAGAACTGTCGCCGAGCGATACCTCCCGGAACAGAGAGATACGATGACAGGTACGACACGAACGGTCCTCGTTGCGGCAGTGCTGGCGCTCGCGGTGTCCACCGGAGTCGCCCTCGCGAGTCCCGCAACTACGACTACGACGACAGACGCACAGACGAACGAGACGGCGTCGGTTTCTGCTCCCGACCAGCAGTTCGACGGGGAGAACCTGACTATCGAATCCGCGACCCTGCCCGACGGCGGATTCGCAGTCGTCTACAACCAGAGTAAGGCGCGCATCGGCCACACCGAGTACCTCAGTGCGGGCGACTACCAGAACGTCACCGTCTCGCTCAACGAGACGGTCGAAGACCCGCAGGTGTTGGTCGTGGCGCTGGTCCACAACAACGGGAGCGAGAGTTACAACGCTTCTGCTGACAAAGTCGCCTACGAGAACGACCGCGGCAAGGAAGTCGCTGACGTGAGCTACGTCTACTTCCAGACGCGCGGACAGGAGACCACCACTGCGGAGACGACGACCGAATCGACGTCGGAGGAGACGACGACAGACGCCTCTAGCGGTAGCATCCCCGGCTTCACGCCGATTACCGGTGTCGTCGCGCTTCTCGGGGCCGCGTTCCTCGGCCTGCGGCGAAGCTAATCCGGGAGAACCGACGCTCCGTTGTTTACCGACCGTTTTTCTGCGACTCGTCACGGCGAGTCGGTCGTCTGGTCGGTACCGGTGACAGCGAGCGTGTTCACAATTTTCTCAGACCGCCTCCCGTTACTCACTGATTCGACTGTGTCAGTTCCGCGTCGACGCGACGCTCCTCGGTCGCACGCCAATCGTCCGGAACGACGTCCGCGAGGTCAGGGTGAGAGAGGTTTCTCCGCGCTCTGTCGCTCAACTCGTCGGGAGAGTCGGTCTCCCGAATCTCGTCCCGAATCGCCTGCCAATCGGCGTGTCGCACCCGGACGAGGACCGGAATCTCGTCCACGTCGGTGAGTTTGGCGATAGAGAGTCGGTGGTTCCCGCTGCCGCATTTCGCCAGTTGTCCGTTGCGATGCACGTTCACGACGACCTCGTTGAGGTGGATGTTGTCGCTGTCCCGGGCCGGTCGCGTGCTCGGTCCGGTCGCGCGCGGAGCAAGTCGCGCTGTGACCAGTAGCCCTCGGTCGTGATTCGCTCGTAGAGTCGGTCTATCCCCTCGACGTAAGCGTCCAGTTCGGCGACGCTGTCGAACCGCCGGGCGTACAGCGGACTCCCCTCGTTCCGCAGTCGTTCGCGGTACTCTCGGTACAGTTCCGTCTCCTCCCACGGCACGCCGTCCGCGTATCGCCGTTCGATGGACCGGTAGACCAGTTCGTCCTCGAAGCGGTCGGTGCGCTCGTCCCACGACCCCTCCACCACCTGTCCGAATCCGCCGACGTGCGTGCGGTCGTAGTACTCGATTCTGTCGGGGGCTACCCACATCAGACGAAGGGGGTTCGCGTCGCTCACGCCCGAGAACAGGGCCGAACGAACCTCGAACAGGTAACGGAGGACGACCGGAGGTAATCGCTCGGCCGTCCGACGCCACACGCTCGACGCCGCATCCCGAAGGTGTGGTCCGAACACCTCGACGAGATTTCGATAGCGTCTGGCCGCCGCCCTCCCGTTCTGCCTTTCTGTTCGTCTACTCATTTCATCGGGGTCGTCGGAGGTCCTCAAACCGGGATGAATAATGACGTACTCGTTAAAGTAACTTTGGACCATTGACACTACCGCCGCCGATTGGACTCGCTAAACGACCGAGAGAAGCGTGGGATTCCACGCCCGATACGCGCGGTTACTGTCCTCGGTCGGGTGCGAATGCAGTCGCAGTGCGTTACTGCTCTCGGAAAACCGACGGCGAAGCCACCGACCGGAGTGAGACGAACTACCAGATTTTGTTAGATAATAATTAACATATTACACCTATACGTAGAGGCAGGGACTAGTAATGACGGAGGACGTATCGCGGCGACGGGTACTCGAAGCAAGTAGCACCCTAGTCGGTGGACTGTTCGTAACGGATTGGTTCTCGACCGGGACTGATTCGAGTATCACGGGATGGGTCACCAAAGGAAACGAAGACGAGATAGACGGGGCGGACGGCACCGTCGAGACCTTCCGGCACTACGGTTCGAGTCTGTGCAACGACGGTGACGCCTTCACGTGCCGCACGTGTGACGACGCCGTATTCTATCTTCTCGTGCCCAGTAGGTCGGGCAGACCGACCGTCGGTGACACCTATCGGTTTCGCTCGACCGGGGAGAGAAGTCTCTGTGGTAACTTTCAGGTCAGTCTCCGCGAGACCGATTCGTGTGAGGATTCGACGCCGACGACCACCGAGACGGAGACGACTACCGAGACCGACACAACGACGACTGAAACGGAGACGACTACCGAAACGACAACCGACACCACTACTACGGAGACAACAACTGAGACCACTACTACCGAGACAACAACTGAGACCACTACTACCGAGACAACAACTGAGACCACTACTACCGAGACGACGACCACTGAAACGCCGACGGACACGACGACGACAGAAACGACTACCGAGGAGGAGACGACTGCGGAGTGACACGTCGAACGGTATCGTCCCTATCGCGCGGCGACGTTCTCACGCGAGTCCGCGACCGGTGTCGTTCCGTGAGTTGCCGTCTCTCTGTCGAAATCGCTCGTTTTCCTCACCTCTGAGTAGTTCTGTGGAGGAGATACGACTCGTGGGGCTAGCACTCGAGCAGTCGCGCGCGGTGTAGTTCGCAGGAAAACATGGGTCGGGGCGGATTCGAACCTCGCCGAGACGGTCCGGGCATGCGACTCGTCTGGTTCGAATCCTTCCGCCGAACAGAATTTGCGACTCGCGGATGTGCGAGCGATTTGGCAGTCGCTCGCAGTCTTGCTCGTCGCAAAATTTATGGGTCGGGGCGGATTCGAACCGCGTGGAGAGAACCTGAAATCAAAGATTTCAGAACCTCTCCGTCGTTCACGCCTGCTCACTTCGTTGCGCGGGCGTTCACCGCCGACCTGCAACCGAGCTGTCAAGGGAGTCTAGACAGAACGACCCGCAAAAATGTGTGTAGGGTTCGGGACTTGACCGGGCGCGACACCAGATCGGCGTCACGGGGTAAGCACGACACCATGACTCGAAAACTTACCCCAGACGATGCAGTCGAACGATACCTCAACGAACGCAAACCCGAAGTCAGCGAATCAACCCTCTACAACTACACCTACCTCCTCGAACGGTTCGCAGACTGGTGCAACACCCAAGGAATCGACTACATCAACGAGATTGATGGATTCACCATCCACGACTTCAAACTCCTCAGACGCGACACAGACGACATTTCCAACCTCACCCTTCACAAAAATATGTGTACGCTCCGGACGTTCATCCGGCACATGGAGTCGTGGGATGTCGTAGACGATGGACTCGCGGACAACATGATTCTCCCCGAGATCGACTCTGAAACCCGTGACAGGAAAATCAGCGCAGAACAAGCGCACGAGATGCTGGAGTACCTCGACAAATACGAGTACGGAACAAAGAGACACGCGCTATTTGCGATTCTGTGGGATACAGGAATGCGGTTAGGGTCTGTCCGTTCACTAGACCATGGCGACTACCATCCCGAGGAGAAATACATTGAACTCCACCACCGCCCCGAATCCGACACTCCTCTGAAAAACGCGGAGGGAGGAGAACGTGAAGTCAACCTCCATGCATGGGTTTGTGAGGTACTGGACGACTACCTCCAGATGAACCGCCACAACGTGACCGACGATTATGGACGGAAACCATTGTTCACCACTAAACATGGCCGTCCGGCTCGCTCAGGGCTGAGAATGCACATTACAGCATTGAGTCGCCCCTGTCACCACACAGGGGAATGTCCTCATGACCGTGACCAGATGGAATGCGAAGCGTGGACTGACCGAGAGTACGCCGCCCGATGCCCATCCTCCATCAGCCCGCACGATATACGTCGGTCTTCAATCACAGAGTGGCTGAAGCGGGGACACAGAAAGGAGATTGTTAGCGACAGATGTGACGTTTCACCGAAGGTTCTCGACAAGCACTACGATGTTAGGACGAAGACAGAGAAACGTGAGCTTCGGAGGGATGCATTCGGTATGGATTGAGTGTTCACACGCGGGCATTATATACGCGAAGAACCAGCCACCAGCACGCCCACCGCTGTTGGAAAAGGAATGAAACTGACTCGGTGAAGAATCGACTCACGAGCAAATACAGCGACTTGAGAACAAACCCCTGCTGTTCAACTGGAACCCGTTTCGTCGTCCACGTCCTTCCCGGAGTTAGGCATCACAAACCCATCTTCGGAACTGACCCTTT
Organism: Halorussus sp. MSC15.2; assembly: GCF_010747475.1. Taxonomy (NCBI): domain Archaea; kingdom Methanobacteriati; phylum Methanobacteriota; class Halobacteria; order Halobacteriales; family Haladaptataceae; genus Halorussus; species Halorussus sp. MSC15.2. The sequence goes on along the minus strand of NZ_VSLZ01000001.1, from coordinate 1,098,586 downwards.
CATCTCTGAACGCCAACCGGACAGGATCATCCTCATCCCCGTCAATGTATTTTGGAAGGTCGCATTCGTCACTCATTGATACAATATCCTTGTTGAAGACTGATAACTGTCTAGTCCGCCAACCCCGCCGCCGACTCAAACGCCCCCTCAACATCCATCCCGCCGTCCGGCTCCTGAAGCAACGCATCCCCGAACGGAATTGAAGGAACACTCAGCAACTCCCCACGACGAACCACGTAATTCAGATTATCCCTATTCTCCGGATAAATACGCGGCTCACGATTCAATGCCCGTTCACGGTCAATCCACCCTACTAACCCCATCTTCTCCCACCCATCACCCGACTCAACACGAACCGCCAACAAATACACGTCCGGCAACTCCTTCTCAGAATCCGGATTACGCGCCTTCTCCACCGCCTCAGCATCAATCAACAGCTTCCCTGTCTTGTAATACTTCGTCGTTTTCACGTCCACCGTCTTCCCCTTGAACGTGAAATCCACCCCGTTATCACCGGACACATGCGCTTCCTCATCTAGTTCCGTGTCATAGTAGTCCGACGCCGCCACTTCTCCCAACGCGCCTTTCAAGTGGGTTACGTCCGAGTCTTGGTCATCATCAATCCGGCCATCTCCCGTTTTGCATCCATTCCGCGTCTGCCTCAACGTATGCGCCTTCTCAATCCCGTCACGGTCGAGGTAGACGACTTTGTAATCATGCTCCTCGTTCGGAAGGGTCGGCTTCGTGTTCGTGGCAGAGGGGGTTTCGGAGACACTCATAGGCGATCCCCCCGCTCACTCGTTTCCAGCAACGCTTCGCGGCGGTCAGGACACGCCGAACCCCCTGAATTAAGAATCGTCTTACTGACGCACGTTCGACACGCGAAAACACGGTCATCGTTATCCCCGTAAACCCTACGGAAATCGTCTGAAACGTGAGTTCCGCAGTTCCGGCACTGGTTGTTTGCAAGCTGTACTTCCTTGGTCGATGTCCCGTCTTGAACTGACATCAAAGCCCGGTCACAAGAGACCACCCTTAAGTGTTCTATCAGGTATAGTTAGGAATCCAACCCTACCGGCGGTTCCGGTGACACCACCACTTCCGGTGGCCAACGATACCAGCGTCTAGACGCTGGCCACCAACAACCACGTAGAAACAGAACCAACCCGTCCGTCAGCACGCCCCGAAACGCATGGTCACTCCCCAGTCAATTCCTCATACTCCTCACCCAACTCAACAAGCCGACTCATATCCAAGTCATACGTCTCAGCAAGGTCACGCGCCTCATTATACGCCTCCGAGAAAAGCCCGTCATAAAAACTATTAATAGACGAACCCGGCTCCATAGCCTCTAACTTCCGTTCAGCCTTCGCAACCAACTCCTCATACTTTTCCCGCGCCTCATCCTCACTCAAACGCTCCTCACGACGCTTCTCAGCAGCCTTCTCCTCCAACACTTCAATCACACCATCACCACTCAACAACGACTCAACACTCCCCGTCTGCACCGCAAACGACGTGAACACAGACTTCGACTCATGCAAATCAGCCGCCTCATCTTCAGACAACCAACCTTCCTCAACAGCAATCCCCATCATCCGAGTCAATACACGATTTGCTGAATAACGGTCAGGAGCCTCCTCAAGCATCGTGTTCAACTTTGTGAGACTGGCCTGACGAGCAACAATCTCCTTCGTGAAGTACGTCTGTGAAGGCTTGAACCACTTCTCAACCAACCGTCCATCGTCTGTCGACCACTCCCCAGACAAGTCACGAATCTTGTTCACGTTGTTACGATACCCCTTTGCATCCTCGTCACTCCCCTTCAACTCCATAGCACGAACCACGTCTTCAACCATCTCATCATCCGCGTTACGCAACCGCCGGTCGTTCGTGACGTGTGCGTACAGTACGTCGAGATCCTCTGCAAGCGTGATGATCTTGTCCACAGTCGCACTCCGACTCACACCGAACGCAGTTCGGATAATGGACTCAAGCTGACTCTGGGTGACTCGATGGGAGAAGTCGTCCTCGTGTTCGCGCTTCCACGCGAGAATCCCCTCCAGCACGACGACTCGCTGCCGATTCGACTGCTTGAGAACATCGTTATCACTGAAGTCAGCCTCGTCCGGGTCGATGAGTCGGTCGTGACCCAATGAGAGTTCGTTGTATTCCGACTCGTCCGACTCGTCAGAAGAATCGTCGTCTGGTTGCTGAACGCCTTCAATCGAGACGTTCTCGCCAGCGACCATGCGAAGCATGTCGTTATCCGCCATGACCGCCAGCTTTGCTGCACGGTTCAGGAACTCGGCCATTGAAATGCCGAGTTCATCTGCTTGAACGTCAACTTGGTTCTTAACCGATTCATCTGCACTCGTTGTCTTGAGTGTTGCCATACACTTTCCCGTATAGAACATAGGTATATAAACCCCAGATTGTGGTAGACCATAACACACCAACCAGAGAAACAGGAAACACAGAGTAAAACACCTCTAACCACGGAAAACAAGAAACACGGTTGGGAAAGTGGTACTAAATCAGAACCATGTTTTCGGGATATTGCACGCCCCACCACCCTGTCACGAGAGTCATGAGTGTCGTAAGAACACACCACCATGTCATAAGTGTCCTAAGTGTCATAAGACGAATCTGGTCCAACACCCAACCCGTCAAACCCGAGAAATCACGCGGTAGAACAGAAATCGGGTTGTCGTCTGGTACTAATCGAAAACATGTTTCTCCCCCCTGTCCGGTCGTTCACAGAAGGGGCAGGGGGAGTCACGTCAATCGAACCCTCGTCCAGTCATTCACAACACGCCCCCTCCACCCTCGATGTAACTGTATCACCCCGAAGTAGACCGATCTGGTACAACACCCAACCCGCGAAACACCGAGAATCACGCAGTAGAAGCAAAATCAGGTCGTGGAATGGTACAAATCGAAAGTATGTTTCCCCCTCCCCCTCGATCTCTGAAAGAGTAGGAGGGGGAGTGAGTCGCAGTAAACAGCAGAGTGACGAGTCCTCGCCCGCACCGCATCTCTCGTTCTCCGCTTCCCTCGTAATCGGTCGAGTTAGGACGGCTACTACCTCACGGTAGTAGTATTCCTACTACTACCGTTCGTTTAGGACCCTCTACGGGTATTGTTTGTACTATACCCTTATAAACCTGTTCCTATTCAAAACTAACATTAATCTTTGTTAATAGTGTATCAGTGGAAAGACCATCGTCCAAACAACACTCAGCGTCAATCAAACCAGCGACCCAGTTGATTGACTGAGCGAGCTACCCCCGCCTACTCTTTCAGAGACCGAGGGGGAGGGGGAAGACATGTTTTCGATTAGTACCAGACCGAACCTTCGAAACCGCGCTACTGTCGAAAAAACGGCGGCTCACGAGTTCGGGGTTGTACCAGATTCGTCTTATGACTCTCATGACTCTTAGGACACGGTGGTCTTCCCCAACGCGACAAGTAATCATCTCGCTCATCCGGTTCGGTTCCCCGCCTACTCTTTCAGAGACCGAGGGGAGGGGGAAACATGTTTTCGAGAAGTACCACACCGAACACCGATTTCGCTTCTATTGTCCGAAAACAGGCGGCTCACGAGTTCGGGGTTGTACCAGATTGGTCTAGACCGGGTACTTACAGTTACAACGAGGGGGTAGGGGGCGTGCTGTGGATGTAAAGGATTCCCCGGTTCGACGATTCTTGTTCTTCGGGGCGTGTATTATGCGTGGCCGGGAGATGTGTCTAGACGGGGAGAGTGTTTTGAGAAGAACAGGGAGTTGAAAGTCCAAGACGAGACGTTCTCCCTCTGAAAGAGTGATCGGGGACCACAGAGAGGGGAAACGTGGTTCCGACAATCGACTTCCGTTGTGAACGTGAATGGTCAGGGAGTAGGCACAGGCCCTAACCGGTTGAGGGTGGTGGCTGTCCGTTTATAAGGGTTTCTCCTATTCTAGATAGGTTGAGTCAGGTTTTGAGGTTGTTCGTTGTATTCCAGTTCGGTGGACTTAGCACCTAATACAGGGTTTCTTGATGTATGAGTGTCCGGGAACAGGTATGGGCGATACTAATCAAGTGTCTTCCGGGGAAGAAGAGGAGTACAAGTATAAAGGTACAGTAAGGAATCGGTTTCCTGATTCTGGCTGGAAGGCCTTAGACGAGGACGTTGAGTATCCTTTCCGGATCGAACTCATTGACCGGAGTGACATCTCTGTTCGTGACCGTGAGATGCATGAGAGGCTTGCTGAAAATCGTCGTGATGTGGATGAGGTGGTTGCTGCTGAAAAAGAGGACTAGTCTGCATTCCTAACTCGTTCATCATATCTCGAAGAGACGGTACACCTCGCGGTGTCCACCCTCTACTGGGAGCGGGGACCCGGGGGGAATGCGTATGTATACTTGACGGAGTTTTTGGTTGGTTTTCGTGGATATGCATATTTGATATGCAAGTTGAAATGGAAGAGATGGATTTCACTTCGTGAAATCCATATTTGGTATTCAACGCGAAAATCAACACTTTTCGAACACTTCTGAATGAGGTTCGGTCTGGAAGTGGGTTCTGCTCAAAACGAGAGTCTGTCTAGACGCAGAAGAGTTCCGGTGCGGGACTTAATCTTGCAATGCATCTAATTCCACTCCTAAGTCCTCGTTCTTACAGTGGTCTCGTATTGACTGGATGACGATCATTTTTATCGGAACTGACTTGACTGCGCTTTCCTGTCGTAGCTGTTGGTGAAGGTCGTCCGGGATTTCGATGTTGATTCTTCCCATCGTGGGTCAACGTGGAGGTTAGTAACGTAAGTACGCTTAGTTGAGTAACTTATCGCAGCAGTGTTGTTTGCGCGGTTCGTTGGTCACTACATGGGTGAACTGATTTCGGACGACCCTCGGAAAGGGGACTAATCTCCGGTTTCAACAATTGACTCCGGCCAGCACTCTGAACACATCTCGTACTCGGATGAATCGAACCCTTCTCGCGGTTCCGGAATCTCATTCTGTAACCGTTGGCCACACTCCGTCTCCTGAACCGGTTCCCCATCATCGTCAAACGTCGAGACAACCGCATGGCAGACATGACCAGCTTCCCGTTTGAGGTCAACCGCTGAGTGACCGGTAAGGTCTGGATCGAAGTCGGGGGCTTCGACAGTCATGAGTCCGTGAGTCCTTCCACTTGACCCTGAATCTTCTCCTCAGAATACTCTTCAGCATAATCGTACACGTCGTCCATCACATCCTCGAACTCCTCATCGTCAGCGTACTTCTCAGAGCGTTCGATAGTCCAGCCTTCCCCGGAGGTTCGGGAGAGGTATCGGACGCGGTCTTCGGTAATGATGATTATATCGTCGGTGTGCATTTCGTCGGGGGCGTCGATGTCACCGACTGGGCTTTTCATCGTCACCGAGATTGCTCTACGGACTCCCTCTGCGCCGTCAATTGCTTTGACGGCATCTCGTGTAAGCGGTTGGTCTGGGAGCGAGGATAGTAGGTCGGACATATATCCATGACGTTATTGGAGGGTCATGAACATTTCCTGTTCATCTTCGTCTAGACGCTCCCCCGGGGCGTTGCCGATAATTCTCCCGTCCTGATTATATCCTTTAGCGAACTAACCATATATCTCGCTTACAGAAGAGGGAGTATGACTGAATGGGTCGAGTGTAGTTGGGGATGTCGTGACTGTGGTTCAGAAACCGTCGTTGAAAGATTCGAGAACCTTACTCGGATTTTGAGGTGTCCGGAATGCGGCTGGAAGTATGCTTATAGTTCGCTCCGGAGAGAAGCACCGCGAGCGGATCGAGATGGGCCTGACCTACCACAAGTCGATTCCGACGAATGCCCAGATCCAGATTATTCGTCGGTGGATGTAGACCTCCGTGTCGAGAACTGGGAGTATATCGAGGAAGCGGTTTGCGACAATTGCGGCGAAACCCGATCTACAGTCAACCTCAAGGCTTTTGACATGCTCCATATCTGTCGTGGCGGGTGTGAGGAATGAGTTCTGAGTCGGTGTCCGAGTGACCGGAAGCCGGACGCTAATGCGAGATGGAAACCACGTTGAGTAAGCCGTAAATCAGCATCATGACGAGGGCATAAACAGTTACAGCGGTCACAGGTACAAGACCGAACATTGAGGCAAACAGAATGAGGACGGAGATTATCGTTATTGCTTCTATGAACTTCCAGTGTGTCTCAAAGTTCATATCGGCAGCGTGGTCTGTCCCGGGATAAGGGTTTCATCCGTCTAGACACCCGAGAGTGATTTTTATTGCAGTCGAGCTTTGACAAGATGTATGGACCATTATAGTGAGTCGCCTCGGAAGCTCTCAAGACTACGACTCAAGATAGGGGATTTAGAAGAAAAGTGGCAGGAAATGAATGAAGAGTGGGATGACTGGGGGAACATCCAATCAGTCGAAGATGACCTGTTTCCGCTTATCATCTCTACTCACGCGGCTATTGAGGACATTACAACGCACTTGATTCTCGCATATGTAGTGAAAGACGAAGTTGCTGAGGGGGCATTTGAATACATCTATTCCGGCATGAGCCAGTCTCATAGGGAAGAACTCCTTGTGAAATGTAATATCTTGTCGAACGAAACCCGTGGTAAGATTAGCAGATTCAAAGGGTTGCGGAACAAGGTGGCACACGGTACTTTCCAGCAATTGGACTGGTATCGGGATGAAATACCTGAAAAGATGGATATTGCGTTTGAGGTTCTGGATTCATTTGAGAAGGCCTTCACCGACCGGGATCTTATTGATGCTATCGAGGAGGGTGAGGAGACTCTCTGAGTCAAACGGTGTCATTTAGTTTGGAGTTGCGAACGGCTTCTGCTTGTCTAGACGGCTGGTGTCCCAGTGACCGGGGTTATCAGAAAAAGACGTTAGTCCCACGTTCGGTGCTTCTCAGCAACCCACTCCTTCCCGTCGTATTCTTCAATCTCCCACTTAACGTCTGCCGGGATCTCGACAACCTTCAGTTCTGCATGGTCTCCGAACGCTCTACATCCGAGCCTGCGGACGCATTCAACGAGAATCGGATTGTCGCGGCTGAGGTTTCGGCCAAACGACGACCGGGTTCCGGCGATAGGTCCTTCCCCGTCATCATATCGCTCTCCGGGTAGGGCGACGGCTTCGGCTTCGTCACATCCGTTGTCTCTCATCCACAGAATTGCGTCTTCGCTGACGCCGAATCCGCCGTGTTTCTTGTTAATTACAATCTCTTGTTTCGAGTTTGTTTCACTCATATTCGGCAGCGCGGTCTGTCAAGGGAAAAGGGTTTCATCGGTGGTTGGGTGGTAGGGAAGCCTCCACTGTCCAACCACGACATCTGCTTAAAAGAGTATAGCACCGAGTAGGGCAGCTGGTATAACAGACTATTCGCTGTGGATGTAAAGGGTTGTTTTCATAGGTTTCCCGTAATATGGGGTTCCTTCGTATCGAATACAGATACGTTCGGAACCCGTTACTGATACTTCTTCGAAGGTGGTTTCGAGATCGAGTGCGTGACTTGGTGTCACGACTTCCGCGTCTTCCTCACAATTTGGGCAGTTCTGTTTCATGTACTGTCCTGCGGCGGCTCACTCGGGATAAGGGTTTCACCGGTTGGGTTGTAAGCAGGTGTCTGTTCAGATACACGGTGTAAGCGACCTACGGAGGTATATCAAGAAGAAGGGTTGGAAGCTACACGCGGTCAAAGTGTGAGTACACGCGCTCAGTCGTCTGGATGGTTGCATGTCGCAACCTCTTCGTCACATCATACAACGTGTTTCCTTGTTCGCGGTTGAGCATCCGGTAAGCGACGCTATGGCGGAGTGTGTGAGGCGTGATCTCGGATGGTTCGCCACGACCACCTACTGTGAACGGACGTACATCACCGTCCTCTGCTGCGTCTTCAACGACGTTTCGGACGGACTCTTCCGTCATTCGTTCAGATTGCCGACTCGGGAAGAGTGCGTCCGGGTCTTTCCATCGGCTGTTGATATAGTTGCGTAGCGTTCGGACGGTATCCGTGGCCAATTCAATCTCGGTGTAGGTAGGGGAATTGGCGTTCGGGTAATCCTTCTGGACGTGTGCAGGCAACATGATGATACCTTCATCGAGATCAAGCATATCAACGTCAAGTTGGACTAGTTCACCGACCCGGAGACCAGTATCGTACAGCACCGCAATGATGGTGTCATTCCGGAGCGACAGGTAGTCGGCTGATTCTGCGACTGTGGCCGTGCGTAGTTCGTCTACCTGTTCTGGTTTGAGCCATGCCTTTGCTTTCTCTTCTGTCTGAGTTTGGGTATTTGTTGAGGTACTCATATTTGTTCCACCTTGGAGGTCGTATCTGTCGAAATCTGGAGGTTGGCCGACCTTAAGACTTCTCCAGTTTTGGATTCTGTAAAGAGAATCCCAAACTCGACTGAAACAGTAGCACATCCACGGATGTAACAGCTATAGGATGTCAGTCAAGACTCAATCAACTCGTCTAAGTCGTCAACAAGACCGGTCATCTGAGTGTCTTTGGCAGAAACCTCGTGGCGGACGCCGTAATCATAACGGTCTCCGAAGTTCCCATGATACACTTGCTTCAGATGTTTCCGATACGAAGCACTTGCTCTTCTACCAGTAAGATTCTCTTCGAGGCAATGTAACATAAAATCGCTGTACCTCCACTGAAGCGAACCTTCTTCGTAGTTCCGAAGATCCAGCAAGCACAAGAAAATCATCTCGGTGATATATGCTTGGAATTGCAACGGAATTTCACTTGTTGAAAGAATCTCCTTATGACACGAGAACAGGATAATCACAGTCATCTCGGGGATATTTCTCTGGTCCCTTCCTGTGCTGATTCTACCTAGTTGAACGTGGTCACTATGTCCTGAGCTATCGACCTGTTCGTCTTCTCCACTAGACTCGTCTTCGACATCAGACTCGTCATCAGATGGTAGATCTGCATTTTCATTACTCCCCGGACTAAGATCCGTGACGTAAGGTGGTTCACTCACACTACGGTCAACGTCAGATTTGAGTTCTTCTTCCATCATTTCAACCCAGTCCCGCATATTGCTGACCATTTCATAGAGGAGGCGGGAGTAGTCGTTCGGCCACTCTGCACTCGGGTCGCTATACTCTGTTATCTCGTAGTTACGGCATATTTCACGAGTGAACGATTCGTAATACGATAGCCAGACATGCCACTCAACCTGCTGGTGAAATGCTTCTTTTACCAATAAGTCGAAAAATTGGATTCCGACGAATATGGAGTCCCGGAAGATGAAGTCATCCGAAATACGAGTATCTGTGAGCCGTTGGTCGTTATACCTGTCAAATTCCTCTCTCCGCTGTTCGCGAATAAGTTCTCGGGTTTTATCGCCAACCGGTTTATAAACATTCAGATTCTCCGCTTTATCGAAATCCGAAAATAGAGCATATACAAGCCGATTCTCTTCTTCAAGTTTGTATCTGTATAGGCCGTCTCCTGCTGTGTTGTGTTCGAGGTTGCGGTGCAGGAGGCTGTTTTCGGTCTTCAGTTGTGTCCGCAGATACCGATGGACGATTTTCTGTTTAGGGAACTGTTCAAGTGAGTCGTCACGTATTATTCTGAGACCCAGCTCGGAAGCAAGACTAGGATACAACTTTACAAAGGCCGGATCAAGAAATAGCGTTTCCGTATAGTCTGCTGCGTCTGGTGCCGTATTACTCGTCCAGTATCGGAGTCGATTCACGTAGTACCTGAACAACCGCTTCTTTTGTCGAATCTCTGCTCTCAAACCATTTCCTGAGTCATATTCGTCTTCATAAGCGAGTTGAAATGCAACAGCCGCAGACTCGGGATGTTTCGGTTTCGTCGGATGATTCACCAAGGGTTGGTAATTGTCCTGAAGAAGATTGACTAACGTGCTGTACTCTTCCCGGTTATACAAATCACGGAGAATCTCCAGTAGATTCTCCTCGTTTCGGATTCGAACAGTTGGTTTGAGAAAAACAATAGCGAACAGCGACACGATTCCAAGCACTGCGAGTAGTTGTGCCGACTCAATCTGAAGTGATGTGATTTCTACAGTTCCATACGATGTCCCGACCCTGATTACATCATGGTTAGTGCTTTGAAGGTAGACTGAACCCCAGTATGTTGCGAGAATCAGGCCAATCATGATCACAAGGAATCCGAAACGCGGTATGGTCCAGAGATTGAATCGAACGCGCAATTGGCGATATTCCGGGAGTACAGGATAAGCCGCTGCAACGGCTGCAAGAAGAGTGAAAACTAATAGTTCAGCCATTACCTTCGTTATTGTCCAGAAGCCGTTTAAATATAACCATTAGCAGATATATTCTATTGGTTGGCATCTCTTCGCCACTCACTTAACCGTTAATTCCAGTCTTCGAGCTGTGACCCGAATGACTGCATAGCATTCCTACTGATGAAACCCTTATCCCGGGAGAGACATCACCGGACATTACATGACAACAGATACTAATGAACGTGAACTGATGGGCGTCGAGGTACTCGGATTCGATGTCTGGTTGGAACCACGAGCATTCCTCATTCTCATCTTGACGATTTTGAGCTTTCTCGAGGCACTTGCTGGAGACGTACTCTGGCGCGTACTCGTTGGGTGGGCGATATGGGTGATTCTCTACTCTATCAGAGTCGCCAGAATCACCGAGGAGTACAGACGGGTTGCTGAGAACACCCCTACAGGTCTGTTTGAGACGGTTGACAAACCAAATACCAGCTTCGGTGCCAAGCGATGACGGATTAGTCCTGAAACACGGTTCTAATTACTGTTGCGGACTGTAACACTCGTTCTGTTCTCTTGATAAAGAGCGAAGCGTCTAGACGGCCAGAACGATACAGTCGATTATAGACTGTTGCACTACTGCTTCTGATCTGCTGCAACTCCTACCTTCTCCGAGGGTTCAACCCTACAAAGTCAACGAGATAGATTGTGACCGATAGTTCCCAGACTGAGAGTACGAGCATTGTTCTTGAAGGAATCTCGCGGAGCGAGATTACTGAAGAGTTCATTCTAGACGTAGCAGAGCTTGCCGACCGTCACGAGATTGGAATTTCCGGTGTCTCTGTCTTACAACACTAATGCGGCAAGGACATAAACTCCAACCAGCATCCCGATGATAACGCCCCGAGTTGCCATATCAAGTGGCTCAATTACTGCTCCGGCCAACATTCCCCATCAAGCCATTTTGAGGAATCCTTTCATCATGACTTCTCAATCACGTCCTTAGTAACTGAGGTAACAAGGTAGTTGGAACCTATCAGGATAGGAGGTGCGAGTATAGACCCTACGATCAGGAGGAGTCCAATTTGGACGACTGGGTTCACACCGAACATTTCTTCGTAGGGAAGGAGTGTACCTACGAGTAGTCCTTGTCCTGTTCCGACTAACATAGCCAACATAACGAGTCCTGTGAGGTTCTCTGGCTTTATCTCTAAAACTCCGAACTTGATGCTGTCAAATTCTATCTCTCGTGACATACACAACCACGTCGAGGGTTCACGGTTGAAAAGGGTTACACCGTTGGTTATCGACGAAACCGGTGGGTTGCGCCACTCACTTAACCCTTAATTTCAGTCTGGGGACAGGGTTTATTCCTTGTGAACCACGACCACCTAATATGACTGACGCAACTAAACCAATCACAGACCACGTACTCCTTGATGTCCTTGGAGACTCCCCCCGAACACGCATATTGACAGTCTTAATCGACCACCCAGACACCGAGTTCGACGCTGAACGGCTCGCAGACTATGCGGGCGTCAACGCTGACACAGTGAACGTCCACGTCTCGGAATTGGAATCGTGGGGCGTCGTCAATCGCTCGGACGACGACATCCGGACGAACAAGGACAGTGACGCTGTGGAGGCGTTCGCAGACGCAGAATGGGAGTTGACAGAGTATCTGGCGTCGAAAGAAGATGTTGGAGAGGTTGACGATGATATGAACCCAATTAACCCATGACCTGCCGAGACGACGAAGACGAAACCCCTGACATCCCTAAAGAAGTGATAGAGGGCGCGAAACAGATTGCTGAAGGGAAAACTGTGTCGAAAGAGGAGATGCTGGAAGCAGCTCAAGAGAGTACCGACTCTACCTAATCCCCTCGTAATGGGTCAACCTTATTTTCAGTTCTCCACTAGTGCCGATGAAAGTTAGACGTTGTTGAAATTCCAGATCTCGGCAGCAACCTCTGCCAGTTTCTCCGACCGCTCCTCTATCAAGTCAACAGACCAATCTTCATATGAACAGAGCTTGCGAGTCATCTCGAAATCCGAGGTCTCGTACTCACGTTTCTTCTGCTCAAACGGATGGTCAGACGCAGTCGCATTCATACTACTCTCCAAGAGCGTCAAATTCCCAAGCCGGTTATAATGCTGTTCGAACTCGTCCTCACTCACGTCTAGATACTGTTGCCATGTACTGTACTTTTTCGCAGAGAAACTGTTCCGAGGCGCGATATGCTCAATGTCAACTAAGTCCCGGTCTGCAACCTGCTTCCCAACGCCAGAGTGAGCAAAATGCTCTTGTTCGAACTGGTCCAGCATGTACTTCGTTCGGTCATTCTGCTTGAAGTCGTAATCCTTCAACTCAGCCTTGAACTGAGCATCAGACGGACTGTGTTCACGGAACCGTCGCTCTATGAAGCGGTGCGGATTCGACTCATTAGAAAGCTCAGTACAGATGGTTGCGAACACACGGTCACGATACGACCCAGTCCCGTAGTTCGCAACTCCAATCCGGATTAGATACACCTCTATCAGCCGAAGGGCTTGCATCACGTCGCTAAACTCATTGAACTCTTCAAACAGGCGAAGGAGTAGCGTCCGAATCTGTGTATTCCGAATCGCTTTGATGTCATCCAGCTTCGCGTTAACACGTTGACGCTCACGTCTATCCATCCACTCAAAATCGACTTCACAGTTCACAATGTCAATATACAACTCCGACTTCTCACGCATGTCCTCTACGAAATCTTCCAGCGTCAATCCGGCCTCGTAAATATCCTGATCGACAACTCGCTGGAATACATCGTAGAGACGGGTTGATGAAATAGAGTTACTCACATTTAACAATTCGGTGGCCATGAGGTAGTGCCGGAAGAATCGTTCAGGCTTCTGCAGAACTTCCCGAAGATTCCGGATGCCTTCCTCCCAGAGCGCCTTAATCTCGCCCTCGTTAATCTCAGGGTCCTCTGTCGCAATCTTGAACAAGTGATTCTTCATCAAGTCCACGGACGAAAGGTCCAACCCTTTGTTGTTCAGACTTTCAAACAGCCGGAATGCGGACACCTCGCTGTCACATTCGATGGTGACTAACGACATTGAGTTCAGGAGTTCCTTCCGGAGATCGTCAACCCACTCCAACTCCCGGTCTTCTACCTGTTCGGTAAAGTAATCGTAAGCAGCTTTCAGTTGGCAATCGTCCAACTCAGACGCATATCCCTCTAGAACAGCTTGATATTCGTCGTTGTTATAAAGTGTAAGTTGGAGTTTTGGGTGTTCGTTGTAGTCGGAATCCTTTACGATGAGATTGTCTTGAACGTGTCCTGCCCGGTCTTCCCAATCGCGGTCGGTCTTGTATTGGTCACGGATGACGCAGAGAAGAATTGAGATTGTGGTGAAGCGTTGTTGGCCGTCGACTAGTTCAAGGATTGCGGGGTCGGTGTCTGCGTGTTCAATAACGACAGTAGACCCGAAGAAGTGGGTGTCGCGTCCGTTAAGTAGGGAGGTAAGGTCATTCCAGAAGTCATCCCATTGACGTTCATCCCATGCGTATTCTCGTTGGTAGTCTGGAACTTGAAGTTGGGAACTGCTTTCTAGAATGTCTCGAACGGTGTTTTCGCGTGCGGAGAGACTGATATTGTCCGACATCTTATCCTCAAAGTCAGACAATCAGGATATAAGACTTGTGTTAGTAATTGCCACTCCCGTAACCAAATACGATCTAATACACTCACCGAGCTACTGACCGTTACAACACAGAATCACCGACTCCAATTCTGAGTGGTCCAAGTGAAAACACTGGAAAGAACCCCGTCTAGACGAGTGTTTGTTGGACGGTCTCTCCCCAGTCCTTCGGAACAGGGAGCTTCTTCAACACCCGGCTCTGCATCCGGTAGTAATCATTGTGCGCCTTCTGAGCGTGCTGCTCAATCCACTCCTGCACCTCCGGCGTATTCAGATAGTCATGCAGTTCATGCAGGTCAACGCTATCCTCCGGAATGATATAGTACACTGAGTGACGCGGAATTACGTCACCCTCCGTCTCCAACCAGAACTTCGGCTCCTCAATGATGTCCGGACACACGATTTTCGGCTGAAGAACGTCCTGCATCGGCGGATTCTCATGCCAACTGTACCACACCTTCCCCTTCTCAACACACGACCGATCCCGTAGCCGCTCCTCATTCAACTCCAACCAATCACCAAGATCGCCAAGTTCGTCTTCCGGAATCAGATTCCCGTTCTTCCTGTACGGACAGATAACTCGTGTCCCCGACTCAGGACCATCATTCGTAGAGAGCTGCCGCCCCGACGTCGTCTTCCACGCCCACTCCTCCAACTGCGGCGGAACTTCGTCCTCCTCCATTACGAACAACGAGTCCGCCCCTGTCGCCAATCCACAGGAAACACGCACGGTCACATCACCAAGCGTCACACCCGTCTCGTCTAGTTCAATCTCACCAGCGCGAACGGTACTCGCCCAACTCTCACCGTCGCCGGGAAGCGTTACAGTCTCCGTCGACCCGTCACGATGAACCACACGAGTCTCCTCGGCCTCCGAGTTACTGAGAGTAGTAATCGTAGGATAGGTGACGAGACCACTGAACGTGTCCTCTGCAACGTGTTCAATCTCCTCGATATGGTGGTTCGTCAGGATACGGCGAAGCGGAGCGCCGGTATCAACGTACTCGAACTTCTCCGGCGTGATGAACGAAAGCCGTCCGTTATCGTCCAGTAGGTCAAGCGACTGCTCGAAGAACAGGATGTAAAGGTCGAACCGGCCAACTGCCGTATCGAATGTCTCCTTGTACCGTTGTTTCTCGTCCTCGTCTAGTCCTTCGATAGGGACATACGGCGGATTGGAGACGATGAATTGGAACTCACCCAAATCGGACACATCGTCGAGGAAGTCCCGTTCGACAACCTCGACGTTACGGTCAGTATGGTTGTCCCGTGCTTGCGCGATAAGTTCCGGGTCAGAGTCGATACCGACCCCGTCCGGAATCGGGTAGTCGTTCGCTTCGCAGTACCGTTCAACTGCCGCAACGAATGGGCCTGTCCCCAACCCGGGATAGAGGATTCGATCTCCTTGCTCTGGCTTCTGTCCGTCGAACAACTTTGCAACGATATGGTCAGCGACCTCGTCCGGCGTTGGGACATGGCCTTTCATGGATACCGTCTACTACCCAACGCCGGGTACTTAAAACTATATACTACTCGAGAATTGCAGCACTTCGTCAGAACGTCGATTGACGTTCGACACCCCAGTCATTCAACTGCTCAACCAACCCGTCGAGTTCGTCCGGAAACACCACTTGATGAAGTTCAGCTTCGCTCAAATCGTGTATCATGTCCCGTAACTCCTCCCGACGCTCCTCAATATCGAATGGCGGCAAGTTCGCCACTGCAACAAACTTCGCGTCCGGGAACTCCTTCGCTGCCTTCCGCGCTTCCGACCCGAACTCTTTGAAACGCTTGTCGTAGTCACGCGGCTGGATAACCCGAACCTCTCCGACAACGTCGAATGGACGTTGCTCCGGAATCACGAAGTCTGGTTGACCGGGTAACGATTCATCTTTCTTAACCGGGAAACCGGCCTCATCAAGATGCTCCCGAATCGTCTCCTCGTAATCAGACCGGTAATGGCGTCGATGATCGGCTTGCCACACAATCTGATACGAGTATAGCAGAGTTTCGAGTTTCAGTTCGTCCGGGAGTAGTTTCGCCACCTCTTCCGCAAACTCCTCCGTCTTCTCTTCATCACGGAAGTCTGTTTTCCGGCCTTTCAACCCGCCGATGTTTGAGATTCCGTTGAGGCGTTCAAACTCGCGGTCGGAAAGTCCGGTCACGTCTTGGAAGAGTTCTACCATTGGGTTCGGCGCCTCCCACATTGTGTCTAGATATGCCTGTAAATCTGCGTCTCCGAGGTACACGATTTCGTCGCCTTCGTCGTTCTCGGCTACGCGGAAATGCTTCTTAATAGCGTTTTCTGCGTCTTCAAGGAGTTCGTCCAAGTCCTCGTAGAGGTCTGGAAGTTCGTCTTTGTTCGGTTGTGGATAGTCGTCCATTACCCGAGGGAACCCCTCGCCACCCATTTAGCTCTGTATACTTGCTGACGGGAGTGCGAGAATCCAGAATCGTGGATTAAGCTGAGAAAAGGCGGCTAAACGTCCACATCGACAACACCATCAACAGAAACGAGAACACGATAAACGCAATATCTGGCCCTGTCATACCTTGCCTTCGACAATCTGGTTAACGAAGTCCATCACAGACCCCTCATCAAGAATTATCCGGCGAACGAGTTCAGCTTGCTCACGTCGCAACGCTTGATTCTCTGCTTCAAGCAGTTCAACGTCGCAGGCAAGGTCTCGACGTTCAGCTTCGACCGTATGCAGATTTTGACGTGCAATCTCTTTCTCCTTCCTGAGACGCTCGTTCTCCTGTTCTAGTTCGTGCAGGCGCTCTAACGTTGCTTCTGTAAGGTCGTCTCCGGACACCGATTCTTGTTCTCTACTTGATTCACCTATCTTCTCAATGTCTGTTGACATACACAGCCCCGTCGAGGACTCTCAAGGGATAAGGGTTACACCGACCTACTCACCAGCGAAAATCGGGTCAGACAGCGACAACTCCAGAAAACTCTGCGGCTCATGAACCTCGTCAATAGCCTCAAACAACGGCTTGAACGACTCACGTATAACCTCGAACGCAGGCGTATCAGCGTACAGTTTCGCATACTCCATACACAATCCAATCACCATATCTAACGCCCACTCAAACGCCTGCTGCTCCTCGTCCACGACATGATCACCGTCTAGTCTCGCTCCTGCGATACGGTGCGGATGTGCGCTCCGATTACTGAGAAAGTTGAACGTCTGTAACCCGTCGTCAAACTCCTTATAATTCTGCTTCTCCTCCCTAATCATATCATAGAACTCGTCCACAGACGCGACCCGATGCCGACTCAACAACGATAAATTCTCAACTTCTTCCTGTACTTCCGCCATTTGCCGAAAGTGAATGCGTGACGCCTTGATTTTGTGTTCGTTCAAGTGCTTCACCAACAGATACGTCTCAATCAAGTACCGAACATCCCGATACGCCGAATCATAGCGCCGATGCTTGACGGACAGGTACAGCGACTCTAACGCATTCACGCCCTTAATCACGAAAATGTCCTGAAACTCGTGACGGGAATCAATATACGAGGAGTACCGCTGATTCATTTCCGAGACAACAGCGTCTAGACGCGAGATTCCGGTCAGCAAGTGGTGAGCGAGTTCACTATTCGGATGTTCAGGCGTGTATTCTTCTCGCTGTTGTAGTAACTCGCGTTCATACGTCTGTGCTTCCCCGGCGATGTCCATACGGACATGGTAACAGGAAACTGAATTAAGAGTATCCCAACGCAATTCTGAGAGCGGTCTGTCCCGATGCCCCCTCCCCCGATACCCCCTGTCCAATGCCGCACGCGCACACACGCACGTAATACCGGCTCACGCTATTCGAACCGTGGATCGTTGTCACCATCCCACTGGTCACGATGCCACTCACAGAACCCTGATTCGTGGTCAGTAAGAGTCCCACACGACTCGCCTTCCTTGTTCACACCCCGGCATTTCACCCGGTCAGGCGACTCGTCACCGTCGTCTTCCGACGCCCCGGCCTCGTCTTCGTCGTTCATGTCGAACACGAACTCTCCCTTGTCGTCGATCGACTCGTACTCCAACCGTGCCGGAGGGATATTGCCGAGTTTCAGCAGTTCCCGGTCAATCTGCATATCACCGTTCACCTCGTCTAGACCAACCCCGATGGTGGCCTTCTTCTTCGACTCCTTCCGGCATAGCAACACCATTCTGCGGATGTCTTTCGGGATGTCCTTCCCGGTATGCGAAATGACGATGAGGTGGCACTGATATTTTCGGAGGAGCTTGATGAGTTTACTGAGCGCCTTCCCTGCCCGCATATCCGCGAATTGAAGCACTTGCGCGGCTTCATCGAGCAGGAAGGCTTTGGTCCCGTCCTGCTCTTCTAACCACTCCTCCAACTCACTCCATGCCTGCACATCAGCGAACTCGTCACTCGTATTGTTCGACGCCACCGACAACCCCGGATACGCCCGCATACCCGCCTCAATCACCGTGTACGCAAAATCGGTTTTACCGACGCCTGTAGGCCCTTCCGGAGGGAGTGGGGCGTACACCATCATGTTCAGCATGTCGTCACGGTCGTCAGAGTTCCATAGGTCCACAAGTTCTGTAACTGCCTGCCACGACGATGTGTCGACTCTCTTGGACTTCACACCCGTTGCGTGACTCATCACAGACAGATTCCCGGCTTCGATAGCACCGTTCATCTTCTCAGACACGGCCTGCATCAACAGTTCTTGATACCTGTCAGTATCTTCAGCGTCCGGAACAGACCGCTTGTACGACAACAAGTATTGCAGGTCGTCACCCGACAGCAACCCGGCTTCGGCTAGGGCAGGGAGATCCCCTGCCGAGAGGGATTCGCGTAGTTCGGCGGCAACCCAACGATCATCACTACTCGTCACCGTCGCTCACCCCCATTGTCCGAGGTATTGATTTCTCGGAGTTGCTGTTCAACCTCATCCTCAATGATTTCAGGCATAGACTTCGACTCATCGTACTCCTCCAACTCGGGGACAGCTGCCGCCGCTTCCTGCTTGACGGTCTCGCTGTCGTACAGGCTCATATCCATGCTCTTGTCGGTCATCATCTTGTGATGCCGACTCTCGACGGATTGAGCGACGGTCTCGAACTTACTGTATAGCTTCTCACCAATACGCGCCCATGCGTTGTTTCTTCGCCGGTTGCCTTCGATTTCGTGACGAGCGGACACGATGTCTGCATCCGAGGCTTCGCCCAACCAACTCCCTGCGGCCACATACCCAGAGGTGTCGTCCGGGATGTGGTCAGCGAGTTCGTCGTCCTCAGCAACCTTGGAGACGTGGGTAAAGTCCGTGACGAGATACACAACCGCGCCACCGACCGTGAACGAGTACGGCTCCCCGGAAACGATGTCCACGTCCTGCCACCGTTCAGGAGAGGCAACGTAAATGTCCACTACATCAGTCAAAGTCCCGTTCACACGCACAACAAACACTAAATCAGGGTTCCAGAGCTTCTTGACACCCCAGATAGTTGCCGGGGCGAATACAATCCCGAACCCGACAAGGGATACAGCGAACGTCTTTATCTCGTCTGTAAGCAGGGTTCCGATGTCGTGTCCCGTCAGAATCCATGCACCGACACCGACTAGTCCAAGACCGGCGAGACCTGTTCCAGACAGGATTTTCACCGCCGTCAGGCGTTTCTTCGCCTTGTCGAGTTTGAGTCGTTCAACAGTCTGTTCAGCTACCGTCGAATCGTTCTCAGTTTCTTTGATACTCATAACTAAACCTCCTTGTTATGGGCTGTAATCCTCAAACACGTTCGTCCAGCCCTTGCTCAGTTTCCGGCGTTTGTACTTCCAGAACAGGAATGCGACTAGAAGCACGCTCGTCGCACCACCAGCACCCGTGACGTAGAGCAGTTCTGTTCTGATACCGTTACTCAGGAAGGGTGCTTCAGGGTCGCTGATGTAGTCCAGATCGTTACTAGTTCCAATCGTCAACGTCTTATCCCCGCTCTTCTCGTTAGCGCGGATTTTGACGACATTCTTCCCGCTCCGAAGCGTCCTCTCGACGTATCGAACGTCGCCAGCACCAGTGCTTTTGATTGAATGAGTGTCCACCACGCTCACTCGTTGCGGACGGTCACTCTCAATGACGAGCGTGACGACTGGGCCTTCCCAGTCGGCTGCGACGATGGTGGTTGAGTTGTCGATTTGGTAGTGCCACGACGAGACGCACTGCTTGGTCGTCGTATTCCCACTCTTAGTGACGACTTCAACACAGTCCCGGTTCCCGGTCTTTGACTGACTCGTCTCCGGTGAGTTGTCACCTGTGGCGTCTTCAACGCCTTCTCGAACCTGTTCTTCGATACTCTCCGTCGTCGTAGTCGTCGTAGTCTGGGTTGTCGTCGAGGATTGCTGGTTGGTAGTCGATACGTCTGTGGTCGTTGTTGTGGGCGTCTGCGTAGTCGTAGTGTTGTGCGTGGGCGTACTCGTGGTACTGCCCGTGTCCGCACCCACGACACCAGCACCGGCACTAGAGGCTACGAGAATGACCAGCAGCGCCGCTATACTCATTTTGCTTGCCTTCATAGTTATAACTGAAAGAACCGCGTCAGAACGGCGAGATCGCGTTCTGAATCTGTGTTTGAATGAACTGTTCCGCCATGTGGATTACGTCGATACCGAGGATTTGCGCTATCAGCACCAATGCGACGATAGCGATGATTGGTTTGAGGAAGTCGTCAAGGATGCTGAACACGAACGACAGGAGGAAGAACACGTCTAGTCACCTCCCTCCCTGATGAACAGGATCGCGCCAACGACGAGTATCAACCCGCCGAGTGCCATCTGTCCCGTCCGAAGCCCAGTAAATGCTGACGAAATACCGCCGAGAACCGACGAGATACCATCGTTGAACGTCTCCGAGGAAACACCGCCCCCGAAAGCGTTCGACTCGTACAGCAAGCCGTGACTCTCGACCGAGGCATTGCCGTGGACTTCCAGATCGTACTCATCATATCCTGAGACAGCATCTAGTGTCACCAGCGTCGTCTCGCTACCAACGTCCGCATGGGTTTCGGAGAGTTTGATACGCTCCCCACTAGTCGAGTTCACACCATACAACGAAACGTCGAGACTGCCGTTACTG
Organism: Halorussus sp. MSC15.2; assembly: GCF_010747475.1. Classification (NCBI taxonomy): domain Archaea; kingdom Methanobacteriati; phylum Methanobacteriota; class Halobacteria; order Halobacteriales; family Haladaptataceae; genus Halorussus; species Halorussus sp. MSC15.2. The sequence goes on along the minus strand of NZ_VSLZ01000001.1, from coordinate 1,077,551 downwards.
GCTTCCAGATACGCCTTATCAACCGTCTCGTTGTCCACGGATGAGTGAGTGAACGTCTTCGGGGCGTTGAATGGGTACTCATCATCATCGTCACTAATACCGTCGCCGTCGCTATCAGTATCGTACAGCGTCAAACTACTCACGTAGTTATCCCCGGACGATGATGTGAACCCTCGAACAGCCCAAACAGACCCCGACGCATCAGGATTCGAGAACTCATGCGTCAACACCGTCGCACCGTCAATCATCACAGTCAACGTATTATTCTCAAGAACCGTTTCAACGTGATACGATTCTCCGTTGTTGAACGTGAACGAAGACGATTTCAGAGAGGTTCCGGACGCATCGTTCAACACGATGCTATCCCCAGATTTCATCGTCACATAGTACCCTGTAGACGGGGAAGCAGCATCGTCCGCCCCGTACAGCATATTGATGTTCCCACCGTTCATCGTCATGTTGTATTCCGCCCGGAACTCCCCGCTCAAACCTTCAGTATACGCCCACCGGCCATTACTCGAACTTCCGGACGCGGACACGACAATCCGGTTGTTTGTGGCGTCATAGGTTGCAGCGCCACTAGAAGTCATCTGGGTCGGTTCTGACTGGAACTCGGAACTGTAGACGCTGATGAACGTGGTTCCTGTCGCCGCGAGAGTTACCCCCGTAACTACGTTTGCGACGACAAACACAGCAAGCAGGACGCTCAACGCTCCCTTCCGTGTCTCACCTCCATTCGTATTGTTATTGTTGTTGAACATATGTTGTCACCTCCAAAGAGAAGCGTCTAGACAGTGGTTAGTCCCGTTTCAGAAGCACGAGACCGGCACCAGCGACAACCACGACGATACCGCCGAGTTGCGCGTCACTCAACCCGCTGAGACCACTAGACGAACCGGATGAGGAACCGGAACCTGAGTTCGCTTGGTAGATGAGGCCAGTCCCAGACACGTTTGAACTGGCTTCATACGTGATCTCGTACTGGTCAAGCGTCCGATTACCGTCGCCAACATCTACCGTGACAAGTTCGCTACTCTCACTGGACGAGATGTTGACGGACGTAGTGTACGAGTTCAGCAGAGTACCGTTCTGCGCGTCGTACACCTTCACAGTCACGTTACCATCACTAGTGGCTTCGACGTAAGCACTCTCAACAGACTCGCCCGCACTACGGTTATGAGTCACTGTCTGCGGAGCGTTGTCAGGGTACTCGTCCTGACTGTCGGAGACACCGTCGTCGTCAGAGTCGATGTCGTAATTGATGGTGTCCGTGTACTGCGTCGAGTTGACGGTGTACGTCACGTCAACACTCCCCTGAAGTGGGACATCAGCAATATCGACATACAGCATATCCTCCGTGTTATTCCCGGAGAACGTCGAAATCGTCGCCACAGTTCCTTGCTCAACCGTGTAACTGGTTGAGACCGTAGTTCCGTTCAGCGTCACAGAGTCGATTGTGACGTTAGTTGTGGCGTTCATCGCGTCAACCCCTACTGCAATCCCAGTACGGTCGTCTGTACTGTTGTCGGCAGGGTCGGGGAAGACGACGCCTTCGTTTCCAGTCACAGAGGCAGCAATAGTTGCCCCTGTGAATGCCGATGCTACTACCGCAAGTGCGGCAACGAGTGCCGCAAACCGTTTCGTTGTATCTGTGTTGTTACTCATTACTGTTTATCTCGACTTGAGATGAGGGCGAGACCCGCCAAGACAGCGAGAATCGCCGCGATTTGTTCCATGGACACGTTGCCCAGACCTGTACCACTCGCACCCCCACCGGCAGTCGGCTCACGCTCCTCAATCTCCTGCTTCAACTCCTGCAAATCCTCACGCAACCGATTCAACTCGGAGACATTCGCCGTCTTGTAATTGTACTCCTTCAGGTGAGTCTGCTGAATCTTCTCACCGTCCGGGTTCCGCATCTCCGTGATCGTGAAGTTGCTCGTCAACTCTTGCTTCCCACCATCAGTTGTGATGAGGAGCTGCACACCGTCGATATTCGACGGGTTGTACGTCTCGTTCACCTCCCAAGTAGAACCGTTCGGCGCAGACTGACTCATCACCATCCCGGTGTACGTCTGCCCGTTCGTCTCAACAGTCATCACAGACGTATTCCCGAGATCAGGCGTTTCAAGACCGGTCTGAGACAGTGACGCGACTGCGTACACCCAGTACCCGGTTTCGTTGTACTTCGTGGAGTATTCCTGCGCGAGCGTCAGCGAGGACGTGTACTCGGACGCATTGAGTTCCCCACTTTGGTACTCCTCGTAAGTCCCGTTCACGAACTTGTCCACGTTGTCGTTCAACCGGGTTTGTGTGGACTCAATCTGGTTGTTCGCCTGAATCCACCGGGTGAAGTTGACGACGTTCTTCGTCTGGTAGTTATCGTTCGGGGCATGGACGTACACTCCTTTAGGAGGACTAGCCGCACCGTCACCACCAGTCTCGATAGCTCCCTCAATGGGGCCTACTGAGTAATTCGTCGGATGATACCCGTTCGCGTAGTAATCCGTCGTCACCTCAATAGTTTGGACGGTAACGGTGGACCCGTTCACGAGCGTAACCTGCCGAGTATCGAGACCGTTGACAGTCCCGTTCGTGTACTCAGACCCGATTTCGCCTTCGGAAGCATACATGAAGTTGTCGTTAACCTTCTCCTCCATCACGGACTGATTATGCAGATACGTAGACTGCTGAACGGTCGAGTTCCACGCCCGAATCAGGTTCAACTGTTTCTGCGCGTAGTAGTCAGAAACAGCGCCCCGAGCGCGGCTTTTCGCCACCGATTCTGAGACACCGGCTTTGTACTCGTTCAGGACGGTCGCACGGGCTTTACTCCATGCCACCGTCTCCGAGTCCGTAATGTAGTTCTCGGCGAACGTGAGGACAGGACGGTTCTGAGACTTCAGGGACAGACCACCCTCGTAAATATCAACTTCTGTCTCGTTCGCCTCGGTTTCCTGCATCTCCTCAATGACGTGACTCGTATGGTTATCTCCGCACTTATCCCCGTTCACGAGTCCAGCGGAGAACACGGCGACAACCATATCCACTCCGTCGCATTCGTGGGTCGCTGACGCCCGCATAACAGGACTGGCAGGCCCAAGAATGGGTGTGAGAGTTGCGGTGGAGATGAGGAGGACGACAGCGACAACCGTCGCTACCGACCGGAGGGGAGATTGTTTGTCAGACTGTGCATCGTCACTCATGGATTGTTATCCGAGGTAGGAGATGCTGGCCGCCGCAGCCGCCTCAAGGAGGAAGACTGCGAGACCAACGAAGTCGTTACCAGTAATCGCGGAGTTGACTTCCGGAACACCGCTCTGGATGATAAGCACGAACAGCGCAGCACCGAGCAATGCTCGCTGTTCGGCTTCAAGGTCAGTCGGGTCGATTTCGTTCGTTGCGCCGATTCCGACAAGGCTCAGAACGCTACCTGCGAACGCATACGAGATGTCGAACCCGACCGCGCTGAACAGAGTGGTTGAGAAGTCGATACCGAACAGACTGATACTGCCGATCCCGGTTGTGACGACGCCCAGAAGGGCGAAAATCGCCAGAAGCGGGATGTCGATTCCATCAAAATCGTAGCTTGACATTCTATTGAATCACCGAATTAACTGTTGCTGGTCGATTCAAACACGAACACGCCGCTTTACGCGGTATAAATCGTGTACGCGGGTCTGGAGACCAATCCAGAACTCACAGTCCGGTGGATGGTTCAACGCTTAAAAGGGTTTCATCGTGCAAACACTTCCCACACGGTCTAGACAAAGACCCTCCAGATTACAAGTGAAAACCAGCAATTCAATCCTCGAACCCTTCGAGAACACGCTTATCATTTCGCTGACTTACGAACCTCGATTGCAAGTGTAAACCACCCCCGACACACACCACGTCGCAAGTGTAAACTGCCTCCCGTAACACACCGTCTCGCAAGTGAATCTCCCCGTATACAAACAGTGAGACCCGCGAAAATCAAGCGATACACTTGCGAACCGGTGTCCCCTTCTTACTCTATATCAGAGATAAACTATTGATAAGACGGCCAAATAGCGTGGATTTATACAAACTCTCTATTTGTCTGTAAGCACATGGAAAAGATTCCTCCCTCGGAAGTCTTCCACCTTGATGAGGAATCCTCGGTCGCCTTCGAGATCGCATTTAGTGCGCTCTTAGCAACCGCAGTTCTCAGTTTCCCGAGTCAAGGACTCGCATATACTGGTTTGAAAGTGTTTGCCATCGGATTTCTCGCTGTAACCCTCTTCCGGTGGATGGCTGTTTTTGGCCGTTACGCAAACTCTTCGCTGGTACTGAACCAAACAACACACTATATCGTGTTCGTCACCTATGTCTCTCTTCTCTATCTCTTTGATTTGCTTGCAGACTGGTTAACTCTGCGACTCCCTCTTCAACTACCATCTGCGTTCTATCTCGGCCTGATACTTTTCGTGTTTATATTTGCCTTTGTTGCGGTACAAGAACTGGTGTTCAAAGACCTCCTTATTTACGCGGCTGTGCTTGGTTATAATGGCTTCCAAGATAGCGATATTGCAAGTTTCCGGAAACGGTTCGCTCAGTTTGGAAAACGAGCGATAAGTATGTCCCAAGCTGATAACCTACCAGCTAGCTTGAACTGGCTTCGATACGGTGAGATTACAGGTGAAGTACCTACCTCCTCTACTTGGGTTTTTTATCTCTCATTTGGTCTGTTGGCCGGATTTTTTGTAGGACTGTGGGCGGTAGTCACCGTTGTTGTGAGTGGGAGTGTAGCAACTGCGGTGGTGCTACTTGGAGCTATCATCCTCCGAGTTCCAGTCAATTTCTTCTATTCAAGATACGGACTCAACCCGTTTGAAACGGAATTGTCTACTCGGTCGCAATTGGTCACTCTCACAACCGCCTTCATATATGCTCGTGCGTTGGTGTAGTATAGTTGAAACTCCAGTGAAGAGACCGAAATGGAGTTAAATGGAACCAATAGAAGTGATACATCTACTACAGCATTGACAAACTAACACCGTTGGCTTTCGATGCTGCGAACGCTAACGGATACTGAGATACATAAGGTAACGCGCACTCCTTCAGAATAACCCCGTGACGTACTGGACCCGCGTCAGCCAACCTGATGACTTCAAACCCAGAAACAGGACTCGCGGGACTATCACCTTGCAGCCGTCTTGCGATTATTCGTCCTTCAGAAAGCGGAACTCGATTAGTGGGTCGGGGCGGATTCGAACCGCCGGCCTGCTCCGTGTGAAGGAGCTGTCATAACCGGACTAGACTACCGACCCTCGCGTTCCATGCTTTCCTCTTCCGGGACTTAAGACTTACTTTACGGTCGGAAAATCGACTGCCGACTGTGGCTTCGCCGAATCCCCGACAGGTTCAGACCCGCCGACGGGCTTTCCGCACGACGTGTCGCGCTCTGTCAGCGGTCTCGGTTTCGGTGTTTCGCAGTTCCCTGCGCCACCGTTCGAGGCGAGTCAGTTCTTCGCGCTCGCGGCCGGTCGCCTCTCGCAACCGTCGTTCGACCGGGTCGAGTTCCTCGCGTACGCCGCGTGCGAGGTGCTTACCGGTGCGTCGGGCGTAGTACCACGCGTCTTCGAAGTGCTTGTTCATCTTTCGCACACCATTCTGTTCCTAGTACGAGGACAGATATAGCTCTTACTCTCGTCGGGGTCGAACCGAGCGGTCGTGCCGGTACAGGCGGGCGGTTCGTCGGTTCCGTCTCGGGTCCCAACTCCGAACGACTGGCTCGCCGTGTCACAAACTGTTTATCGGCAGGGGGCAACAGTGGGCGTATGTTCAGGCGGCTTTCGATACCGACGCCGTTTCAGGTCGGCCCCGTCAACGCCTACCTCGCCGGCCGGACGCTCGTCGACCCCGGACCGGGCAGCGAGGAGGCGTGGGCCGCGTTGCTCGACGGTCTCGAAGCGCGCGGGTTGGGACCGACCGACATCGAGCGAGTGTTGATTACCCACCCCCACCCCGACCACTTCGGACTGGCGAGTCGCCTCCGCGAGGCGGGCGCGCGAGTCGTCGCCAGCCCCACGACCGCCGAAATCGTCGCCGACTTCGAGACCAGACTCGACTACGAGCAGTCGTACTTCGTTTCGTTCTTCGAGCGTCACGGGATGGCCCGCTCGACCGCCGAGACCGTGACCGACCTCCCCGAGTCGTTCCTCAGAGTCGCGCCCGGCGTCGAGACCGACCGGACGCTCGGTGACGGCGAGACCGTGGAAGTCGCCGGGACCGACGTCACTGCCGAGGCGGTACAGGGCCACGCGCCCGGCGAGACCATCTTCACCTACCAGACCGACGACGGCGAGGACCACGCCGTCGTCGGCGACCACGTACTGAGCGAAATCACGCCGAACCCGCTCCTGCAACCCCCCTTGGAAGAGGGCGGCGAGCGTCCGCGCGTCCTCCCGGCGTTCAACCGCTCGCTGGCCGACCTCCGGGAGCGCGACTTCGACCGCTTCCTCCCGGGCCACCGCGAGGAGATAGACCGTCCGAGCGAGCGCATCGGCGAGGTGCTGGAGTCCCACGAGGAGCGCACCCGGAACGTGAAGGAAATCGTCGCGGGCGGCCCGACCACCGCGGTCGAGGTGATGAACGAACTGTTCGCCGACCTGCCCGCCACCGAGTACTTCTCCGGGATGAGCGAGGCGGTGGGCCACCTCGACGTGCTGGACGAGCGCGGCGAAGTGGACGCCCGCGAGCAGGGCGGCGTCGTCGTCTGGGAGGTGGCCGAGTGAACGACCTCCAGTCGGTCGCGCTCGGCGAGGCGGACGCCGACCTCGTCGTCACGGGCGGCCGAGTCTGCCTGCCGGAGATGGGCGAGTTCCAGTCCCGAGACGTGGTCGTGGTGGACGACAGAGTCGCCGCGCTCCCCGAGGACGCATCTCCTGTCGTCGGCGAGGACACGCGGGTCGTCACCGCCGGGAATCGGGTCGTCGCGCCGGGGTTCGTGGACGCCCACACCCACCTCGACCTCCACCAGACGTTCGAGAACGCGTATCACTACGCCATCGAGGGCGGCACGACCACGGTCGTCTCGGAGGTCACGGGGTACGGTCCTGCGTTCGGCGCGGAGGGCGTCGAACAGTTCCTCGCCGCCACGTCTTACCTCCCGGTCCGCGTGCGAGCGGTCGTGCCGCCTCAACCCCTGCTCGACACCTTCGAACCGCGGCGGGCCGACGACGAGGACGCCGAGGCGCTCGCGGACCTGCTGGCAGACGACCGCGTCGTGGGCGTCGGCGAGACCGACTGGATTCACGCCGTGGGCCGGGACACGCCGGCGGAACTGCTCTACCAGCGCGCCGACGCCGAGGGCAAGACCGTCTCGGGCCACGCCGCCGGCTGCTCGGGCGAGAAGTTCGCCGCCTTCGCAACGATAATCGACGACGACCACGAGGCCATCTCGGGCGAGGACGTCGTGACGCGCGTCGAGAACGGCGTCCACGCCATCGGGCGTTACGGGTCGATTCGCGACGACATGGCGGCGATAGGCGACGCCTACGCCGAGGTGCCGACCGCGGAACTCTCGCTCTCCTCGGACGGGATGTGGCCCCGGGAACTCATCGACGAGGGGTACATGGACGCCGTGGTCCGGCGGGCCATCGAGGAGGGCGTCGACCCCGCCGACGCCATCCGGATGGCGACGCTCAACCCCGCCCGCCACTTCGGTCTCGACGACGAGGGCGTCGGGTCGCTCTCGCCCGGCAGCGTCGCCGACATCGTCCTCATCGACGACCTCGACGAGGTGAACGTCACCACGGTCGTCAGCGGCGGGGAGGTCGTCTACAACAAGGGCGAGTCCACGGTCGCCCCACGGAACCACGAGTACCCCGACCGGTTCTACGACTCGGTGAACGTCTCGCCCGACCCCGAGCAGTTCCGTGTGCCCGCCGACGCGGCCAGCGGCGGAGACGAGGGGGCGAGCGGCGAGGTCCGGGCCATCGAGTGCCAGCGCGGCCTGCTCTCCGGCGAGACGACGGTCTCCCCGCCGGTCGAGGGCGACGAACTGGTCGCGGACCCCGACGCCGACGTCCTCAAGGCGACCCTGCTCGACAGGCATCCGAGGGGCGACGTGGCGGAGCGACGCTCTGACGGGTCGTCGGAGTCGGCCGACTCCGGAGGAGCGGGCGGGTTCACCGGCTTCCTGACGGGGTTCGGTCTCGATGCCGGCGCGGTCGCCACCAGCGTCGTCTGGGAGACCCCCGGTGTCCTCGCGGTCGGGGCGAACGACGCCGACATGCGGACCGCGGTCGGCCACGTCGCGGAGACGGGCGGCGGGTGGGCCGTGGTCGAGGACGGCGACGTCGTCGCGGAACTTCCCACCAGAGTCGCGGGGGTCTGCGCGGACCTCGAAGTCGAGGAGACCGCGAAACTCTACGACGCGGTGGACTCGGCGCTCAGGCGACTCGGCGCGGACGGCGACCGGCCCATGCTCACGCTCCAGACGCTGGCGTTCGCGGGCGTGCCGTCGCTGAAACTGTCGTTCTCGGGCTACGCCGACATCCTGAACCGGCGGGTCGTCGGCCTGACGCCCTGACCGCTCGGCGGGTCGTCGCCGATTTCACTCCAGCATCTCTTCCTCCGCACCGCCGTCGCCTCCCTCGGCGGTCCGGTTACCGCTACCGCTCTCGCCCTCTTGGGAGGTCTCACTCTGGCTCTCGGTCGGGGTCCCCTCGGGATGCTCCCGGATGGTCCGAATCTGCCGGTAGGGGAAGAAGTTCCGTCCGGTCTCGCGGTTCAACCACACGCCGCTGTCGTAGAACTCCAGTTCGTGACCCTGAACCGGAGACGTGACTTCTCGCTTGCCGCCCTGTTCGCCGTGGCGTTCGATGAGGTAGACGGAGTACGTGCGCTCGGACATCACGGACGGAGTTCGACGTTTCCGGCGAAAAGTGTGTGGGCTGGTCTCGTCCGACGCCGGTGGCAGGTCTCTCCGAGACGATTGCCGACGCCGACCGGCCCCCGCGCTCGGACTCCGCGGCCGAACGGGAGAACGTCACCGCGACCGAATCCGCGGGAAGCGCCGACCCGAGTCGCGTTCCGCGGCGGCCTCCCTCGCCCGCCGCGACTGGATTCGGTTGTACGCGACGCCCGCGCCGACGACGAGCGCGAGGACCCCGAACGACCGGAGTTTCGACGCGATGGCTGGTCGCCCGCTCGTACCGCCGCGGGTACTCGACCCGGAGTCACCGCGCGACCCGAGCGAGAGCGTCCGCTCGCGGTCGGTACCGGGGTTCAGCGACAGGCGGAACTCCGAGTCGTGGAAGTGGATTTCGAGAACACCCATGTCCGGACAGTCGCCGAGAACGGACTTAGCGGTTGGGGCGATTAGAAGAGACGACTCCGCGCACTCGGTTTCTGTCGGTTCCCTGACGCCGACGGCAGACGCGAGGTTCGCACGTCGTCTCACCGACGAGCGACCCACGCCGACCTGCCGGAAGTAGAAGTTTCATTAGACGCGGTCGTTTTTTCTGCGTATGGACCAATCACACCGCGAGTTCCTTGACGATTTGCTCACGACACCGAGTCCGGCCGGATTCGAGACCGACGTGCAACGAGTCTGGGTCGAGTACGTCTCGTCGTTCGCCGACGAGGTACGAACCGACGAGTACGGCAACGCCGTGGCCGTCGTAGACGGGGACGACCCCGCGGTCGCGTTCACCGGACACGCCGACGAAATCGGCATGATGGTCAACAGCGTGGACGAGGACGGGTACGTCCACCTCTCGCGAATCGGCGGCACCGACCGCACCGTCACGAAGGGCCAGCACGTCGAGATTCACACCGACGACGGCGTGGTGCGGGGCGTGGTCGGCCAGACCGCCATTCACCTCCGCGACGCCGAGGACGACGAAATCGAAGACGTCGCCGAACAGCACGTGGATATCGGAGCGGAGACCGAGACCGAGGCCCGCGAACTCGTGGACGTTGGCGACCCAATCACCTTCGATACCCCGGTTCGGGAGTTGCAGGGGACTCGGATGGCGGCCCGCGGGATGGACAACCGCGTCGGCATCTGGGTCGCCGCGGAGGCGGCGCGCCGCGCCGCGGAGTCCGACACGGACGCGACGGTGTACGCGGTCAGCACCGTACAGGAGGAACTCGGCAAGCAGGGCGCGAAGATGGTCGGGTTCGACCTCCCGGTGGACGCCGCGGTCGCGGTGGACGTGACTCACGCGGTGGACAGTCCGGACGTGAGCGACGAGTCGGACCAGCACGGCGAGGTCGAACTCGGCGAGGGACCGGTCGTCGCCCGCGGGTCCTCGAACCACCCGGAAGTCGTTCGAGCGGTCCGCGACGCGGCCGCGGACGCCGACCTCCCGGTCCAGTTGCAGGCGTCGGGACGCTCCACCGGCACCGACGCCGACGCCTTCTACACCTCGCAGGGCGGCATCCCGTCGCTGAATCTCGGCCTCCCGAACCGCTACATGCACACGCCGGTCGAAGTCATCGACACCGACGACCTCGACGCCGCGGCCGACCTACTGGCGGCGTTCGCGGCGGAGTCGTCGGGTCGCGAGTCCTTCGCGGTCGATATCTGACCAGTTCTCCGACGTCTTCCGATAGGTCCAGCGTTTTAGCATTTTATCATTTTAATTAACATCTGTCAGATGCATCTGGGGTTTCTGGCTTCGAATACGATATATACCCCCTCTCGAAACGTTGGTCTCACGAGGAATCTCACAGATGGCTGTCAACGACACCCCCGAACGATTCGGACCGAGTACCGACACCGACGCGGGCGACTTCTGGCGAGGCGCGTTCGAGCAACTCGTGGAACAGTTGCCCGAACCCGCGTTCGTCGTGGACGAGACCGGACACATCACGCGGTGGAACGCCGCCGTCGTGGAGATGACGGGGTACCCGGCAGAGGAGGTCGTCGGGAAGCACGCCTACGACGTCTTCGGGACCGAGGGGGAGGACGAGACGCTGGCCGAGACGGTGGTTCGGACCGGGGAGGTCGTCCGCGAGGAGACGATTCGCTCGGCGGCGACCGCCGACGGCGACCGGGCGCACGCCCGGGCGCTCGGCGTGCCAGTTACGGATTCCGCGGGCGACGTCGTGGGCGCGGTGGAGGTGCTCACCCGCGTCACCGAACTCGTCGAACAGCGCGAGACGATTCGGGACCTCCAAGAGCGGATGACCGACGAGGTCGAGACCGCGGTGGACGAACTCCGCGACTCGACCGCCGACGTCTCCGAGGACTCACGGGAGGTCAGCGACCTCGCGCGCGAGCAGGAGACCAACCTCCAGCAGGTGCAGTCGGAGGTGTCCTCGCTGAGCGCGACGGTCGAAGAGATAGCGTCGAGCGCCGACGAGGTGAGCAGGCAGAGCGCCGAGGCGAAGGCGTCCGCCGAGGAGTCGGCCGAGAGCGCGGAGCGGACGCTCGAAACCGTCGACGCAGTCGCCGAGAAGTCCGAGGAGGTCGTCGCCGACGCCGAGAGCCTCGAAGACCGCGTGGACGAAATCGACGAAGTCGTCGAGGTCATCGACGACATCGCCGAGCAGACCAACCTCCTCGCGCTGAACGCGAACATCGAAGCGGCGCGGTCGGACGGGAGCGGCGACGGGTTCGCCGTCGTGGCGAACGAGATAAAGGAACTCGCCGAGCAGTCGAAAGACCGGGTGGACGAAATCGAGTCGATGGTCGAAGACGTGCGCGAGACGACCCACGACACGGTCGAGAAGATATCGGAGAACGACGAGCAACTCGACGAGGCCGCCGCCGACATCAGGTCGGTGGTCGAGAACCAGCAGGACATCGTGGCGGCCGTCCAGCAGACCGACACCGGCGTCAGCGAAATCGCCGAGACCACGGAGGAGCAGGCCGCGAGCGCCGAAGAGATAGCGAGCATGACCGACACGGTGGTTGGGCAGGCCGGGGACGTGTCCGACGCCGTCGAGGGCATCGCGGCCGCCAACGAGGAGCAGACCGCGATGGTCCGGGACATCGCCGAGAGCATCGAGTCGCTCGAAGCGTCCATCGAGGACGTGGTGGAGTAGTTCGGGACGCGATGCAGTAATTCGAGGACCCAGTGTAGTGGACCGACGACCGACCGAAGCGGACAGATAACCGAACGAGGCGGACCGACGAGAGGCGGTACCGCGGAGCGACGATTTACGTTCCGACCCCGCGTACCCCTCCGTATGAGAGTTCCCTACGGCGACACCGCCGTCGAGGTGTCGCTGCCAGACTGCGACGTGACGGTCGCCGAACCGCCGGGCGGCGACCCGGTGGACCCCCGAGACGCCGCCGAATCGGCGATGGCCGACCCCCACGGGCCGCCGCTCCGCGAACGCGTGGACGCCGACGATGAGGTGGCCATCGTCGTGACCGACGTGACCCGCGCGACGCCCGACGACGTGCTCCTCGACCTGCTGGTCGCGGACCTCCGGGAGGCGGGCGTCGAGCGTGACCGAATCGCCGTCGTCGTGGGTCTCGGACTCCACCGGCCGATGACCGACGACGAGTTGCGGACGGCGCTCGGGGAGTACGCCGACCTCGCGGAGAATCACGACGCCGAGGCGGCCGAAGTCGTCGCCGAGGTCGAGGGACCGGACGGCGAGCGCGTCCCCGTCGAACTCAATCCGACCGTCGCCGACGCCGACGCGGTGGTCTCGACCGGGATGGTCGAACCCCACCAGTACGCCGGATTCTCCGGCGGCGCGAAGACGCCGGTAATCGGCGCTGGCGGCGAGTCCCTCATCCGATACACCCACGGTCCGGCGATGCTCGCCGAGTCGGGCGTCCGGTTGGGCCGCACCGAGGGCAACCCCTTCCGCGAGACGCTGAACCGGGCGGGCGACCGCATCGGTCTCGACTTCTGTCTGAACGTCACGCACGGCCCGGCGGGGATTCTGGGCGCGAGCGCTGGCGACCACCGCGCCGTGGTTCGCGACCTCGCAGAACTCTGTCGGCGAAACATCTCCGTTCCGCTGTCCGAGCGATACGACGCCGTCGTCGCGGGCGTCGGTGCGCCCAAAGACGCCAACCTCTACCAGACGACGCGGGCCGCGACGTATATCGCGCTCGGCGACTTCGACCCGTTGCGTAGCGAGGCGCGCCGCGCCTCGAACGCGAGCGGCCGCATCGTCGTGCCCGCGCGCCTGCAGGAGGGCGCGGGCGAGGGCACGGGCGAGCGTCGGTTCTACGACCGACTGAGCGGGGCGGAGAGCGCCGAGCAACTGTACGAGGAGATGCGGCGGGGCTACGAACCCGGCGCACAGCGCGCGTTCGTCGTGGCGCGGGTCCTCCGGGAGTACGACGTGTTCGTCACGAACAGCGAGTCGCCCGCGGTCGTGGAGGACTGCCTGATGCACGCCCGCGAGTCGGTCGAAGACGCGATAGAACCGGGCAGCGACGTGCTGGTGGTCCCGGACGCGCTGGACACGCTGCTCGTCTCGAAGTGACAAGTCGAGTGACAGAGGATTTTTATCGCCGTCGTTCGACGTGCGAAGCATGCTATTACGTATCGTCGCGTTCGTGGCCGCGATGGGCGTCGCGTTCGTCGCAGCGGGCGTCCTGTGGCGATACGTCTCCCCGCGGTTCGTGGCGGTGCCGTGCGACGACGACCTCGCGTCGCTGGCGGTCCGTGACGGCGTCGCGGTCTCGCTGTTCGTGTCCGGTGTCGGCATCGCGCTGGTCGCGGTCGGGACGCTCGAACTGCTGTCCGGTCTCGTAGACGCCGGACGACTGGTGGAGGCGCTGGTCGTCCTCGCGACGGTTCTGCCGGTTCGAGAAGCGGGCGGTCTGCTGGTCGTCGGCGGGTTCGGTCTGCTCGGCGGGTCGCTGCTCGTCCCGACCAGCATCGAGACCGTCCGCCGATTCCGAGAGTGAGCGGCTACTTCGCGGCCGACGCCCCGCCCGCGTTCCCGTACTCGTCGCCGATTTCCTCCAGCACGCGGTCGTGGAACTCCTGCAGAACCGCGCTCTCGTCTTCGGCCAGCACCACGTCGCTGGCCATCAGGGTGGCGAGACCGAACGCCTTCGGCGTCGGGGTGTCCACGCGGTTCTGGACCACGGCAACGTCTCCGGCCTGCACGTCGGCGAGCACGTCCTCGATGGCCGAGACCGCGAGTTTGTCCTCGATTATCTCGCGGTAGGTCTCCTCGATGACAGCGAAGTCCTCCAGCCCCTCGGCGAACCCCAGCAGCATCTCGCTGGAGACCTGCTGTTCGCTGGCGGACTTCTCGTAGCCCTTGTACCGCTTCAGAATCATCAGCGACCGCGTGGCGTTGATGCGGAAGTACCGCTGGAGGAGTTCGGTCCCCTCGAGCGCGGCCCGGAGGTCGCTGCGGACCTCCCCGGGGTCGACGTCGCGCAGAATCTCGGCCACGTCCACCTTCCGGTTCAGCGGCATCGAAATCGTGAACCCGTGGTCGGCGACCGCGACCGAGACGTTGGTGTTGGCGGCGTTGGCGCACCGGTAGGCGACGACCCGCGAGAGACCGTCGTTGAACTTCCGGCCGTAGTTCGAGTGGACGTAGTAGTGGCGCTCGTACTCGTCGCGGTCGAGTTCGACCTCGACCGCGAGTCGCCGGTCGGTGCTGACGCTCTCGGGACCGGCGTAGCGAATCTGCTCGTCGAACATCCGGGCGATGGCCCGGACGCTGTTCTCGTCCAGCGGGAACTCCCTGAGCCACACCCGGACCGCGGGCTTGCCGCGCTTCGCGAAGCGTTCGAGCAGGTCGCCTTGGAACTCCAGAATCGACCGGCCGAGGTCGTACGACAGCGGCAGGCGCTCGGAGAACCACGAGGGGACGGTCGGCCGGGCGCTCGTCCGGTCGGCGTACACCTTCGACCCCCGGCGGTACTGGAACTCGAAGTTCTGGCCCCCGAGGACGAACACGTCGCCCTTCTCGAGGGTGTCCAGATACGACTCGTCGAGGTCGCCGACCCACTCGTTGTCGCCGCGGGTGAACACGTCGCAGGTGAACGAGTCCGGAATCGTGCCGATGTTGGTCATGTAGATGACCCGCGCCAACTTGCCGCGCTTGCCTATCAGGGGTTCGCCCACGTCGAACTCCGGGTAGTGGTACTCGCCGTCGGGCGGGTCGTTCTCGTCGCGCCAGATTTTGGCGTAGACGTTCTTGTCCTCCAGTCCCTCGTAGTCCGAGGTCAGGTAGCGGAACAGCGTCTCGAACTGGTCGTCCGAGAAGTTCCGGT
The DNA here is from genome assembly GCF_010747475.1 of Halorussus sp. MSC15.2. Lineage (NCBI taxonomy): Archaea > Methanobacteriati > Methanobacteriota > Halobacteria > Halobacteriales > Haladaptataceae > Halorussus > Halorussus sp. MSC15.2. The sequence goes on along the minus strand of NZ_VSLZ01000001.1, from coordinate 1,062,364 downwards.
AGGGGTAGGCCCGCCGGAGCGTCTCGCGGACCTCCCGCTCCGGGCGCACGTCGTTGATGGCCATCCCGTAGACGTGCTGTGCGGCCACGTCGTAGGCCTCCTCGGGGACGAACACCCGGTCCACGAACCCCTCCTCGGCCTTCTTGAGCATCACGGCGCACTCCACGAGTTCGTCGCGGTCGAGCGCGACGACGCGGCCCGCGACGGTCTGGCCGAGCTGGTGGCCCGCCCGTCCGACGCGCTGGAGCAGGGAGGCCACCGATTTGGGGGACCCGACCTGCACCACGAGGTCGATGTGGGGCATGTCGATGCCGAGTTCCAGACTCGTGGAGGTCGTCACCACGTCGAGGCTCCCGTCCTTCAGGTCCGCCTCGATGGACTGGCGGGCCTCCTTCGAGAGACTGCCGTGGTGGCACCCGGAGTTGTCCTCGTCGTACTCGGCGAACCGCTCGCGGAGGTTGTGGAGGACGCGCTCGGCCCCCGACCGGGTGTTCGTGAAGACGAGGGTGTTGGTGTGGTCCGAGATGAGGTCGTGGAGTTGGTCGTAGAACCGTTCGTTGACCACGTCCCGGGGCGTGTCGATGAGGTCGTCGGTCGGACACTGCAACTCGATGTCGAACTCCCGGACGAACCGCGTGTCCACGATTTCGCGGTCTCGGACGGTCGCCTCCCGCGCGTCTCCGTCCGCTCCATCGGCCGACCGCTCGCATCCGACGAGGAAGTCCGCGATGTCCGAGAGCGGTTCGACCGTCGCCGAGCATCCGATTCGCGTCGGCGAGGACTCGACCATGTTCTCCAGTCGCTCCAGACTCAGCGCGAGGTGGGTGCCCCGCTTGCCGTCCGCGAGACTGTGAATCTCGTCCACGACGACGTACTCGACGGTCTCCAACTTCTGCTTGAACTTCGGGGAGTTGAGCAGGATGGCCAGCGTCTCGGGCGTCGTGTTGAGGATGTGAGGCGTCTCCTCCAGCATCTTCCGGCGGGCCGCGTCGTCGGTGTCCCCGTGTCGGATAGCGTGGCGGACCGAGGGGTCGCCGTCCATCTTATCGGCGATGCCCGACAGCGGCACCTCCAGATTCCGGTGGATGTCGTTGGCCAGCGACTTGAGCGGCGAGACGTAGAGGCAGTAAACCGAGTTGTCCAAGCCCTCGTCCCACTCGCGTTCTCTCCGGAACAACTCGTTGAGAATCGCGGTGAACGCCGAGAGGGTCTTGCCCGACCCCGTCGGCGACGCGACGAGCGCGTTGGTCCCCTCGTTGATGAGCGGAATCGCCTCCTTCTGCGGTGGCGTGAACAGGCCGCCGTTGTCGGGCACGTACTCGCCGAACTGTTCGACCCACCACTCCCTGACCTCTGGTTCCAGCGATTCGAGGACGGCGGCGTCGTCCACCTCGACAGAATCGGCGTCGAAGTCGAAATCCCCGCGCGCCAACAGGTCGCGCGCTCCCATCTTGGCGGTTCGTTGGGACCGTGTGCTTAAGACGGTTTGGCCGCCGGAGCGAAAGTGAAACTGGACGCCACGAGCGGTCTTCCACGATTCGACCGCCTTCGGCGCGTCCGAGGAGACTCGAGATATTCCGAGACTCGTCGAATCGGTCGGCCTGCCGTCTCCGAGGCACCTCGCGGACAATTACCGGACAGATTTCGACAACATCTATATTTAAGTCTTTTCCACACGATGAAAGTATAAGTGGCCGTCAATCGACTGTTACTGCACGTTTAGCTCTGCTTTCGAGAAGAGTTGTGTTTAAATAGTATAGCTGTCGGTGTGCAGTCCTCGTCGGTTCGACCAGCACCTATCGGTTCGGTGCGTCCCGGCCGGTGAAATCCCGGAGCGGAGCCAGTACCCAAAGCCATTAACAGCGTTCGGCCCCGCGAATCGAACATGCAGGTCACGTTTCTGGGCACCGGAAGCGCGATGCCGACCGGCGAGCGGTATCAGACCGGCCTCGTCGTGGAAGACGAGGAGGCGGACCGACGCGTCCTCGTGGACTGCGGGAGCGGCATCCTCCACCGCCTCCAGCAGTCGGGCGCGGGCTACGAGAACGTCTCGACGGTCCTCCTCACCCATCACCACCTCGACCACGTCGCCGACCTCCTCCCCCTGCTCAAAGCGCGGTGGCTCGCGGGCGAGGAACACCTCGAAGTCGTCGGTCCCTCGGGCACGAAGTCGCTGGTGGACGACCTGCTCGACGTCCACGACTACCTGAAGGGTCGCGTGGACCTGCAGGTGCGCGAGGTCGGTGCCCACGAGTTCGAGGTGGCCGGGTTCGACGTGGAGGGGTACGAGACCCGCCACTCGCTGCCCTGTCTGGCGTACCGGTTCGGCGATTCGTTCACCTACAGCGGCGACAGCGAGGCGTTCACCGGTCTCGCCAACTTCGCCGACGGCTGCGACGTGCTGGCCCACGACTGCTCGTTCCCGGACGACGTGGACGTTGACAACCACCCGACGCCGACCCAGTTGGGCGAGGCGCTGGCGGCCTCGGAGACCGACATCGGCCGCGTGTTCCTGACTCACCTCTACCCGCACACGGAGGGCCGTCACGAGGAGATGCTGAAGTCCATCGAGGCGGTGTACGACGGCGACGTGCGGTTCGCTGACGACCTCCGAACCGTCGAGCTTTGATGCTCGACATCGTTCGGAGGAGTTAGCGTCCAGATGATTTGCGGACTGTCGAGTTGTAGAACGAGACGCATCCGCAAATCAGCTACATTGCTGACGACCTCCGAACCGTCGAGCTTTGATGCTCGACATCGTTCGGAGGAGTTAGCGTCCAGATGATTTGCGGACTGTCGAGTTGTAGAACGAGACGCATCCGCAAATCATCAGCGACGGACGACTTGCGGACTGTCGAGTTGTAAACTCAGTTCCTCACTCCGACTCGGCCGGTACCTCGGCGTCGCCGATGGTCGCGTCCGGTTGGAGTATCTCGCCGAAGTCGAACTCGTCGGGCGCGCGTCCCTCGGCGACGCGGTTGGGCCAGTCCGGGTTCGCCAGTGCGCTCGTCGCCTGCGCCACGAGGTCGGCCCCGTGGGACTCGACGGCCCGCGTCGCCGCCTCGGGGTCGCCGAGACCGCCGTTGGCGATGACGGGGACGGTCGCGTACTCGTCGGCCAACTCCGCGAGCGTCGGTCCCGAATCGAACGCCGGCGTGGTGATGTCCTCCTCGGTGACGTGGAGGAAGTCCGCGCCCGCCTCGTCGAGCGCGCCGAAGACGACCTCGGCGTCGTCCTCGCCGCCGGACCACCGGTAGTCGGGGTCGTTGACCTTGCTCTGGGAGATGCGGACGCCGACGACGAACTCCTCGGGGACCGCGTCCTGCACCGCCTCGACGACCTCGGTGTGATACCGGATTCGGTTCTCGACGGAACCGCCGTACTCGTCGTCGCGTTCGTTCGTGTACTCGGTTAGGAACTGGTCGAGGAGATAACCGTTCGCGCCGTGGATTTCGACGCCGTCGAACCCGGCCTCGTCGGCCCGCCGGGCGGCCTCGACGAACCCCTCTCGGGCCTCGTCCATCTCGGCCTTCGTCATCTCCTTCGGAGTGGCGAACTCGCCGCTCCCGCCGTAGAGTTCCAACTGTTCGCCCTTCGGTTCGACCGCGGACGGACCGACCGTCTCTTCGACGTACCGGTTGCCCTGCGAGAGCGCCCCGGCGTGCATGAGTTGCGCGAAGATGGGCGCGCCCTCGTCGTGAACCGCGTCGGTGACTTCCCGCCACGCTTCGACGTGGGACTCGTTGGCGAGTCCGGGTTGGTCGTCGTACCCTTGGCTGTAGGTCTCGTCGGGGTACGTTCCCTCGGTGACGAGGAACGAGAAACCGCCGCGCGCGAACTTCGCGTAGTACCGTTTCATCTGCTCGGTGGCGCGGCCGTCGGCGGTCGCGCTCGTTCGCGTCATCGGCGCTAACCCGACCCGGTTGTCGAGGTGGATACCGTCGAGGTCGAACGCGTCGAACAGAACGTCGTATTCGTTTTCCATGGATACGTCCGTAGCGGCGGGTCACGGTTAACACTTTTGTGCCCTATTTGCAACACTATTCGACCAGCCCGATTGACTCTGACTAACAAAGCACCGCTATGGTGATTCACGTCCCGTACTTGGCTAGAAGCGCACTGCGAATGTTGCTTAGAATAGGCAAAACCGCGGCCTTTCTCTCCACTTAATGATGCGGCGACCCAACGAACGACCGTGACATCAGCACTGTTTGTCGTTACTGAGGAAGGATACTGGGGCGAAGAGTGCGTCGAACCGCTTCGGACGCTCGACGAGGAGGGCTTCGACGTTACCGTCGCGACGCCCAGCGGTTCGAAGCCGGTCCTCGACGAGACGTCTGTCGATACCGACAACCCGCTCGTCTCCGAGGAGACGGCCGAGCGGGTCCGAGAGGCCCACGAGAACGACGAGCGACTGAACGACCCGATTCCGCTGGCGGCGGCGAGCGCCGACGACCACGACGTCGTCGTGTTCCCCGGCGGACACGGAACGATGTGGGACGTGAATCAGGACGTCCACGCGCGAGAACTGCTGTCCGACGCGGTCGAAGGAGACGACGGCAAGGCGCTGGTCGTCTGTCACGCGGTCGGAATCCTCGGGTTCGCTCGGAACGCGGACGGCGAGTTCATCGTGGACGGTCGCGACGTGACCGGGTTCCCCAATGCGTTCGAGGAGGACATCGTGGACGACAACGACGTGATGGCCGACGGTCGGAAACTCCCCTACTGGGTCGAGGACGAAGTGAAGGCCGCGGGCGGCAACTGGGACGCGGAACTCGACGCCGACGCCAGCGTCACCGTGGACGGCGACCTCGTCACGGCCCGCGGTCCGGCGTCGTCGCGCGCCGCGGCCGCGGCACTGCTCGAAGAACTCGACGTCCGGCAGACCGCGTAAACTCCGTTCTTTCGGTTCTCGGCGTCTCTTCGGACCGACGTTTGCAGAGTTTCCAGTCGGACCATCCGACCGAGACTCGCGAAACCTCTCGTCTTCCCATCGGGAAGTCGTTCACGCACTCAGCGACTCGCGGTAAGTCCGCGGGGGGCCGCAGGTCTGATACGAGGACGGGCGTTACCGAGTGGACGTGACCGACAACTCGACGACGCCGCAGGCGTTGAACCGATTTTCACTCGAAGGAAAGACCGCCGTCGTGACCGGCGGGTCCAGCGGAATCGGCCGAACTATCACCGAACTGTTCGCGGCCGACGGGGCGGACGTGGTGGCGTGCTCCCGGACGCTGACAGACGTCGAGACCGTCGCCGACGAAATCGCCGAGAGCGACCGCTCCGGCGAGGTCCACCCGGTCGAGTGCGACGTGACCGACCGCGAGGACGTGGAAGCGCTCGCCGAGGCGACGAACGACGCGTTCGGCGGCGTGGACGTGCTCGTGAACAACGCGGGCGGCGCGGGCGGCGAACCCCTCGACGAGGTGACGCCCGAGGCGTGGCGACAGGTCGTCGAGGTGAATCTCACCGGCACGTACAACTGCACGCAGGTGTTCGGCGACGCCCTGAAGGAGTCGAGCGGTTCCGTCGTCAACATCGGCAGTATGGCGGGTGAGTACGGCGTGGCTGGCATGACCCCGTACAGCGCGGCGAAGTCGGGCGTCTCGGCGTTCACGCGCGCGCTGGCCGCCGAGTGGGCCGACGAAGACGTCCGCCTCAACGCGGTCGCTCCCGGGTTCATCGGCACCGACAAGGTCCGAGAGATGTTCGGCGTCGAGCGCGACATCGACCGTTCGAACGTGGCGCGTCACATGGGCACGCCCGACGAAGTCGCCGACCTCGTGCGCTTCCTCGCGAGTCCGGCCGCGTCGTTCGTCGACGGCGAGGTGGTCGAGATTACGGGCAGTCCGCTGGTCTACGAACCCGGCAAACTCGCCGAATAACCGCGGCCGAACTCTCCCCGACTCTACTCCTCGTTGCCCTCGCTCAGGACCAGCCACACCACCGAGAGAATCAGCACTCCGACGAGCGCGGCGCTGCCGGTCGTGCTGTCGGTGAACCGGTGGGTGTCCAGCCAGTAGTGGAACCAGAACAGGTTGGCCAGCGGCGTCCCGTCGGTGCGGCCGACACCGGGCAGCACCAGTCCCATGTCCGGTATCATGGCCCATATCCCGCTCGCGATGGCGATAGCACCGTCCTGAGCGGTCTTCTCGTGGAGTCCCGTGACCAGCAGGAGTACCAGCGCGCCCGCCGCCCCGGCCGCGAAGTGCCCGATTCCCAGCGACACGGGACCGCCTACGCGAGACGGGCACGTAGGTGATTCGGCGGACCGACTCGCGGCGAGTTCGACCCCTCGCCGAACTGTTTTACCACGGCGTCCCATCTGCTGGGGCATGCCCGACGTCTGTCCGTATCTGGAGTACCGGCAGTTGGAAGCCGAGACCGAAAGCGGGGACGCGGCCGACGCCCAGCCCAGAGCCTACTGCAACGCGGCCGAGGAGTTCGTGCAGGCGATGCGCGCCGACATCTGTAACGGCCGGTACGGTCTCGACCACGAGACCGACTGCGAAATCTACCGCGAGGCCGAGGGCCTGCCCGAGGGAGTCGAGAGCGAGGGCGGGGGAGGCGACTGAGGATGGCGTACGACGACTACCTCGACGGCGAGAAGGTCATCGTCACCGCCGCGCTCACCGGCGGCGTCCACGGCAAGGAGGCCAACCCGAACCTGCCCGAGACGCCCGAGGAGATAGGGGAGGCCGCCGCCGAGTGCGAGGCGGCGGGCGCGGCCGTGGTCCACCTCCACGCCCGCCGAGACAGCGGCGAGCGCTCGTTCGACCGCGACCGGTTTCAGGCCATCACCGAGGCGGTCCGCTCGCGCACGAACCTCGTCATCCAGCACTCGACGGGCGGGACGGGCGCGACCCTCGAAGCGCGCCGCCAGTCGCTCCGGACCGACCCCGCCCCGGAGATGGCCAGCCTCGACATGGGACCGCTGAATCGGTACCGCCACCTCACCAGCGAGAACACCCGCGGGATGGTGGACTCGCTCTACGACGAGATGGTCGAACGCGGCATCAAGCCCGAACTGGAGGTGTTCAACGACGGCCACCTCAACGAGGTCGCGGCCCTGCTGGACCGGCGCGACCTCGCGGACCCCGTCTATACGACGCTCATCTTCGGCGGCGGTACCACCTCGCCGCCGTCGCCCCGGAACCTGCTGAACGCGACCGAAAACCTGCCAGAGGGCGCGCTGTTCAACACGCTCGGGTTCGGTCGCCACCAGCTCCCGCTCACGACGATGGGAATCCTGCTCGGCGGCCACGTCCGGGTCGGACTCGAGGACAACGTCTACTACGGGCCGGACCAACTCGCCGAGAGCAACGCCCAGTTGGTCGCCCGGACCGCCGGACTCGCCGAGACGCTCGGCCGCGAACCGGCCACGCCCGACGAGGCCCGGGACATTCTGGGGCTGTAGTCCGCACGTCGGCGCTTCCGCCGCCAGACCGCGACGCCGGAGTCTCGGTCCCCGACCCCTCGGTGACAGCCGTGTCACCTGCTTACCTCTCCGTCCGGCAAGGCTCAAGGCCGAGCCTCGGCTACCAGTACACAGCATGACCGACGCCGACACACCACCGCTGGTGAACGCCGACCACGCCACGAACGTCTGCACCGACACGGACCGCAACCGGGAGTTCTACGGGGAGACTCCGGAAAGCGAGTTCGTCGAACCGCCGGAGGGCAGATAATGGCGGCTCGAAACCCCCACGCGGGCGACGCCGACCCCCACGCCGGACAGTCGGTCGCGACCGCCGGCGCGGCCCTCGAATCGGCCGACGCCGCGGTCCTGTTCGTCCACGGACGGGGCGCGACCGCGCAGGGGATGATAGAGATGGCTTCGGAGTTCGACGCCGAGGGCGTCGCGTACCTCGCGCCGCAGGCCAAGGGCCGGACGTGGTACCCCAACTCCTTCCTCGCGCCCATCGACCAAAACGAACCGAGCCTCTCGTCGGCGCTCGACCTGCTCGGCGACCTGCGAGAGCGCGTCGCCGACGCCGGAATTGCGGCCGACCAGACGATGTTCGTCGGCTTCTCGCAGGGGGCTTGCCTCTCCAGCGAGTTCCTCGCGCGCAACGCCCGCGAGTACGGCGGACTCGCCGCGCTCAGCGGCGGCGTCATCGGTCCGGACGGTACCCCGCGTGACTACGACGGGAGTCTGGACGGGACGCCGGCGTTCCTCGGGTGCAGCGACAGCGACCCTCACATCCCGCTCGAACGAGTCCACGAGACCCGCGACGTGCTGGAGGAGTTGGGCGGTGACGTGGAGGAGCGCATCTACGAAGGGATGGGCCACGGCATCAACGAGGACGAGATGGAGTACGTGCGCGGGATGGTTTCGAACTTGGTCGAGGACTGAGTCAGACGAGTTTCAGAACTGTCGATATATTCCTTTTTGCTGTCCGGCGCGTGCGAGCAGCGCGCGCGAGGTCTTCGGGAGCGTAGCGACCGAAGGCTCGTCAGAGCTTGCTCTGACGGTGGACGAGCGAACGAAGTGAGCGAGGAGGTTGGGGAGGTTCGAGGCGGTGCTGTGCGTTTCTCCTCGGTATCGGTAATAGCTAGCTCTGTTCAAGTGAAGTAGTAGCTAGCTACTGCCGATACCTGTGAGGACGGTAATCGCAGGCCTCACGACGACCTCGCCAGCGCGCCGAGCTACGTCGAACTCCGAGAAGCGAACCGACCCCCGACTCCCGTTCCACGAAATTATTCCAGTCGGTAGCGCAGGAGCGCGGCGATGCCGCCGAATCCCGAGAGTTGGTCGCCGGGCGCGAACTCGTTGGAGAACACCGTCACGTCGCCTCCCTTCCGCTCGACGGTCGTGATGAGTTCGTTCACGTCGAAGGGCCACTCGCCCTCCTGCCCCCGCTCTTCGCGCAGGCGTTCGTCCAGCAACAGGAGGTGTTCGATGGCTCCGAAGTCCGCGGCCTTCTGGACCTGCTCGGCCCCGTAGGCGACCTTCGCGCCCTCGCCGATGCGCTTGGTGAGTTCGTCGATGAGTTCGGCCTCCTCGGCGATGCGGGTGTTCTTCTGGACCTCCTCGACCGCGCCGCGCTTCAGCACCTCGTGGACGCCTCGGTCGCCGACCGCGCTGGTGTCCACGGTGGTTATCTTCTCGGTCAGGTCGGGGGCCTCCTCCTCGACGTAGTCGAGCGCGTCCTGCTTGGTGAACCCCGGCCCGGCGAGGATGATGGCGTCCACGTCGAGACGGGAGAGCGCGCTCGTCAGTTCCGCGAACAGTTCGTCCCGGCCGCGGGCGTACTCGCCCTTGCCCGTGGTGCCGGTGAACTCGGCGCGCTCCTCGGTGCCGTACTGGGCGACGGTGTGGATGTGAGCCTTCCCCTCCTCGACGGTGACGATGGCCACGTCGGGGTTGTCGGTGGCCTCCTCGGCCTCTTCGAGTCGTTCGAGTTGGTCGGCCTTCCAGACCTTCTCGACGGTTATCTCCTTGTTCTCCTCGACGTTGACGGTGTGGTGCTGGCCGAGTTGGTCCTCGCGGGAGGCGCTCTCGATGACGCCGCTGACTCGCAGGCGGTTGGCGAACTTGTGGAACTCCGAGTCCTCGACTTCGAGCGTGACGTGCATGTGTTCGCGCTCGCCGCCCGTGTCGCGCATCTGGTCGTCGTTGCGCTGGATGCGCCGGGTCGTGTCGGCGGCCACGAAGTCGCCGGGTTCGAGGACGTAGGTGAGGTGCCAGAGGTCGTCGAGGCTCTCGGGGACGAGCGTGATGCGCTCACGGCCTCCTTCGACCCGCTGGCGGTTCGTCACTCTCATACTCCAACGTGGTCGGCCGTTCGATAAGTGACCTGCGGTCGGGCTATCCCGAGATGGCCCGACCGAACAGGCGCGCGACCGCGACCAGCGCGTAGAAACTCCCCGCGAGCGCCACCACCTCGCCGAGACGGCCGAGCGCCGCGACCGACGCGAGCACGACGACCGCCGCACCGCCGACCAGCAGCGCCGCGACCCAGACGACGAAGTACCCGGCGTCCCCGGCGCTCGCGCGCAGGCGACCGCGGTCGAGCGCCCCCGAGAGTCGCCGAGTCCGAGCGACGCCCGTCAGCGCCGCGGGCAGGAGGTACGCGAACGCGAGCGACAAGAAGAGGACGACCGTCCCGGCACCGAAGACGAAGACCGTCGGTCCGAGCGACTCGGGTCGCCCGGCCGCGCTCGCACCCCCGATAGCGCCCCCGACCGTGACCGCGAGCGCGGCCGCGGGGACGAGCAGATAGGCGAATCCGACGGCGAGCGCCCGCGCGCCGTCGGCCGCGAGCGCCCGGAAGTCCCCAAATTCGGGCGGCGCGTCCTCGGCGGCGGCCGTCCCGCCGGGCGACTCGGCGGTGGTCCGGACGACGGACAGGGCGTATCCGGCCAGCACGACGGCGGGGAGGAGCGCGAACACCGCGAGGACGCCGAGTCGAGCGAGCAGTCCGGCGGCGACGGCCAGAATCGCGCCGACGAGGAGTCGGCGCTCGACGTCCTCGCCGCGGACCGGGTAGGTCAGTGCCTCGCGGAACATGGCGGAGAATGTCGACGCGAAAAGTTAGGTCTGGCTACTCGGCGTCGCGACCGAGTTCACGCCGACGTGCGCCGGTCGCCGTCCGCGGTTTCGCGGCGGTCAGTCCGGGTCGCGTCGCGGTAGCCCTGCCCGTAGAGCGCGAACGCGACGACGTTCAGGTAGAAGCTCGCGAACGGGACCAGCGCCCACCCGACGAGTGGTATCGACGCGAGTCCGCCGACGAGCGCACCGCCGACCGCGAGGACGACGAACGCGACCAGCCAGCCGATGGCGTACGACCGGTCGGTGAGGACGCCCGCGAGTCTGCGGAACTCGAACGCCGCGCCGAGGCGGCCCTCGACGGCGAGTCGAGCGAGTGCGGCGGGCAGGGCGTAGGAAGCGGCCAGCGACGCGACGACGGCGAGCGCGAACCCGACGAGAACCACCACCACGCCGAGGTTGTTCGCTCCGCCGGGCGCGGCCGGTTCGGCCACGGTCGTCCCCGTCTCGACGACCGTCGTCGTCTCGAAGGCGAAGATGACGCTGCCGAGGACCGCGGTCAGCAACACCACCGGAACCGCGAAGTACGCCAGCGTGACGGCGACGGCCTTCAGGCCCTCCCCGAACAGGTCACCCCAGTCGTCGAACGACGGCGCGCGGTCGTCCGCTGTCGTCCGGGCGAGGACGCGCTGGAGGTAGCCAGCGACGAACACCGCCGGAATCAGGAGCCACGAGAACAGGGTGAGTAGCCCACCGATTACTATCGTCTCGATTCTATCGTCGCCGTCTACGGGGTATCTGAGTGCTGTTTCGAACACGGTCGTCTCCGGGGCAGGCGCTTCGACGAAGAAGCCGACTTGCTTACCTCAGAGAGGTGCGCTACTGGCTTAATTGTTGCGTGACGAGACATAGCGCAGCGGCGGATATTCCGGACCAGAGAGGAGTTCGACCGAACCACTCAATATATTAACTCTTATTCGTTCGAAGTGCGAGCAATCGCTATGCCCTCCACGGAGCGACGTATCTTTCTCGGTTCTCTCGGGACGGTTGCATTGGGCGGACTCGCGGGGTGTTCGGTCCTCGGGTCGGACGAACCGCCAGCGGGGAGTCTCCGGTTCCGAAACGACGATACGCTCCCGCATTCGATTTCGGTCCGGGTGACCGGCGTGGGAGCGCGACCCGGAGGACGTAATTCACCCGAAGGAGACGTTGCCGTTACTCCTGAACAACGGAACTTGAGCGCGTCGGCGACCGCGGAACCCGACTCGCGCCGGACCTACGAGAGCGTCTTCACGGAGTCCGTGTGGTACGGTGTCGAGTTCACGGTTGACGGACGCGAACCGTCGGACCACGCGGGCGAGACCGTGTTCCATCCCGCGCCGCCCGACCGTGAACACGGATTCTTCTTATCCGGAACCGTGTACGACTCCGGCGAGTTCTCGTGGGGAGTCAGTAGCACGCAGAACGCCGGTCGATTCACGTTCGGTGGCGACGACGGGACGTAGACGCCGAAATCGGTCTCCGGCCGCGTCTACTCCTCTTGCATCCGACTTCCGCCCGGCGGTAGGAACTCCTGAATGAGGTCGGGACTCGCCACCTTCCGGACGAACGAGGTGTCGGCGAACCGCTCGCGGAACTCCCGGTAGATGCGCTTGGCGATGTCGTTCTGGGCGTACCGGCCGGGTTCGACCTCGACGTGGGTCTCGACCTGCGGGACGATGGCGGAGGGCGGACCGCCGAGGACGCGGGTGTGGGGTTCGCAGGCGATACCGACCGCGACCCCCACCGCCACGTCGCGGAAGTAGGTGCGGTCGCCCCGGATTGCGAACCCGCCTTTTTCGAGGTACTCGCCGCTCTCGGGCGTCTTGCTCACTTGGTCGGGGGTCACCACATAGGCGTCTCCCGTGAACCGACTGTCCTTCCAGACCGACGAGTACGACACCGCGAACTGGGCGGCCTCCTGCTTGCTCCGGTCGGGAACGTCCACGTCGCGGGAGGGTTCGCTGGGGTCGGAGGTCTTCAGAATCGTCACCGGACCGCCGTGGGCCTGCGCGTGGAAGAACAGGTCGTTGCCGTCGAGGTACTTCTGGACCAACTCCTCGTTCTGGTCGGCGTTGCGGCCGCCGATGACGAGGAAGTCGTCGCTCGTCCGGAACCACCGGAATCGCTCGTACCACTGCTCCTGCTTGCGAATCGGAATCGAGGGTCGGGAGAGCCAGTCCACGTCCTCGGCGTCCTCCTCGCCGTCCTCGTCGTCGTCTGACTCGGCGGTGTCGGCCTCCCACTCCTCCTTGCGGCGTTTGGCCGCTTCGAGGTCCTCGCGGGTGTTCTCGATGGCGGCCATCGCGCCCTCCTTCTTCTCCTCGATGCGCTTGGCCTCGGTGTAGAGCCGGTCGGCGTTCTTCTCGACGCCCATCGAGGCGTCGAGCGGGACCGGCGTCCCGTCGATTTCGACCGTGACCATCCCCTCCTCGGAGTTCACGCTCTGGACGGCCTCGGCGGCCTCGATGCCCTGTTCGGCCCCCTCCTCGAATCGGGTCTCAATCTCCTCCCACGAGGTGTCCTCGTCCAGCGCGTTCTGGACGGTGGTGAGAATCTCGTCGGCGAGTCCGTAGTGGCCATAGAGGCGCTCGGCCTTCTCTCGCTCGGCCTCGGCCTGCTCCTCGAACCCCTCGATGGCCTGCTCCTGCTGTTCGATGATGCGCTGGTGTTTCTCGATTTCGGCCTCGAAGTCGGGTCGCTGGTCGCCGACGCTCTGGTCGGCGGCGTCCTCGCCCTCGAAGTCCACGTTCGTGAAGTAGAAGTCCACCGCCTCGTTGAACGTGTCGAAGGCCTCCGAGTCGAGGTCGGCGTACTCTTCGAGCGCGAACGGCGTCACGTCCACGAGGCGGTCGTCCTCGCGGTAGACGCGGGGTTCGAACTCCCCGGTCCGGACCGGGTCGGCGAGGCGCTGGATGGCGTCGTAGATGGCCTCGTAGTCGTCCTCGTCGGCCTCGTCGATGTCGGTGGACTTCTCGACGCCCGCGCGGGTGCAGACCTCCTCGGCGTAGAGACCGCCGAAGTTGAGTTGGGTGGCGAGCGTGCGCACGAGGTCGGTGTCGGACTCCTCCATGTGGGCCGCCAGCGTCTCGTAATCGACTTCGAGGGGGTTGACGCGCTCGTCGGGGAACTCGTACTGGCTCCCCGGCGCGACCGTCCGAGACTTGAGACGCACGGTGTCGAGGCTGTCCACGACCTCGTTGTTCTCGTCCAGCACCGCGAGGTTGCCCTGCCCGAACAGTTCGGCGACGATAGTGGTGTCCTCGTCGCCGCGCTCGAAGTGGAACTGGAGGATGCGGTCGAAGCCGTACTGTTCGACGCCGGCGAAGTCCGCGCCCGACAGTCGGTTCCGGAGCATCATGGCGAAGTTCGGCGGTCGGCCGGGCGCGTCGGGGACGTTCTCCGGCGCGGAGACGTGGGCGCGCTTCAGGTCGCCGACTTCCACGAGGAGTTCGACCCGACCGCGGTCGAAGTCCCGCATCTTGAGCCGCAAGAGGTCGTCGTCGTAGAGATACGCCTTGTCGAGCTTCGCGCCCTCGTACGCGCCGAGTTCCGCGACGACGGCGGCGAGGTCGATGCTCGACAGTTCCCGCTTCTGGTCCATGGATACGTGTTCTCTATCGGCGGGGAAAGGCGTATCGTTACGATACTTCGGCCAGCGCGGTCCCAGCCACCGAACCGGTCGGCGTCGTTTCCGAAGTCGTTCGACGGTCGGTCTCGCCGGGTGTCGCTCAGTGGTCGGCCTCGTGAGGATTGCGTTCGGTCCCGTAGTTCTCGGCGTGGTCCTCGTAATCGATGAACCGCGGCGCGTCCGGGTCGAAGGGCCGCTCCAGCGACTCGAAGGCCTTCTTCTTGTCCCAATTCTGTAGTCCGCCGACCGCGCTGCGGTCTTCGAGGTCGTGGTAGTCGAGGTCGGGTTCGGTCAGTTCCCACGCCGTCAGGCCCGCCTCTGTCCGGACGATGACCGACGAGTACTCGTCGGAGCTACCCACCGACCCGACCGTGAGGTCGGCGCAGTAGCCCGTGAAGTCGGCGCACTCGTCACAGCCCTTCAGCGCGGCGTCGTGGAAGTTCTCGATGTCCTCGGCCAGCACCTGCTCGCCGTCGCGGTCGTAGACTCGCATCTCGCCCGCTATCACGTCGAGTTTGCCGATGTCGTCCGGCGAGATACCGCGTTTGGTCTCCAACTGCTCGCCGACGAGACGCCGGTGGTTGAAGTTCTTCGTACACATCAGCGCGACGGTGTACTCGACCGCCCGGACCATGGCGTTCTGGGACTGGTAATCCCACTCGAAGTCCGACAGCGCGCGGACGCCTTCGATTTCGCAGGGCGTCCCCACGAGCGCGAGACTCAGGTCCTCGGGGTCCTCGTCCGGGAGTTTGTGTTCCCACTGCGCGAGGTCGAGGTTCCCCAGCGCCATCGTCTGGTTGTAGAAGCTCCCGGCGTTGGCGACCAGTTCCTCGCGAGTCGTGGCGAGGAAGCTCTCGGCCTTCCACGACTCGTCGTCTGACTCGGTCGCTATCAGCGCGCCGTCTATCTCACCGGCGTCGAGCAGGTGGCTCAGGACCGACGTGACCACGCCGCCGTCCTGTGCGCCCTCGCGCCAGTCGTCCTCGACGCGCGCGGAGAACTCGGTGATGGGGTCGCCCGCGCCCGACACGTTGTCCTCGCCGCCGGTTATCTTCCACTGGCGCTCGTACCGGAGACCGCCCCGCGGGCAGAAGTCCCAGCAGAGCGAACAGCCGGTACACATCTTCACGAGTTCCGGGAGGTCGTCGTCGCCGATGCCGATGGAGTCCGAGGGACAGGCGGCCACGCAGGTGCCACACTGGATGCACCGGTCCTCCTCGACGACCGCCTCGTCGAGTTCCATGAACCACGTCTTGTCGTCGGGCGTCTCGATGTCGTTCATCTCCGCGCGGATGCCGTACCCCGGCGTGTCGAGGTCCGCGTCGTCGGGGACGCCCACGCGCTCGGTCGGGTCGCCGTTCTCGACGTCCTGACTCGCTCCCTCGGCGGGCGGCGTGAACTCCACGTCGCCGAGGTTGCCGTCGGCGTCCACGTTCGCGGGCGTCGTTCCGCCGTCGGAGCAAAGCTCCGACGAGCCGCCGGTCGTTGTGCTCCCGGCAACGCCGTCGGAGGCGAGTTCTGACGGGTCTTCGCTCGAACTCCTCACGGAGCCACCATCGGCGACCGGCCCACCCCCGCCGTCATCACCGCGAGAGGCGTACGGTCGGGACTCGTCTGCGGGGCCGATTCGGTCGCCCGGAATCGTCCCGTGTTCGGTCGCCGGCCGGTGAGTCCGGACGCCCTCCGCGCGAGGGACTGTCCGGTCGGCGTCGGTCTCCGTATCGACGTCGGGGACGCCCGGGACTGGTTCCTCGTCGCCGTCGGTGGAGTCCCGGCGCGTCTCGCGGTCGTCAGTCATCGGCGGCGACACCTCCGGCGACGTCGGCGTCGGCTCCCCGCATGATGGACCGGAGGCGGTCGTTCTCGACTCGCCGGGTCCACTCGTAGAATCGCTCGCCGCCCGTCCGCTCCTCGTCGTAGGCCGCGAACAGCTCTTCGAGCGCCGGAATCACCGCGTCGGCCGGGACCGCGGTCTCGACCCAGTCGAGGAACTCGTTGTCTGCCCCGAGGCTGCCGCCGAGGCCGAAGTCCATCCCCTCGACGATGTCGTCGGCGTCGCCGTCGCCGTCCGCGTCGAGTTGGACCGTCTCGCCCCGAAAGCCGACGTCCGCAATCTGGGGCTGGGCGCACGAGGCCGAACAGCCCGACATGTGCATCCGGACCACGTCGAGACCGTCGGGAGTGTCGATTCGCTCGTCGAGTTCCCGCGCCCAGCGTTTGACGCGCTTCTTGGTCTCGATGATACCGTAGTTGCAGAACTCGCTGCCGGTACAGCCGACCGCGCCCCGCGAGAACGGGCCGGGGTCGGGCTGGTAGTCCGCGGCGAACGGTTCGGCGAGCAGGTCGTCCACGTTCTCCTCGGGGACGTGGGTGACGAGGAAGTTCTGGTCGGTCGCGAGCCTGACCGTCGTGTCCTCCGTTCCGAACTCGCGGGCGGCCCGCGCCATCTCGGCGAACTCGTCGCCGCCCATCCGCCCGCCGACGACGTTGAATCCGACGTACTGCAGGCCCTCCTGCGTCTGGTCGTGGACGCCGACGTGGTCGCCGGTGTACCCCTCGGTCAGGTCCTCGCCGCGGGTCGGGAGGTCCACCGTGCATCGCTCGCGGACGGCGCGCTCGAACGTCTCGGCACCCAGTTGCTCGACGAGGTACCGCATCCGGCAGACGCCGCGGTTGTGCCGGTCGCCCAACTCCTTGAACGTCTGGGCGACCGCCCGGCAGAACTCCACGGCGTCCGCTGGCGGAACGAACACGTCGAGCGGCGAGGCCATGCGCGGCCCGTCCGAGAGGCCGCCGCCGACCCGGACGTGAAAGCCGTAGCAGTCGGTGCCATCGACAGTGCGTCGCGCCGGGGTCAGCCCCACGTCGTTTATCTGGGACTGCGCGCAGTCGCCCGACAGCCGGTGACGGTCAGCTTGAACTTCCGGGGGAGGTTGGCGTACTCGCGGTTGCCCGTGAAGAACTCCGAGACGGCGTCTACCACCGGCTGAGCGTCGAAGCACTCGTGGTCGCTCACGCCGGCGACCGGACAGCCCAGCACGTTCCGGGCCGAATCGCCACACCCCTGTACGGTGGTCAGTCCGACCTCGTCGTAGCGGTCCCATATCTCCGGGACGTCCGCTATCTCTATCCAGTGCATCTGGACGTCCTGCCGGGTGGTGAGGTCGAGGAACGCGTCGCCCCAGAGGTCGTTCTGCGCCGCGCCGCCGTGTTCCTCGGGTGCCGTGGCGTACTCGTCGGCGACTTCGCCCACGACCTCGGCCTGTTCGGGCGTGAGTCGGCCGCCGGGGACCTTCGTCCGGAGCATGAAGTACCCCCGGTGGGTCCCGTGGGTGTACAGTCCGGCCCACTTCAGCCGTTCCCACTCGCCTTCGCCCTCCCGGTCCTCGATTTCGTCGAACGACAACCCCTCCGCGGCGTACGTCTCCACGTCGTCGAGAACGTCCAGCGGATGCTTGCGCTGTTTCAGTTGTTCGACCGTGTTCATGGATGGTCTCCGTCCCTCGCGTCGCACCGTGGGGTGCTAACGTATATCGAGGGCGTTCGTCGAACGGAACGCTCGCCACGGGTTACTAAGGTCGCGTTTCGGCGAGTACTAGCGCGGCCACGGACTACCGGCCGTATTTGCTGGTTCCTATCTCACGCCGCCGAGCGACCCACCGACGATACCGGGGGACGCAGTCGCTCGTCGGAGGTTCCAGAGAGAATCGCCTCGACCGAAGTCGCCCGCGTGACGGAGGACTGCCGAGTCGATGCGGTGGAACGGAACGAAGACGACTGCCGAGTCGCCGCGACGGACCGACTGGTGAGTCAAACCGCTATCGCCATGCCGTCGCGACCGAACTCGACGCCGAGGTCATCGTACTGTGCGGCGAGTTCGGCGTACTCGTCGGGGCGGCGGCGGTATATCTCCTCGATTTCGGTCAGGACGGTTCGGTCGGGTTCGACGGTCCGGACCTGTTCGAGCGTCTGTTCGAAGGTAGTCTGGCTCTCGCGCTCCTCGGCCCACAACTCCTCGGTCATGATGGGTTCGCCGTCGCCCGTCTCCCGGAACATGCCACACTCCTTGACCCACAGGTCGAGGTCGTCGGGGACCTTCGAGAGGTCGAGGAACGTCGTCTCGTCCGGCGAAATCAGGACGCGCTCGCCGTCCCTCTCGAAGCAGTAGCTCATCGCGGCGTCCGCCGGTCCGTCGGGGTCGAGGGGTGCGCCGATTCCCGTCACCTCGACGCCGCCGCCGAGCGCCATCCGCTCGCCGTCGCTCACGAGTTCGAAGTCGGCGTAGCCCCGGTCGTCGTACTGGGACTCGATGTCGAGCGACTCGGCGACGCGGTCGTACGTCGTCTCGCTCATCACCACGGTCACGGGGTCCTCGTTGTCCCAGTCTTCGAGGGGGAAGTCGGGTCGCCCGATGGCCTGCACGACGCGCAGGCCGCCGACGTGGTCCACGTGGTGGTGCGAGACGAAGATGTAGTCGAGGTCCATCACTCGCTCGCGGTTGAGCATCGCCCAGATGGACTCGGGCGCGTCCACGAGGGCGTCGGCGTCGCGAACGAGCGTGGAGTTCCCGTATCTGGCGTGGGGCAGGCCCTCCTCGCGGGCGGGTTCGCAGACCCGGCAGTCGCAGGTCGGCATCGGCGTCTGGGAGTCGCCGCCCGACCCGAGCAGCGTGAGTTCCATGCGTTCGCTACCGCGTCCGCGAGTAAATGAACAGTGGCGGGGAGGGCGCGCCGTCACCCGCTCCGTTCCGCGGGAGGGTTACTCCGGCGCGAACAACTCCTCTCGTATCGTCTCGGCGACGCCGGTGAGGTGGACCTGTCCGAAGAACGCGACCATCAGCGCACCCAGCGAGTTGAACATCAGGTCCCGGATGGTGTCGTCGAGTCCGTGCTGGGCCAGCGGCATCGTGAGACCGGTCTCGTCGGCCGCCACGTCCAGCGCGAACTCGAACAGTTCCCAGACGACGCCGAACGAGAGCACGACCACGAGGATGTAGACGAACGCGAACCGGGCCGGGATGCTGATGTCGTCGCTGTGGAGGTCGAGCGACCGGGCGGTGATGTACCCGGCCGCCGCGGCCAGCGACGCCGAGAAGGCGTGGGTGAGGTGGTCCCACCAGCCTATCTGTGCGTACAGTCCGGCCGACCCGAGCGTGTGGAGGAAGACGGCGGTCGTTATCCACAACCCGAGCCACGGGTCCAGCGGAATCTCGTAGTTGCGTTCGAGGACCGCGGGCAGCGTCGTTATCAGGAGCGCGATGCTCCCGTTGACGATGGCCTTCGGTTGGCCGGCGGCGACGCCGTAGACGACGACGGCGAGCAACACGGCCTGCATGGCTCGCGTGATTCGTCGCTGGTTCACCGTCGAGGGGCGGGGGAGGAGCATCATCGGCGAATCACCCAGTTGATGGCCCGCCAGAGTTGACGGTCGCGTCGCCTGAAGTACGCGTCGAACAGGACGCCCGCCGCGAACCCGGCCGCCGTCACCCAGACGAACTCGGTCATCAGCGCGTCGTTCGACGAGAGGTACGACGTGCCGAACGTCCGGTCGAGGTTCCACCGGACGATGGCCCACGCCGCGACCGACCCCATCGTGGTCATGACGACGAACACGACCGCGAACCAGTGGGTCACGTTCAGCGTCGTGAACATGTGGAGTTCCACGGTCACGACCAGCGCGAGTCCGGCGACAGAGAGGTAGTACGCGAACAGGCTGAGTTCGCCCCCGAACAGTCCGCGGACGAGAATCGGCAGGAGCGCCAGCGCGAGCAACTCCCACGGCAGCATCACGCGCCAGTCGCGGTACGCGAGCGGCGGAACGAGGACGAGGAGGCCCGCCGCAGCGACGAACGCCATCCACAGGAGGTCGAAGTCCAGTACGCTCTCGACGAACACCAGCGCGAGCACGCCGACCAGAAACCACGCGAGGAGGGCGTTCGTGCGACCGCTACGGAACAGTCGTTCGAGGATATCCTGCGACTCCTCCGCGGGGGGTGCGTTGCTCATCTCTTACTCACGGGTATGACCGATAACGAGACAGCAGACGTATAAAATCGCCGGTACTCCCGGTGGTGGAACCGGTAGAGTCGTCCGCCTCGGCGTTCACAGTCGCTTGCTGACGTACGGGCCGTCCTGATGGTAGCCGAGTTTCTCGCGGTAGTACTCCCGCGCGCCGATGCCCGAGATGACGCTGACCTTGTCGTAGCCCGCGTCTCCGGCCATCTCCTCGGCCTTGCGGAGGAGCCTCTTCCCGTACCCCTTGTGCTGCCAGTCGTGGCTCTGGTCGCCGACTTCGACCATCGGGCCGTAGACGTGGAGTTCGCGGACGAGCGCGGCGTTTTCGAGTTCGCGCCGGACCGGGTTTCCGGGTTCGCGGAGGCGACAGAATCCTATCAGGAGGTCCTTGTCGGGGTCCTCGTAGCTGATGAAGTGTTCGGTTCCCCCGGCGGCCTCGTAGGTCATCACGTCCAACTCGACGTTCTCGGGGTCCTCGTCGTTCATCCCCACCTCGCGACACCGGATGCAGTCGCAGGTCCAGCCGTGGTCCTCCATCTTCTGGCGGGCGAGTTGGCGGAGGTTCGACTTCCACACCCCGGCGTCGATGAAGTCCGCGGGGATGTCCCGTTGGACGCGCTGGAGGCGGGTGTACTTCGGAATCATCGACTTGATTTCGGCGACGAGTTCGGCGGCCTCCTCGTTCTGGAGCGGTTCGTACTCGTCGCGGTGCCACCAGTCGTAGGTCGCGGTGCCCCGGACCACGAGCGTCGGGTAGATTTTGAGGTAGTCGGGCTTCCACTTCTCGTCCTCGAACAGGCGGCGGAAGTCCTCCAGACACATCTCTTGGCTCATCCCGGGTTGGCCGGGCATCATGTGGAAGCCGACCTTGAACGCGGCGTCGCGCAGGCGGCGATTGGCGTCGATGGAGGCCTGTACGCCGTGGCCGCGGTGCATCTCGCGGTTGATGCGCTCGTAGGTGGTCTGGACGCCCACCTCGACCTTCGTGCCGCCGAGGTCGAGCATCCGGTCTATCTGCTCGGGGTCACACCAGTCGGGCTTGGTCTCGAAGGTGGTCCCGATGTTCCGGATGTCGTTCGTCTCGTTCTCGGCGATGACGTCTTCGAGGTAGCGGAAGTCCACGTCTTCGGGGTCCTGCGCGAAGCTCTCACCCTCGGCGGGGTCGGGTTCCTTGCCGGTGTCGTAGTCGTTCATCGCCTCCAGCGCGCGCTTGACGAACCACTCCTGATAGTCGTGGGAACGCGCGGTCATCGTCCCGCCCATCAGGATGAGTTCGACCTTGTCCACGGGGTGGCCGATTTCGCGCAGTTGTTCGAGGCGGAGCGTGACCTGCCCGTAGGGGTCGTAATCGTTCTGCACGCCGCGCGCGGCGGCGGGTTCGTGGCCGGTGTAGCTCTGCGAGGAGGAGAACTCCGACCCGGGACCGCCCGGACAGTAGAGGCACTTGCCGTGGGGGCACTGGTGCGGGCTGGTCATGATGGCGACCGGCGAGACGCCCGAGGCGGTCCGGACGGGCTTGTTCTGGAGGACCTCCTGCAGGTCCTCGCGGCGCTCGTCCGGCGCGTAGTCGAGCAGTTCCGAGTTCTTGGGGACCTTCGGCGAGGAGTGCTCCGAACAGACTTCCAGCTTCACGCTCTCGAGGTCGTCGCGCTCCACGTCACCGTCGAGGATACGCTCGACGAGGTCCTCGCAGACTCGCTCGAACGCCTCGGTCTCGGTGGCGTCCGGCGTCTCGGTACTCATTACGTGGTATTTGGTCGGTTGGGCGGGATAAGGGTGTCGTCTACGACTACGCGACTAACGACGTGTAACTACGCTGTATCTCGGGAAGGGTAATTCTCGAAGAGTCACCGGCTTTGCGGAGGGGTGAGGTTAGAAAGCCCCCGGTCGCTCGCGGTCGCTGGCCGGGATATTCGGGTTCGCCTGACGGCTCACCCGAATAGTCGCCCGCCCAGACGACCACGTAAACGCGAGCGACCGGCCCCTTTGTCCTCCCGAAGGAGTTTCCGGAGGCGTCACGACGCCGCCGACTCGGGTTCCGTGCGCAACCTCCCGCCGGTCTGCATCCAGAACGCACCGACGACCAGCACCGCGGTCAGCAGAAACGCGCCGACCGTCTGGACCGGCGTGTGAGCGTTCAGGTACAGTCGGTTCGGCACCATGACCACCGGAATCGCCAGCGTCGGCCAGAACGTGCGGTCCACCAGCGTCAGGTAGAGCGTCGGCATCAGCGCCATGGTGACGTGACCAGAGAGGTTCCAGAACGGAGAGAGCGCGACGTAGGGAATCGTCACGAGGACGAGCGCCTCCAGATACCCCGGAACCAGCGACCCCCAGTCGTAGCGGTGCCAGACGAACCACGTCGCGCCCGCCGTGACGAAGACGCCGACCCCGACCAGCGCGTCCACCTGCCAGACGTTGCCCTTCGTCACCTCGTAGAGACCCTGACCCGTGACGAGGACGTACGCCAGCGTCGGCGCGAGCGAGAGGACGCCCGCGGCGAGGAACGCGCCGAAACGCCGCCAGAGCGCCGACCAATCGGCGTCTTTGCGCGCCCACTCGTGATGAATCACCACGAGCGCCCCCGCGCCGACCATCACGCCCGGGTGGAAGACGTAGGGGTAGAACCGCATCGCCGTATCGAGCGCGCTCATACCGCGACCCTACGCCGTCGCGTGGGAAAACCGCGGTGGCAGTCGGCGACTGCGACCGTGGAAGGGCCACCGCGAAGCACCGAATGTGATGGTATCACGTCTCGAACAACTCTCATATCGTTGTGTGACAATTGTCACACCACATGTCGAGACGTACCCGGGGACGAGGAATCCGCGAGTCCGTCGAAGAGCGCCTCCCGTCGCGTCCCGTCCTCGTCTTCTACTGTTATGTCCTCTCGCGGTCGCTGGCGTTCACGGTGCCCATCTACGTCGTCTTCTATCAGTCGCGGGGTCTCTCGCTGGCGCAGTTCGGCCTGCTGGAGGCCACCTACACCGTGGCGGTCCTCGGATTCGAGTTTCCGACGGGCTACCTCGCCGACCGCGTCGGCCGCCGGAACGGTCTCGCCGTCGCCAACGCGTTGGGAGCGCTCGGTGCTGTGGGGTACGCGCTCGCCCACTCGTTCCCGGCGTTCCTCGCGGCCGTGGTCGTCCGGGCGGTCGGCGCGACGTTCTCGTCGGGCGCGTCGGACGCGTGGCTCTACGAGGTGCTGGCCGACGAGGACGCCGAGACCGAGTTCGCGCGGGTCTCCGGCCACGCCCGCGCGCTCGGTCTCGCGGGGCAGGCGGGCGCGGCGCTCGTCGGGAGTCGAGCGTACGCCGTCAGCCGCCTCCTGCCGTGGGCGCTCGACGCCGCCGCGCTACTCGCGGGCGTCGTCCTGCTACTCGCCGCCGTGCCGTCGCGGCGGGCGCGGGGGAACGAGGCGAGGTCCGGGAGAAGAGAAGCGGTCTCCGAAGAAAGCCGGAACCGCTCTGCGAGCGACACGGCCGATTACCTCACCGTCTCGGAGGCCGTCACCGTCACCCGGACGGAGTTCGCGCGGCCGGGACTCCGGTCGTTCGTCGCCTACACCGCGCTGTTCCTCGGTGTCGTCTCGTCGGCGCTCCTGTTCGTCCAGCCCGTGAGCGTGGACGTGTTGGGCATCGACCCCGCCCGACTCGGCGCTGTATACGCGGGTCTGACGCTGGTCTCGGCCGCCGCCGCGAGCCAGACCGGCCGACTGGAGGCGGTTGTCGGCGTCTCGACGTGGTTCCGGGTCGTCCCCGTCCTCGCGGCGGGCGGCCTGCTCGCGGTCCTTGCAGAACCGTGGCTCGCGCTCCCGCTGTTCTTCCTCCTTCGGGCGCTGTCGGCCACCTCCCGACCGCTCGCCGACGGCCACATCAACGACGAAATCCGGTCGCGCGGTCGGGCGTCGGTCCTGAGCACCGTCTCGATGCTCCGTTCGGTCGCGGTCGCACCGCTCAAAATCGTCGCCGGCGCGCTGGCGGTGTCGGCGCTCCCGGCGATGCTGGCGGCGCTCGGTGCGCTCGTGCTAGTCGGCGGCGGAGCGGTCGCGGCGTGGGGAGTGCCGCTGGCAGACCTGCCGGAAATGGAGTCGGTCGGAGCGTCCGCCCCCGAGGAAGAGCGGTAGGACGGAGGGATAGCGACGACCGATTCCCGAACCGGAGGCGCCGCTACGGAGCGATAACACCGACGAAAGAAGAATCGATTACGGCCGTTCTACAACTGCTCGCTGATGGCCCCGACCACGGCGTCGAGCGCGTCGTCGCGCTCACCCGAGAGGAACTCGATTGCGCCGTCGCGGGTGCCCTTCGCCGAGATGCCCGCGTTCTCGGCCGTCTCGCTGGCCGCCGCGGCGATGTCGCGGGCGTTGACCCGGCCGTCGCTCCGGACGTGAATCTCGTCTTCGTCCACGCCGAGGGTGACGTGGTCGTCGCCGGGCGCGCCCTCCGCGCCGAGTTCCTGCCGGTGGATGGCGTCCAGCAGGAGCGCCGTCGGCGGGAAGTCGAACCGGTGGGTGAACGCCTCGGTGTCGAGGACGGTGAACGAGACGCCGTTCTCGCCGCGGACCGAGAGGTTCGGTTCCACGGTGTCGAGTTCGGTCTGGAGCTTCTCGCGGAACTGCTCGCCGACGTGTTCGGCGAGGTCGCGCTTCTCGTGCTCGAAGAGGAGGTCGGTGATGAGTTCGCGCTTGTCCTCGTAGGACTGGTAGTACGCCTCCAGCGCGACCGCCTCGCGGAGCGCGGTGGTGTGGTCCTCATCGTAGCCCGCCTCGGTCGCGAGGTCGGTGTACGCCTCGGGAGTGTCCTCCCAGTAGCTGACTGCCGGGAGGTGCGAGATGTCGTCGCGCACGTCGGCGTTGACGTGGGCGGCGACGTTCGCGCCGAGGACGCCGACGGTGAGGTCGTCCGCCTCGCTCCCTTCGAGGTACGGGTTGACCGCCACGTCGGCGAGGTCGGCCACGTCCTCGTCGGGGTACGTCGCGTCCACGACGATTCGGGGAGCGTCGTAGATGTCGAGGAGTTCGAATCCGTCGCCGGACTCCTCGGTGCTTCCGGCCGAGACGACGACGAACAGCGGGAGTTTCTCGTCGTGGCGCTCCCGGTTGTCGAGCATCGTCGTCACGTCCTTGGTCGCGTCGGCCATGTCGTAGTCGCCGTCTTCGAGCGGTCGCCGGTCGAAGAAGTGGTACTCGGCGTCGCTCTTGGCGTGTTCGTCGCGGACCAGCGGCAGGACCGCGCGCTCGATGGCCGCACCGGCGACGTAGCCGTCGGCGGTGGCGTTGTGCCGGACGATGACCGGGCGGGACTCCATGACCGCGCGGCGAATCTCCTCGGCCGCGTCGCGGATGCGGTCGCGGACCGCGGTGACCGACTCGTGGTCGGCCAGCAGGTCCACGTCGTCGGGTCGGGCCTCGGCGCGCAGCGCGTCTTCGAGGCGAGTCTCGACGGTCTCGCGCTCGTCGCCCTCCAGTTTCACGAGGTCGTCGGTCTCGACCTGCAACTCGTTGTTCCGGAGTTCGACGACGCCGTCGAGTCGGACGAGGTCGCCCGTCTCGACTTCGGGGTAGGCACGGACGCCCGCCTCGACGAACGCGGCGCAATCGACCGTCGCGGTCTCGTCGCGGACCTCGAAGACGGTCGGACCGCTGGTCTGGCGCGCGCCGACGATTTCGCCCTCGATGCGAACCTCGTCGTTCACGCGGTCGCTGAGACTATCGATTTCGACGCGGGACGGCCCGGAGTCTGCGGGGGACTCCTCGTCGGACTCCGATTCGTCTTCGGTGACCGGTTCAGGCTCGGACGTCGTTTCCGCGTCGGATTCGGACTCAGATTCGGATTCGGACTCAGATTCGGATTCTATCTCCGACTCGGAGTCCGCCTCCGACTCGGACGCGGAGTCCGTCTGCGACCGGGTGTCGGACTCTGCGTCTCGCTCGGTCGCAGGGTCTACCGTCCCCGCGCCGTCGGTCGTCGCTTGCTGGTCGTCGTTGTCGTCGCTCGCCTCGGCGTCCTCGGGGAGAACCGCACCCTGTTCGGGGTCGTCGATGAGCTTCCCTCGGAACTCGCGTTCGGACTGGCGGATGGACCAACCGAGGTCCACGTTTCCGTTGTCTCGCACGCCGGTGACCTGTACGAACACCTCGTCGCCCTCGTCCCAGTCGAGCGATTCGAGTCGCTGGTCGAGTTCGCTCTTGTGGAGCAGACCAGTGACTCGGTCGCCGACGTTGACGAAGACGCCGAACTCGGCGAAGCCGTCGACGGTTCCTTTGTAGTACCGACCCGACGTCAGTTGATTCGGGTGGTTGCCGGTGAACTCGAAGAGGACGTCCTGCTCGTGGCTCTGGCAAATAGCGCCGTCGGCAGGAGCCCCGCAGATGATACACGAACCCATTATACGCGAGCAAAATAGCCCCGGCCTAAAACTGTTGTCGAAACTGGCCGGGCTACTCGTCGCTTCCGTCGTTCGCGAACGCCTCGACTCCCGGCAGGTCCGCGACCCCCTCGTGGACGCCGACGTACTCGGCGTCCCCGACCGCTCGCTCGAACGCCTCGACGCTCCGATACTCCCGAATCGCGAGCACGCGCCCCTCCTCGACCGCGAAGACGATTTCGTCGGTCCCGTCGTCGTGGCGGTAGTGGTCGGCCTTCTCCGGGTCGGTGCGTTCCTGAGAGTCGTCCGCCTCGTCGGGTGCCATCGGTTGAACGCCAACGCGGAGACCCTTGAAAGTGACCGGCGAGCGCAGAGAGGCCAGACGAACGACGTTCGTCACACGAACGACGCAGAGAAGATATTTATCGACTGCGCGAAGTGGTTCGAGCGTGAGACGTCGGAGAGTCCTCCTCGGAGCGACGACCGTGGCGACCGCGCTGGCCGGTTGTTCGGTGCAGTCGTCCCGGTCGCCGATGCTCGATTTGGTCGTGTTCAACCACACCGATAGCCCCTACACGGTCGAGATGGGGCTGTTCCGCGGCGGCGGTGACGCGACCCGCGCCGAGGCGCGAGCGTCCGACGAACGCATCGACGTCGAACCGCAGGGGCGAGCGCAGCGCGAGAACGTCGCCGAGACTCGACCGTACGTCGTCCGGTACAACGTGTACGAGAACAACCGGAGAATGACCGACGAGGACCACGTCCATTACTATCCCGAAGACGATGCAGACGGCGACAGTCTGGCGTTCGACATCGGTTCGGAAGGAACGGTGACTCGGCGGTGACCGCGACGCGTCCCGGCGGTTCACTTGCCCGAAACTCGACCCGTCCGCGTCCGGAATCGAATCGCTACTCGAAGACCGGACTGTCGTCCTCCATCGCCTCGATGTCGTCGGCGATGTCACGGACCTGCTCGGGGAACAGCGCGACCTGCACCTCGTTTCCGTCGTCGTCCTCGCAGACTATCTTCACGCGCTTGTCGCCGAACTCCCGCGCTTCGGCCGACTCCACGTCGAACAGTTTCGCGGTGCCGGACTTGTTCGAGGGACCGACGTTCCGGATGGCTCCGTCCTTGAGTTCGACCATGAAGTCGTCGAGGATGAGGTTGAGCATACCGGCCGTTCGATACGGGGCGTCTTATAGGTGGGAGAGTCGAGGTCGGCGGAACTGACACCTGCTCTCGATTCGCGTCAGCGCGTCTCGGTGTAGTCCGAGATGACGGCCGCCTCCGCCTTGCGCAGCAGTTCCCCCGCCGTACTGGACGAACAGTCGAGAGCGTCTGCGACGTCCGCGACCGTGCCGTTTCGCGGCACGTCGTAGTAGCCGACCGAGACCGCGGCGTCGAGCGCCGCCCGCTGGCGGTCGGTGAGGCGCGACGGCGAGTCGCGCCGCTCGAACTCGCGGACCCGTTCGACGGTGAGGTCGCCGAGCGCCGAGAGTTCCTCGTGGAACGCACCGAGCGCCTCCGATTCGCCGACGGCTTCGAACTGCACGTCGCCCGTTTCGAGGAACGTGACCGGCGGGAGGAAGATGACCCGCGCGTCGGCGACGAGTTCGAGCAGCACCGCCGGGAACTCGTAGTCGTCCTGCCGCAGGAACGCGTAGGTGCCGTCGGCGTCCTCGACGAAGTTGCTCGCGACCAGCGACTCCACGTCGGCGACGGCCTGCGCGGTGGCGTCCCGGTCGCCGTCGCACCAGAGCAGCGTCGTCGCGTCCTCGGTCGGACTCCACATCAGTAACTCGGCGCGCGTAATCGGCAGGTCCGACACGATTCGGCGCTGAATGGGGTGGACGAACCTGTCCGGATAGCTGACCGACAACTGGACGCGTTTCATGTCGCTCTCCAGCCCTGTTCGCGCCCTCCGCATATCAATCGGCGTGGTCTCGCTCGGTTACGGCCCGCGCCAGCAGGTGGCGTTCGCCCGGACGCGTCGGTGAAATCGGCCGCGTCATCGGTGTTCCGCCAGCACGTCCGGGACTGCTCGGAGAAGCGTCCCGAGGTGGTCGGCGTCCTCGAACGCGCGGAGTTCGGCGGTCGGTATCCTCTCTTCGAGGCGTCGGACGCCGTCGATGGGGACGTTCGCGTCGTTCTCGCCGTGCCAGAGGCAGACCTCCGCCTCGATGTCGTCGAAGCGAACTCCCCAGTCGGTGGCCGCGTGGCGGAACTCGGTTACGGCACCGCGCCGGTGCCGCGCGAACGCCTCGACGAAGTCGGCCCTGACG